>VGXW01000070.1 GCA_016873195.1 Planctomycetota bacterium | reverse complement strand
CCCCCGCGCCGGTGTCGGGCGTTGCGCTGGCCCGCACTGCCGGACGGCCCCGGCGGCAATGCCACCGCCGGCGCGCCGGCCGCCCCGGGGCGCGCAAGTGCCCTGGTCAGGCCGTGTTCGCGTCGGGCAGCGGCGTCCGGCAGCCGCCTGCCGTCAGCCGACGATGCACCACACGCCCTGGGTCACCGCGATCACGCCGTTGCTGCTCAGCGGGTCGGCGACGAGCCACTGCGTGTAGATCGACAGGCCGATGAACACCGTCATGGCCGGCATCGTGATCGGCAGCGTCGCCGCGCCGGAACCGGCCCCCCCGCCGACGGTCATCGCGGCGAAGGTCGCGAACGGATCGACGAGCAGGTCGCAGGCGGTCGGCCCGATGCCCAGCATCGGGCCCAGGTCGGCGGGCAGCGGGATCGGCGGCTGCGAGCTGGTCTGCGTGTTGCTGAGGCCCATCGCGAACAGCGCGAAACGCTGCGAAGCGGCCTGCGTGAGCTGGTTGTTCCAGACCGTGCCGGGGAAGGGGATGTTCACCGAGGTGTTGCGCGGCACGAAGTTGCCTTCCCCCGGGCAGCCGACGCCGAAGTCGATCACCCCCCCGGGCCGCCCCGTGAAGCGCGTGACCATGCCGACGTACTGCTGCACGGTGCCGACCGGGGCCGTCGCATTGCCCGCGACGTAGTTGCGCGCCGTGGTGCCGATGCCCGCAGCCGTGCCGCGCAGGTTGTACAGGAAGGGCGAGTTCGCGCGGCTGTTGCCGAAGATGCGGATCTCGACCACGATCGACCGCGCGCGGTCCCACGTGAACCGGTTCAGGAACGGCACGGTCATGACGACCGCGCCGGGCGCGCCGGCGAGCAGTTGCACGTTCGCTCGCGGCCACACGACGACGGGCGGGCTGCTGAAGTTGCTCGCGAAGGTGCTCGTGAGGCCGAGCGAGTTGCCGTGCCCCATCCAGACCTCCATGTCGATCGTCGTCGCGTTCGACGAGTTCGACGACCCGGCGAAGAACTCGAGTTGCTCGATGCGCACGGGGGTCGTGAAACCGGTCATGAACTCGCTCGCCGCGTACCACTGCTGGTAGTGGCCGATGCCGCCCGGGAACGGACGATCGACGTTCTGCGGCTGGACCGGGTTCGGCGTCGTGACCGTCGGCGGTTGGGCCGCGAGCGCGGTGGCGAGCCAGACGAACGACAGAAGGAAGGTGCGCATGTGGGGTGCCTGGATACGCAGGTGGGCAATACAGTCTACTGGGGCGCGCGCGCCGGGGCCGGCTGCGCCCGGCTCGACGGTGCTGATAGTCCGCGGCGGCGCCCGGGCAACCGTGCGGCGGCACCGGCGGTTCGCCGCGTTGCGGCGGGCGAACCGGCTCAGAAGCGCAGCGAGTGGGCGACCTTCAAGGCGAGCGACTGTTCGTCCGGCGCCACCGATCCTTGCTCGTCGCGCTGCCAGCTCGCGCCGAGCACGGCGAAGAAGTCGCAGCCCGGCGCGTAGATCCAGCGCAGGCGGCTCTGCCAGCCGAGCAGGTTCGACTCGTTGTCGAACTGCACGAGGTTGTAGAGACTCAGAGCCGGCGAGAAGTGCAGGTCGAGCCGGCCCGATCCGACGTGGGTCGTGAACGCGCGACCCGGGCCGAGGTCGACGGCGGTGGTCCCGTAACCGCCGCCCAGGTGCAGCAGCGCCGACGCGCGCCAGTCCAGTTCGACCTCGATCTCGCCGGCGCGCCCGTCGTAGAAGTCGCCCGTCTCGGCGCGCAGGGAGCCGTTCCACGGCCGCGCCCCGGACGACCGCAGCGCGAGCCCGCCGCGCGTCGCCCAGTAGTCGCCCGCGCCGACCGGCGTCGAATCGCGGAACAGCAGGAAGTCCTCGTCGACCCGCTCGAACGAACGCGCGCCGTACAGGTAGGCCGCGTCGCCGTCGTGGAACTCGAGGCCGAGCTTCTCCACCTCGAACGACACGTCCTGCGTGCTGCCCTCCCACGTGTCCTGGCGCCGCGCCCCGACCTCGAAGGCCAGGTTGCGCACGGCGCCGCCCTCGGGCAGCCGCGGTTCGTACTCGACCTGCAGCATCGACGCGCGCGAGCCGCGCCGCCGCACGAAACCGAGCGCGGGGCGGAAGTCGTCGGCGATCCAGCGCACGGAGGCGGCCCATTCCCATTCGCGGCCGCGGCTGTCGAGTTGGGCCCCGAAACTCTCGCCGTCGTCCGCGCCCGCGGTCCCCCACGAGCCCGCGACGTCGACGTTCGCGCGCAGGTCCATGTCGCCGACGAAGCGGCTGACGCGGTGGTAGAAGTCGACGCCCGCGACCTGGTTCTCGCCCATGCCCGCCGGATCGCCCGCGGTGCCGAGCACGCCGACGGTGGTCTCCTCGCCGATCGCGTACTTGACCCGCGCGACCGCGAGGTTCTCGCTGCCCTGCGCCGCGGTGCGGTCCGCCTGCACGTCGAGCACGCCGACCTCGAACGGCCCGACCTCGCCGGTCAGCTTGACGCCGCCGAGCAGCGGGATCTCGGTGCCGTCGCGCGCCAGCCCGATGCGCCGCGAGAAGAACGGCAGGAACGTCGTGCTGCCGGCATAGGACGCGCCGAAGCCGAAGTAGCCGATGCCGTCGAGGAAGAAATCGCGCTTCTCGCGGAAGAACAGCGGGAAGCGGGTCAGGTTGATCTGGCGGTCGTCGTTCTCGGTCTCGGCGAAGTCGGTGAACAGCGTCGCCGCCAGCGTCAGCGACGGCGAGAGCCGGTAGTAGAGGTCGCCGCCCGCGTCGGGATCGACGTGGGAGCCCGGGTCCGCAGCACCCCGGTCGCGTGCCGCGGTGGCGCCCGCGTAGGGCACGAGTTCGAGGCCGATGCCGCCGTCGATCTCGCCGAACCCCTCGACCGTGCCGCACTCGCTCGGCCGGTAGAACGGCGTCGACTGCGAGGCGTTCGCCCACTGGTACTCCTCGTGGCGCGTGCGCACGACGCGTTTGATGTCGAAGCCCCACGCGCGCGCGCCGTCGAGCCGCGGCAGGCTGCGGAACGGGATCGCGATCTCGGCCATCCAGCCCGCACCGGTGACCTTCACAGCGCCGCTCCAGATCGTGTCCCACGGTTTGTCGAACCGCGTGCCGTTGTTCGAGATCAGCGCGTCGCCGATCGAGCCGCCGGCCCCGATCTGGAAGAAGTAGGCGGTGCGGCGGTTCTCGAACGGATCGAGCAGGATCTCGACGCGGTCGTCGGGGTCGAGCATCGCGTCGCGCGCGCGCATCGACGCGCGGATCTCGTCGGGTCGGTCGTCGAAGCAGGACAGCGCGATGTAGAGGTTGTGCCGGTCGTGCAGCAACTTCACGACGGTGCGCTGCGTGGGCGCGCGGCCTTCCCACGGTTCGACCATCGTGAGTTCGCCGATCGCGGGCGCGTCGGCCCAGCACGGATCCTCGAGGTGGCCGTCGATGCGCGGCGCGGCGGCCTCGGCGATCCGCCCGACCTGTGCGGTGCGGCGCACGGCGCCGGGCGCGGGACCCTGCGCGGGCGCGAACGCGGCGAGCGGCAGGAACGCGAGGGCGGAGGCGAGGGGCCGGGCCATGCGGGGACGCGCACCTTACGGCGGCGGCGGCAGAGGTGTTGGCGGGATCTTGCCCGTGGCGCGCCCGGTCGCGGTGAGCCGCGGCTCCGTGCGCGCGGCCGCCGGGTCGGGGCTCGCGCGGTCTGGCGTGCCGCGAGGTGGCCGCTTGCCGGATTGACGGCGCGGACCCGCGGTGCTTGTGTTGCGATCGACCCGGACAAGGGATGCCCGGAGACCTGACCACCATGCACGACTCCACTCGTTGTTGCGCCGGCGCCTTGCGCCGATCCCCTCCCCTCCTGGTTCTGGCCGCCACCATGGTGGCCGCGACATCGGCGCCCGCCCAGTGCAATACGCAGTGGGTCCCCGAGGGTGCGTTCGGCGTCAACGGCGCCGTGACGACGTCGACCCTCTGGGATCCCGACGGCAGTGGCCCGCAGGGCCCGCGACTCGTGGTCGCCGGCAGCTTCACGCAGGCCGGCGCGGTGGCCTGCAACGGGGTCGCGGCCTATGACCTCGGCACGCAGACGTGGGCCGGACTCGGCAGCCTGACGGGCGTCGTGGCGCTCGCGGCGTCACCTGCCGGTGCGCTCTACGCGGCCTCCGGGACCAACGTGCAGCGCTGGACCGGCTCCGGCTGGCAGGTGCTCGGCGTCGGCCTGAACGGCGCGGTCCACGCGCTGACGATCCTGCAGAACGGCCACCTTCTCGCGGGCGGCGCGTTCACGGTCGCTGGAGCCACGCCCGCGAACGGCTTCGCGCAGTGGAACGGCACCGCCTGGCAGAACCCCGGGCTCGGCGTCGCGGCGGTCGGCCGCGCGCTGGTGACGCTGGCCAACGGCCACGTGCTGGCCGGCGGCACGTTCACGGTCGGCGGCACGCCCGCGGACTACGTGGCGCGCTGGGACGGCAACTTCTGGACGATCCTCGGCGGCAGCATGAACGGGACCGTGCAAGCGGTCGGGGAGTTGGCGAACGGGGACTTCGTGGCCGGCGGCAACTTCACGGCGGCCGGCACCACCACGGTGAACCGCGTGGCGCGGTGGGACGGAACCGCGTGGGTCGCGATGGGCACGGGCACGACGGGGCCGGTGCACTCGCTCGCGCGGCTGACGGGTGGGGACCTGATCGCCGGGGGCGCGTTCACGACCGCCTCGGGCACCACCGCGAACAACGTGGCGCGTTGGACCGGCACGGGCTGGGCCGCCTACCGTGAAGGCATGGGCGGAACCGTGCGCTCGGTGACGCCGTTGCCGAGCGGCCTGTTCGCCGCCGCCGGCGACTTCACGCTCGCGGACCGCGTGACCGTGAACTACGTCGCGCGTTGGGACGGCAGCTACTGGCAGACGGTGGGCAAGGGCATGCCGGGGCTGTCAGGGGGGCAGGTGCGAGCGCTGGTCGCGCTGCCGAACGGGAACCTCGTCGCGGGCGGCGACTTCACCGTGGTGGACGGGGTGCGGTACGTAGCCTGTTGGGACGGCACGTCGTGGCAGGCGATGGGTGCGGGCATGAACTCGATCGTCTATGCGCTGGCGGTGACCGCCGGTGGCGACGTGCTCGCCGGCGGCAACTTCACGACCGCGGGTGGCGGCACGGCGAACTACGTCGCGCGGTGGAACGGGTCGTCGTGGCAACCGATCGGCTCGGGGATGACCAGCACAGTGCATGCGCTCGCGGTCCTCGCCAACGGCGATATCGTCGCCGGAGGCACGTTCAGCTCCCCCACGTCCTACGTCGCCAAGTGGAACGGGACGACGTGGCAGAGCCTCGGCTCGGGCGTCAGCGGCGGCTCCATCAGTGCGCTGGCGAGTCTTCCGAATGGCGACATCGTGGCAGGTGGTGAATTCACGCATGCAGGCGGGAACTACCGTCCGTACATCGCGCGATGGGACGGTGGCTCCTGGCAGTCCATGGGTAGTGGGGGTGTCAACTACGTGAGGTCCCTGCACGTGCTGCCGGGCGGGCACCTGATCGCCGGGCAATACACCCGCGTCAGCCGTTGGGATGGGACGAACTGGACGCAACTCGGTGGCTCTTTCTCCGGCACGGCAAGGGCGGTGAACTCGCTGCCGAATGGCGATCTGGTCGCCGGCGGCACCGAATCGAGCTGGGGGTCGGGAGCAGGCAACTACCTCGTGCGCTGGAACGGCACCTCGTGGGTCGCCCTGGGCAACAGCTTCAACGGCGCGGTCTATTCCCTCTGTACGCAGGGCATCACGGACCTCTACATCGGAGGCCAATTCACGTCGGCGAACAGCCAATCCGCCAACTACCTCGCCGACTTCCGCACGCCCTGCCCCGCCACGGTCACCGCGACCGGCCCCGGCTGCAACAGTTCCGCTGGTCCGCTGCTGACCACCTACACGCCGGCTCCGTGGATCGGCCTGACCTGCCAATCGCGCACGACCGGCCTCGTCAGCAACGCGTTCGCGTTCGTGCTCTACGGCTTCACCAACCCGAACCTCTCCCTCGCGTCCCTGCACCCGCTCGGCGGCCAGGGCTGCGGCCTGTACGCCTATCCCGACATCGCCTTCCTGCTGTTCCCGTTCGGCGGCGAAGTCACGACGAACCTCACGCTGCCGAACAACACGAACCTCGCCGGCATCGTGTTCTTCCACCAGGTCGTGCAGTTCGAACTCGACCCGAACCTCATCACCACCGCGATCAACTCCGCGAACGGCCTGCGGCTCCAGTTCGGGCTCTTCTAGGTGAAGCGGTCCGTCGAGTGGCCGGTCTTCGTTCTTCGGATCTTGCTCCTGGTGGCGAGGCCGCAGGGGAACGGAGGCCGCGCTCGGCAACCCCATCGGCGCGCGGATCTCGCCGCGCGGATCGTCGCAGCGGAACAGGCTGATGTGGAGATCCTGGCCATCGTGCTGCGGCGACTTCGTCGGGAAGGAACCCGGCTCGTCGTGCCGCAGGTCGCAGGCGCTTGCGCCGATGCAGGCATCGCATGCACGTGTTGCATGCGGTACACCCTGAGGAACCTGCCGAAGTCGCTCGACCGCGCCATCCGCGAGCGGGCGCGGCGCGGGCGCAAGAGCCTCGACGAGGTGACCATCGACGCGCTGCTGCGCGCCTTCGGCATGCTCGGCGACCCGCCGCCGCAACGCGATCTGTCGGGCGTGGCGGGCACCTGGCAACCCGACCCGGAGATCGAGCAGGCGCTCGCGGAGCAGCGGCGCATCGACCCCGAGCAGTGGCAACGAGGCTCCTGCTCGACACCAACCGCTGCGTCGACGTGTGCCGCGGCGACGCCACGGCCGTGGCGAACGTCGCGCGCGCCGAAGCGGTGTTCGTGCCGTTCGTCGTGCTCGGCCCCGAGCAGTCGGACAGCGCCGACGCGAGGTCGCGGCTCGACCGCCTGCTGCTGTAGGACGCCTTCCTCGTGCTGATCGGCGGCTACGCGTTCGCGTGGCCGAGGCCGAGCCGCGCGGTGGGCATCGGCACGGCGGGCGCTGCCTGAGGTTGCCCTCGTCGCCAATGCTGGCGTGGCCGATCACCGCCCGATCAGGACGTGCACTCCCTGCGTGGCGGTGCCAATGCCGCCGAGCGGGCCACCCACCTCGAGCACGGCGAACTGGCCACGCAGGTGCAGCCCGGCGAGGTTCTGGTCGTTCGGAATGCGCATGCCGAGCCGTGCCGCTCCGCCGCCGTCGGTGGTGCCCATGCACCAGAACGCATCGGGCCCGACGAGCGCGCGACAGCCGCCGCCCAAGGCAACGTCGCGCCGCTGCAAGTCGAGCAAGAGGAACGTGAGCGAGCTGGGCGTCGCGCGCCGCAGCGTCCAGGCCATGTCCGTGCTGCCGAGGATCGGCATCCCGTCGACCGCGGCCACCGGAATGCCGTGCGCGCCGCCGCACCCCGCGCCGTAGGGCTCCCACATCGCGCCGCCGAAGGCGGCAAGCGGCGCGCCGTAGAGCTCGCGGCCCGTGTCGGGATGGTAGGCGCTCCAGTAGAGGCGCCCACCTGCCTGCAGGAACTCAGCGGGCTCCGACGAGCCGGGACCCGGCACGACGTCCACGAGGGGCATGGTGCCGGCCGCGGTGCCGTCGCTGATCCAGACCTCGGTGCCGCCGTCGGGGGTGCTTCCCTCGAACACGACATGCGCCGAGCCGGCGGCGACCAGCAGTTCCACGCCGTCGCCGAAGCCGGGGCGCAGGTCCTTCACGAGGGCAGTCCCCGCCGTGGTCCCGTCGCTGACCCACAGTTCGCGATCCTCGTTCGGCATGAAGCCGCGGAAGAACAGCTTGCCTCGCGCGGCCACGAACTGGTCAGGCGGTGGCGAACTGCTGGGGAACCGGAGAACCCGCATCGTGCCCGCCGTCGTGCCATCGGTGCGCCAGAGTTCGAAGTCGCCATAGGCATAGACCGAGAAGAAGGCCAGGCCACCCACACGGGTGAGCGGCGCCAGCTGCGCGCTGAACGACATGCCGAAGGCCAGCTGCATGATCGGGAAGGTGCCGGCTGGGGTCCCGTCGCTGCGCCAGATGGCTTCCCCGTTCGCCGGACCCCGCGCCTGGAACAGCAGGTGCCCGCCGATGTCGCAGAACCACTTCGGGTCGCATCCGGAGGAGCCTGGATACACGTCCGCCAACAGGAACGTCCCCGCAGCCGTGCCGTCGGTGATCCAAGGCTCGACGCCGTGGACACCGTCGTCCGCAGCGAAGACGAGGCGGTCGCCGAAGGCCGCCATCTCGGGGTAGGACTCCAGACTGCTGCCCGCGGTCCGGATGTCGCGGATCATCCGGGTGCCGGAGGCAGTACCGTCCGTGCACCAGGGCTCGAGCCCGAACGCGGAATGGCTGGCGGCGAAGTAGACCAGCGAGTCCGTGGCACGAAGGGCACGTGGATACTCGCCCTGGGAGCCGAATGCCCGCAACAGCGTGGTGGATCCCGAGTCCTCGATCCGCAGCAACGTGGTCGAGGGCGCACTGCCAACAACCGCGATCGTGGTCCCCTGGCAGTGCACCATCTCGCCGAGCGCGCCACCGCTCGCCGCACCGGTCAGCGTCAGCCTTCGCGTCGTCGCCGCCGTTCCGTCCGAGAGCCACAGCCCACTGGGAAAACCCGGGGCCGCGGTCTGCAGCCATGCCGTGCCGCCACCGTTGACCCGGAGATACGGGTTGGAGGACAGCGGCGCCATCGCCTGCGGCAGCGGCAAGGGCCGGGTATTTCCTGGGGTTCCGTCGGTGGTCCACAAGCGCCCGATACTGGTCGCATCGCCCGCGACGAAGACAACCTCACCGCCGAAGGCCGTGAACCAGCGCGAGCTGCTCGACGCAGTGCCGGGGTAGAGGTCCCCCAGCATCCAGGTGCTGGCCGTCGACCCGAACGACGCCCAGGGTTCGAAGCCGGTAGCCGAATCTCTCGCCTCGAACACGACCTTGCCACCACCGTCGCAGAAGCCCCGGGGGTCGCTGAGGTTGCCCCCCGGCCCCAGGTCCACGAGCTGGGTGCCGGCTGCCGTGCCGTCGCTGACGTAGAGCTCCCGCGCGAGCACGGGAGCGGAGTCGCCGGCCGAGAAGAACAGCCGGCCCATCGTCGGCGCGGCGAACAGCCCACTCACCCAGCTGCTGTTCGGCCCAGGCGTGAGGTCGACGACCAGGTTCGTGCCTACGTCGGTGCCATCGGTGGACCACAACTCGTTGCCATGGACGCCATCGTCGCCCGAGAAGTAGGCGCGCCCCTGCAGCACGACGATCTGCTGGCCGACGGCGGCCTGCCAATCGGCGGGCAGCAGGATGCTGGTGCCCGCCGCGGTGCCGTCGGACACCCAGAGCGAGCGACCATCCTGCCCATCGTCCGCGGCGAACAGAGCGCGCCCGTTGACGTCGGCGATCGGGCCGATCTCCTCCGGCTGTTGCCAGTTGTAGAAGGCCTTCACGAACGAGGTGCCGGCCGGGGTGCCGTCCGACGTCCACAGGCTGTAGCTACCGACGCGGAAGAACAACCGCGCGCCCACGCGGCGCAGGCCCTCGCCGTCCCAGAGGCCGCCCGCGACGATCGTCGTGCCGTTCACGGTGCCGTCGGTGCGCCACAGTGCCCTCGGGGAACCGGAACTGCCGCCAGCGAGGAAGTAGGCGGCGTTGCCGAGCACCACGGGCGGCACGTTCTCGGCGAGGTTGAGCGGTCCAGCCAATCGCACCGTCCCCGCCGCGGTGCCGTCGGTGCGCCACAGGCCAAGGCGCGTGTCGGCCGCGAAGAACAGCACGTGGCCACCGAGCCCGACGCTGGCGCCTGGACCGGAGTGGCGATGGCCGCTGGCGAGGTCCTTCAACATGAACGTCCCAGCCGCCGTGCCGTCGCTCCACCACGGCTCCGTGCCGCTGCCCTCCTGGTCGATCGCGAGCAGCAGACCTGCTCCGTGCCCGGCGATCCCCCGGATCTCGAGCACTTCCTCGTTCGTCGTGAGGCCAGGCAGCAGGTCGAGGATCAGGCCCTGCGCGGAGGGCGCGGCGACGAGGCAGGAGCACGCGAGAACCGTGGCGGCCGGAGATGGCTGCATGGCGGGACCGGAAGCGGGAGGCGGCGGGAGCGCCGCAGAGCGCAAACTCCGCGCCACGCGGTGAGGCTGCGTGGACACACCGTCAGGCTCTGCATCGTCTGGCCTGGCCGGTCCGCTGCTACTACCGATGTCCGCGGTGCGTAACAACAGACCATCTGCCGCCGAACCGCCAACTACTTCTTCGCCGGCGCCGGCATCCTGACCTTCAGCCCCGGCGGCCCACCGAATCCGCCCGCCGCGCCCGCCGCCGACCCTGGCGACCAGCGTCTGCGAGATCACGCCCTGCAGCGTGCCCGCGAGCTGCACGCGCACCTGCTGCTGCGCATCGGTCGGGAACACGTCGATGATGCGGTCGACGGTCGAGATCGCGCTCGTCGTGTGCAGCGTGCCGAACACGAGGTGACCCGTCTCGGCCACCGTGATCGCCATCGAGATCGTCTCCAGGTCGCGCATCTCGCCGATCAGGATCACGTCCGGGTCCTGGCGCAGCGCGCGGCGCAGTCCTTCGCGGAACGACGTGCAGTCGCTGCCGATCTGCCGCTGCGTGACGAAGCACTGCTTGTCCGGGTGCACGAACTCGAGCGGATCCTCCATCGTCAGCACGTGGCCGCGCTCGTTCTGGTTGACGAAGTCGATCATCGCCGCGAGCGTCGTCGACTTGCCCGGGCCGGTCGGTCCGGTCACGAGCACGAGCCCACGCGGCCTGGCCGCGAGGTCGGCGGTCACGTCCGGCGTCAGCTTGCCGTACTCCTCCGGCTGCCGGACTTCCCCGTCGCTGCGGAGCCCGGGGGGCGCACCGATTCGATCTGAACACGTTCTTCTAGAAGATCTTGCGGCGTGCTGAAGACGCGTGATCCGGAACGAATCACCCCGAGACCCGCCACCGTCGCCACGCCGCCCGGTGAAGCATCGGTGAAGAAGGTTCCACAAGATGGCGCGCGGCCCTGACGGCCTGTGCAATCCCCGCCGATACTGCGAAGGCCGCCATGACCGAGATGCCGGAGATCCAGATCCCACGCCCGGTGGAAGACCCGCTCGGGCGACAGCACCGGCTGCCGGACGGCCCGGCCCCGGCCGGCGGCAGCCTGCCCGGCGAGCCCGCGGTCACGGCCATGCCCCAGCAGGCCTCGGCGACCCCGGCGGCCGCCGGCGGGGCGACGCCCCCAGCGCCCTCGCCGCCGGTCCCGCCGGTCCCGCCCGCCCCGCCCGTCCCGGTGACGGCCCCGCTGTCGGCGCTCGAGAAGTCCGTGCTGTTCACGAACCGCGAGCAGTCCTGGCTCGCGTTCAACGGGCGCGTGCTGGAGGAGGCCCAGGACCCGACCAACCCGCTGCTCGAGCGCGTGAAGTTCCTCGCGATCGCCAGCACGAACCTCGACGAGTTCTTCGAGGTCCGCGTCGCCGGCGTCATGGAGCTCGTCGACGCCGGCCTGCAGGGCGAGAACCCCGACGCCATCAAACCGCTCGAGGAACTCGAACGGATCCGGGTCGCCGCGCACGCCTTCGCCGCGGCGATGCACCGGACCTGGCTCACGCAGCTGCTGCCCGAGCTGGCCAGGGCGGGCATCGAGTTCCGGCCGATCCGGCAGCTGGGCCAGGCGCAACAGAAGTGGATCGACGGCTACTTCCGCAAGGACGTCTACCCGATCCTGACGCCGCTCGCGGTCGACCCGGCGCACCCGTTCCCGGTGCTGCTGAACAAGTCGCTGAACCTCGCGGTGCTGCTGCTCGACCCGCAGAAGGCGCGGCGCACCTTGCGCATGGCGGTGGTGCAGGTGCCGCGCTCGCTGCCGCGCGTGCTGCGGCTGCCCGACATCGACGGGCAGCGCGCCTGCGTGTTCACCGCCGACGTCGTGCGCGAGAACCTGCACGAACTGTTCCCGGGCCTCGACGTGGTGCACGCGTGCGCGTTCCGCGTCACGCGCGACGGCAACCTCGAGGTCGACGAGATGCAGGCGACGGACCTGATGACCTCGATCGAGCAGGAGCTCGTGAAGCGCCGCCGCGGCGAGCCCGTGCGGCTCGAGATCGACGCCGGCGCGCACCCGGACGTCGTCGAGCGCTTCACGAAGGCGCTCAACCTCGACCCCGAAGACGTCTACTTCTGCGACGGCCCGGTCAACCTGGGCCGCATCCTGGAACTGCACCAGATCGCCGACCAGCCGGACCTGAAGGACCCGCCGGCGCCGCCGCGCCGCGTCTGGAGCTGGGCCAACGCCGACGAGATGTTCGGCGACCTGCGCGACGGCGACATCCTGCTGCACCATCCCTACGAGTCGTTCGCCACGGTCGAGGACTTCATCCGCCTCGCGGCGCGCGACCCGAAGGTGCTCGCGATCAAGCTGACGATCTACCGCGCCGGCAGCAAGAACCCGCTGGTCGAGGCGCTGATCGAGGCCGCGCAGCAGCGGAAGCAGGTGACGGCGATCGTCGAGCTGAAGGCGCGCTTCGACGAGGAGGCCAACATCCAGTGGGCACGCCGCATGGAGCAGGCCGGCGTGCACGTCGTCTACGGCATCGTCGGGCTCAAGACGCACGCGAAGTGCACGCTGGTCGTGCGCCGCGAGGACGACGGCACGCTGCGCCGCTACTGCCACGTCGGCACCGGCAACTACAACCCGACGACGGCGCGGCTCTACACCGACCTCGGCCTGCTCTCGGCGCGCGCCGACCTCGGCGAGGAGGTCGCCGAGACGTTCAACATGATCACGGGCTACACGCGGGTGCCGCACATGGAGCACCTGCTGGTGGCGCCGTTCACGCTGCGCGAGAAGGTGCTGCAGCTGATCCGCAACGAGATCGACAACAAGAAGGCCGGCAAGCCCGCGGTGATCCGAGCGAAGCTCAACAACCTCGTCGACGGCCAGGTGATCCTGGCGCTCTACGAGGCCTCGCGCGCGGGCGTCCCGGTGCGCCTGTGCGTGCGCAGCGCCTGCTGCCTGCGCCCCGGCGTGCCCGGCCTCAGCGACAACATCACGGTCGTGTCGGTCGTCGACCGTTTCCTCGAGCACAGCCGCGTCTACTACTTCGAGAACGCCGGCGTCCCGCTCGTCTACCTGTCGTCGGCGGACTGGATGGTGCGCAACCTCGACCGCCGCGTCGAGGTCGCGGCGCCGATCCTCGACCCCGAGCTCAAGAAGCGCGTGGTCGACGAGGTGCTGGGCGCGTCGCTGGCCGACAACGTGAAGGGCCGCCGCGTGCTGGCCTCGGGCCACAGCGAGCGCATCGTGCGCGCGGACGGCGAAGCGCCGCGGCGCAGCCAGCAGGCGCTGCTCGAGATGACGATGCGGCAGCCGGAGTCGACGCCGGAGGGCGGCGTCTCCGAGCCGCAGAAGCGGCGCAAGAAGAAGAAGCGCTGACGGCGCTCGCCGCGACCGGGTCCGCGCTCGCCTGCGCGGCCAGCCGGCGGTACTGTGCGCGCCCGGACTTCCCGTCTACCCCACCGAGCCGAGGTGTTCCCCATGTCGCTCCGTTCCGTCTCCACCGTCGCGCTGTTCGCGCTGTTCGCCGCGTGCCACAGCACGCCGGGCGCCCCGTGCCCCGACACCCAGAAGATCGTCGAGGCGGTCGCCGCGGACCATCCCGCGGTGACGCGGCTCACGGTCCACGCCACGCCGCCCGGCGGCAGCGGCCCGGTCGCGGTCGCCAGCACGCTGGCCGAGAAGCGCGGCAAACCCTCGGATCCAGAGGACCTCGACGCGATGAAGCGCGGCGAACCCGTCGTTCTCGACGTCGTCGGCGAGTTCGACGTCACGGTGCCGATCTGCCAGAAGGAAGGCAAGTACACGGCCGCCGTGGGCGTGTCCTTCGCGAACGAGAAAGGCGCCAACAAGCGGCAGTTGACCGACCTCGCCGCGGCGATCGCGAAGGTCGTCGAGGACAGGATGGCGGCGCTGAAGAAGTGAGCCGCGCCGGGCCCGTCACGCGAGCCCGCGCATGCGCTCGACCTGCTCCCGCAGCAGCGCCGCGAGCCGCGCCGGGCCGCGCGTGCCGAAGATCGCCGCGAGCGACTCGTAGTACCACAGCGTGCCGTCGCGCCCGCCCTTGAAGCGCGCCCACAGCGCCGGACCCGCCACCGCGTGGTCCTCGACGATGCTGCGCGCGTTGTGCAGCTTGTCGCACGCCGACAGCAGCAGCACGTCGGGCGCGGCCTTCTGCAGGTGCGCGAGGTAGCGCTCCTTGCGCTGCCGCCACGGGGGTTTGGGCACCACGGTGGCGTCGGTGAGAGCGAGCACGAGGTCGGCGACGCGGTCGCCGAAGGTCGCGCGGATGCGCGACGCGGTCGGCGGGCCGCCCTGGTCCTCGACCGCGTCGTGCAGCAGCGCGGCGATCGCCTGGTCCTCGCCGGCGCCGTGTTCGATCGCGAGCGCGGTCACGGCCAGCACGTGCGCGACGTAGGGCGTGCCCGTGGCCTTGCGGGTCTGCGCGCGGTGCAGTTCGGCGGCGAACTGCAGGGCGGCCTCGAAGCGTTCACCGAGCATGGACGCAGTCGACGGCCCGGGAGCCCGCGGCGCAAGCCGCGGCTACTGCGGCGGGCCGCGGCGCGGCACCGGGCAGGCCGCATTGGCCGGCACGAGCCCGGCGACGACCAGCCCGGCGAGCAGGCCGAGCACGAGCGCCTGCTGGAACCCGGCGAAGTACTGCAGGCACCAGCCGATCAGCGCGGCGAGGATCACGACCGCGATCCTGCGGGGGGACGTGAGCACTCAGAGCATGGGCGCAGGTATCGGTTGGAGAGCCCGCAGGATCAAGCCTCGCGGTCTTGCCGGCCCGGCCGGCGCGCGGCGAGTTCGCGCGCAGTGGCCTCCTGCTGCTGCCACTGGCCGTAGAGGTGGCCCCGCGACGCGAGCTGGTGCAGGCGCGCGCGCACGGCATCGGTCAAGGCGCCCGGCGCCGCCTTGCGCCACGGCGTGCCCGGCAGCGGCAGGAAGGTGTGGCCGTGCACGCGCGCGCCGCGCGCGACGAGGCGGTCCATGGTGCGCAGGGTGGCCTCGACGTCCGCGGGCCCTTCGCCGGGCAGGCCGAACAGGAAGTCGACGTGCGGCACGAAGCCGTGCTCGAGACAGAGCGCGACGGCGCGTTCGACGGAGGCCGCGTCGTGGCCGCGTTCGTTCGCGGCGAGCACGGCGTCGCTGCCCGACTGGCCGCCGACGATCAGCGTCCGGTTGCTGACCCACTTCTTCAGCAGGGCGAGGGTCTGGTGCGTCACGTGCTCGGGGCGCACTTCGCTCGGGAAGGTGCCGAACCACAGCTTGCGCGAGGGGCCGGTCTCGGCGCGCACGCCGGCGAGCATGGCCTCGACGGCGCCGAGGTCGGGCTCGGGTCCCGACGCGCCGTAGCTCAGCGCGGTCGGCGACAGGAAGCGGAAGTCGCGGAAGCCGCGGCCGACGAGGTAGCGGACCCAGTGGCGCACGTCGGCGACCGAGCGGTGGCGGAACGCGGCGCCGGCGAAGTACGGGGTCTGGCAGAAGCGGCACGCGTAGATGCAGCCGCGCGTGATCTCGATCGGGCCGAAGCGACCGTGCGCGGGGCCGAACGGCGGGAAGTCGTCGAGCGCGATGCGGTCGCTGCGCGGGCTGCGGCGCAGGCGTTCGCCGTCGAGCCAGGCGATGCCGGACACGGTGCGGGGGTCCTGGCCGTGTTGCAGCGCGTGCACGAGTTCGCGCACGAGTTGTTCGCCTTCGCCGGTGGCGACGAGGTCGAAGCCGGAGCGCAAGGTGGCCTCGGGCTCGGCGGTCGGGTGCACGCCGCCGGCGACGTGCAGGATGCGGGGATCGGCGACGGCGGCGCGCACGGCGTGTTGTTCGGCGGTGAGCGCGGCGGCGTCGGGCGAGTAGAAGGACCAGCCGACGAGCACGCGCGCGGCGCGGTCGAGGGCGCGGCGGATCGCGGCGGTGACGTCGCGCACGCCGTTGGCGAAGTCGACGGGGACGTGCGCGGTGCGCGGGTCGGTCTCGAGCGCGCCGGTCAGCACGTGGAATGCGAACTTGCCGGTGCGGCGGTAGGCCCAGACCACGTGGAGCGGCGCGCGGGTGGTCACGGGCTGGGAAGGTAGCCTGCGCTCCCCGTGGGCCATCTCGTTTCCCGAGCGCCCCTGCCCCGACTTCCTGCGCGCTCGACGAGGCCGGACGGGTCGGCGGCAGGTGGGTCGTGGGCTTCGGGCAGCCCGGGACCGTGCCGGCCTTCCCATTTCGCCGTGGACTACGCGCAGCTCAACGTCCGACGACTGCCATTGCCGAGTTCGACATCACGGCGCCCAGCGCGTTGGGGGCCTGCCGGTCGAGGACCAGCGCCTGGTGGTGGAACACGACTCCGACGAGGCTGGGATCGTCGGGGATCCACGCGTGGTGCTCGGCTTGCTGCAGGCCGAACACCACAGCCACGGCATCGATGCTGTTCCAGCCCCGACATCCTGGGGCACCCAGATGTCCGAGGTCGAGCGGCAACGGCCCGAAACTCGAAGTCGTGGTGCTGCAGCCCATGAACAGGAAGGCCACGTTCATCGGCAGGTTGAAGAGGCGGACCCGCAGCGTGTGGCCGATACGCGGCGTGTCCATGGGCACGAGGCGTGCAATGGCCATGGTGCCCGCGCAGCCATAGCCGTACTTGACGTAGGAACTCGGCGGCCCGACGCGCGCCGCGCTGAAACGCTCCCCGCCGGCGACCTCGACGTAGCCGAGTCCCGGCGGCAACCCGGGCACCGTGGTCTGGCCGGATGTGCCGAGGCCCCACGCGACGACCGATGCGTCCGACAGGCGCGCGATCGAATGGTAGGAGCCGCCGGCGATCTCGACGCAGGTCAGGTGGGAAGGCACAGGCGGCGGGATCGTCTGGCCAGTGGAACTCTGGCCCCAGGCGACGACGGTTCCGTCCGAGCGCCGCGCCATCGAGTGGCGCAGCCCTGCTGCGACCTCGACGTACTCCAGCCCTGCCGCCAGCGCTGGTACGTTGCACTGTCCGCGGGTGTTGTCTCCCCAGGCGACGACCGCGCCATCCGACCGGCGCGCGATCGTGTGATCCTCACCACAGGTGATCTCCACGTAGGACAGGCCGGCAGGCAGGGAGGGCACGTTGCACTGTCCGAGGTTGTTGAGGCCCCAGACCAGGACGGCGCCGTCCCCC
>VGXW01000069.1 GCA_016873195.1 Planctomycetota bacterium | reverse complement strand
GTTTGCTGCACGGTGGCGAACTGCGCTGCGTGCTCGGCGCGCCGGGCGGCAGCCGCATCATCACGTCGGTGCTGCAGGTGCTGCTGAACCGCCTGGACTTCGGCATGGGGCTCGAGCAGGCGGTGCGCGCGCCGCGCATCCACCAGCAGTGGACGCCCGCGGCGATCCGCTGGGAGGCGCTGGCGCTGTCGCCCGACGTGCGCGCGGCGCTGGCGAAGAAGGGCCACACGTTCGACGAGAAGCCGCACGGCATCGGCCAGGTGTTCGCGATCGAGGTGCTGCCGACGGGCGAACGGCTCGCCGTCTGCGACCACCGCAGCGGCGGGTCCGCCGCCGCCTGGTGAAGGGCCGTGCCGCCGATCCGCATCGCCCCGTCGCTGCTGTCCGCCGACTTCGCGCGCCTCGGTGAGGAGGTGCGGTCCGTCGAGGCCGGCGGGGCCGACTGGCTGCACCTCGACGTGATGGACGGCCACTTCGTGCCGAACCTGACCTTCGGGCCGTGCGTGTGCGCGGCGGTCAAACGCTGCGCGAGGGTGCCGCTCGACGTGCACCTGATGATCACCGACCCGTGGCGCTACGCGGATGCGTTCCTCGACGCCGGCGCGGACTGGCTGACGTTCCACGTCGAGGTGGCGGGCCACGGCGACGTCGGACGGTTGCTCGACCACGTGCGCGGCCGCGGCCGCAAGGTCGGCCTGTCGCTGCAGCCCGACACGCCCGTCGCGGCGCTGTCGCCGTTCCTGGACCGGCTCGACCTCGTGCTCGTGATGAGCGTGTTCGCGGGCTTCGGCGGCCAGCAGTTCCGCCGCGAGGTGCTGCCCAAGGTCGAGGAACTGCGGCGGCTCGGCTTCGCCGGCGAACTGTCGATGGACGGCGGCATCGCGCCGGCCACGATCGGCAGCGGCGCAGCGGCCGGCGCGAACGTGTTCGTCGCCGGCACCGCGGTGTTCGGCGCGCCCGACCGGCCCGGCCGCATCGCCGAACTGCGCGGGCTCGCCGGCGCGGCCCGGCGCTAGTTTTGCGTGCCGGCCCCGCACCCGGCGGCTATCGTCCCGCCCTCGTCTCCCCGGACCCGACTCGAGGATCGAATCCATGGCTTGGACCCGCTTCGGCAAGAAGAAGGACATGCCCGGCAACCTCTGGACCAAGTGCGAGTCCTGCGGTGCCCTGCTGTTCCGCAAGGAGTTCGAACAACGCCACCGGGTCTGCGGCACCTGCGGCTACCACTTCACGCTGCCGGCGCGCGAACGCATCGCGATCACGGTCGACCCGGGCAGTTTCGCCGAGATGTGGACCGGGCTGCTGGCGGAGGACGTGCTGGCGTTCAACGACCGCGTGCCCTACGGCGAGAAGCTCGCGCAGACGCGGCAGAAGACCGGGGAGGACGATGCGCTGGTCGCGGGCGCCGCGGCGGTCAAGGGCATCCCGTGCGCGCTCGGCGTGATGAACTTCCAGTTCCTCGGCGGCTCGATGGGCATGGTCGTCGGCGAGAAGATCGCCCTGCTGTGCGAGCACGCGCAGGCGCAGCGGCTGCCCGTGGTGCTGGTCGCCTGCTCGGGCGGCGCGCGCATGCACGAGGGCGCCGTGTCGCTGATGCAGATGGCGAAGACGTGCTCCGCGCTGACGCGGCTGCACCGGGCCGGCCTGCCGTCGATCTCGGTGCTGACGCACCCGACCACGGGCGGCGTCACGGCTTCGTTCGCCTCGGTCTGCGACCTGCTGATCGCCGAACCCGGCGCGCTGATCGGCTTCGCGGGGCCGCGCGTGATCGCCACGACGATCAAGAAGGAACTGCCGAAGGGCTTCCAGCGCGCCGAGTTCCTGCTCGAGAAGGGGCAGGTGGACCGCATCGTGCCGCGCGCGCAGATGCGCGACGAACTGGCGCGGCTGCTCGCCTACGCGACCGGGCGCGATCCGGTCGCCGCGTTCGCGCCGCAGCCGGTCGCCGCGGAGCCGGAGCCGGTCGCGGTGCCGGCGGCGCCCGAACCGCCGCCCGGGGGCAAGGGCAGGCGCCGGGCCAGGCCCCCGAAGGACGGCTAGGCGACCGTGCCGAAGCCCACGCGTCCGGTGCCGCGGGCGGGGCCCGGTGCGCGCTTCCACGGCCGCTACAAGACCGCTGCGTCCGACTTCGTCGTCGAGGAGCTGCCCGCCTACGCGCCGTGCGGCAGCGGCGAGCACACCTGGCTCTGGGTCGAGAAGTCCGGCATCGGCACGCTGGACCTGCTGCGCGAGCTCGCGCAGCGGCTGGGCCGCGACGAACGTTCGTTCGGCATCGCCGGGCTCAAGGACGCGCAGTCGGTGAGCCGGCAGTGGGTCAGCATCGAGGGTCAGGACCCGCGGACCTGCGAGGGGCTGGCCGGGGAACGGTTCGCCGTGCTGGCTGTGAGCCGGCACGGCAACAAGCTGCGCCTGGGCCACCTGCGCGGCAACCGCTTCACGGTGCTGCTGCGGCACGTAGGTCCCGACGCCCAGGCCCTGGCGGCCGCCGGGCTCGCCGACCTCGCCGCGCGCGGCGTGCCGAACTACTTCGGCGAGCAACGCTTCGGCAAGCGCGGCGCGAACCTGCAGAAGGGGCTCGACGTGCTGCGCGGCGAACCGCGCGCCTTCGCGATGCGCATGCCGCGGCGCGTGTTCGGCCTCGTGGTCTCGGCCGTGCAGAGCGAGGTGTTCAACCGGGTCGTGATCGCGCGGTTGCCGGCGCTCGACACGCTGCTGCCCGGCGACCTCGCGTGGCTGCACCGCAACGGCGCCGTGTTCGCGGTGACCGATCCCGCGGCCGAGGCGGCGCGGCTGCTCGCGGTCGAGGTGTCGCCGTCGGGGCCGATGCCGGGGCCGGAGATGCCGGTGCCGCAGGGCGAGCCGGCGGCGATCGAGGCGCGGGCGCTGGCCGAACTTGGCGTCGCGGTCGAAGCGTTCGCCCGGCTGCCGTTCCGCATCGGCCGCGGCGAGCGCCGGCCGCTGCGCGTGCCGGTCGCCGACACCGCCGTCGCCGCGGTCCCGGAGGGCCTGCAGCTGCGCTTCTCGCTGCCGAGCGGCGCCTACGCGACGAGCGTGCTGCGCGAACTGCTCGACGACACGATCTGGTTCGGCGCGGAGTGACTCAGCGGCGCGGGAACGCGTGGCAGACGTAGGTCGGGTCGTGGAACCTGCCGGTGACGTCCTGCAGCGTGTAGCGGTCGCGGTGGTCGATGTGCGCGAAGTCGCAGCACTGCAGCACGGCGTCGAGGCACGCCGGGCTCATCTGCCACCAGTTGCACTGGTTCCACTCGCCGACGAAGCGCGCGAGCGGTTCGGGCTGGTCCAGCAGCGCCGTCGAGATCGACACGATCAGGCGGCCGTCGGGCCGGCAGCACTCGCGCAGGCGCTGGATGCCGAGGATCGGGTCGCGCACGTGCATCAGCATGGCGCCCGAGAACACGAGGTCGAACGTGCCGAGCTCGAACGCGCGCAGGTCGTAGATCGCCTTCCAGATGCGCCTGACGCGCCGGGTGCCGAGGGCTTCGCCGACCACCGTGAAGCCGTCGACCATGACCTCGCGGTCGACCTTCCGCTTCTCCGTCGCCGACTTGGCCGCGAGCTCGGCGCGCTGGCGCGGCGTCCAGTCGTGCGCGTCCCAGCTCGGCAGTTCGACGGCGATCACCTCCGCGGCGCCGCGGCGCTCGAACTCGTAGGCGAAGAAGCCGGTGCTGGCGCCGACGTCGAGCACGCGCAGGCCGTCCATGCGCTCGGGCAGGCGGTAGTGGCGCAGGTAGTCGGCCATGCGGAAGTGGCCGGGCGTCTCGATCCCGTCGCCGAGGTCGATGCGGTGGTACCAACTCTGGATCTGCGCGACCTTGCGCTGCAGTTCGGCGATCTGCTCGGTAGTGCGTGGCATGGGCTGGCGGCGCAGGATACCGCGCCTCACGGCGCCTTCGATCCGCGATCCGCCGAAGGCTCTCCGGCGCAGGCGACGCCGTCGGCGAGGCCGGAGCCGCGGGCCGGCCAGTGCTGCAGGCCCGCGCGCAGCAGCTCGGGATCGGCGACGACGATCGCGCGGTGCCGCGCGCGCGTGACCGCCGTGTAGACCAGCGGGGCCTGCCACAGCGGGCTCGGCGCGTCGGGCATCGCCAGCAGCACGGCGGCGAACTCGCTGCCCTGGGCCTTGTGCACGGTCATCGCCCAGGCCGTCTCGTGCTGCGGCAGGCGCGCAGCGGGGACCGTGCGCACTTCGTCCCCGGCGGCGGGGAACACGATCTGCGGCCGGCCGTCGTCGGGCCAGGCGACGCCGAGGTCGCCGTTCCAGAGCTGGTTCTGGTGGTCGTTCTCGGTCACCAGCACGGGGCGGCCCCGGTACCAGCGATCGCCGGTGCGCACGCCGCGGCCGGCCAGCAGCGCCTCCACGCGGCGGTTCCAGGCGTCGGTGCCGTGCGGACCGTGGCGCGCGGCGCACAACACGCGCACGCTGCCGAGGGCCGCGACCGCCGCCGCCGGGGTCTCCGCCGTGGCGGCCGCGACCAGCGCGTCGGCGATCGCGGCCAGCGCGGTCGCTGTGTCGGGTGCCCAGAGCAGGTCCCGGTGGCCGGCGCGCAGCGCGGCCATCGCCGCGTCCGGATCGCGTCGCGCCAGCGCTTCGGCGAAGGCGCCGAGTCCGGGCATGTCCCCGAACCGGTGGTTCTGGCGCAGCGCGACCACCAGGTCGGCGATCGCGGGCGCCCCGTCCTGCACCGGCAGCGCCATGCCCGTGGCGGCGGCGACGTAGCCGGCGAGTTCGCGGCCGACGCCGCGCTCGGGCCGCGCGGCGCGGCACAGATCGCCGAGCACCTGGCCGGCGGCAACCGCGGCGAGCTGGTCGCGGTCGCCGACCAGCAGCAGCCGCGCTTCGGGCAACAGCGCCGAACACAGGGCGGCGAGGACCGCCGGGTCGACCATCGAGGCTTCGTCGACGACCACGAAGTCGTAGGGCAGCGGCAGTTCGGGCCCGTGGCGGAACGTGTCGTCGAGCGGCAGGTAGCCGAGCAGGCGGTGCAGCGTGCTCGGCTGCAGGCGCCCGGCCGGCCCGCGCGGTGCCGGCACCGCGGTGGCGCGTTCGCGCAGCGCCTCGCCGAGCCGTGCGGCGGCCTTGCCGGTCGGCGCCGCGACGGCGACGCGCAGGTCCGGCTGCAGGGCCAGCAGCGCGTCGAGCAGGCGCGCGACGGTGGTGGTCTTGCCGGTGCCGGGGCCGCCGGTCAGCACCGCGAACGAACTGCGCGCGGCAGCGACGACCGCGGCGAGCTGCCAGTCGGGTCCGGCGGGCCGTCCGGGCAGCAGGCCGGCGGCTGCGAGCGCGTCGCGCAGCGCCGCCGCCGGCACCAGCGGGGGCCGCGCGAGCCGGCCGCGCACGAAGTCGAGGATGCGCTGCTCGTCGCGGTAGTGGCGCAGCAGGTAGAGGCGGTGCCGGGCGTCGAGCACCAGCGGGGCCGCCGGCACCCGCGGATCGCCGTCGCCGCAGAGGCCCGTCGCGAGCAGTCCCGATCGCCAGTCCGGCAGCGCGGGAAACGGCGGTTCGGCGGGTGCCGGCGCGCGGCCGGCCCAGTCGGGCAGCGGCACGCAGACGTGCCCCGCGGCGCGCTCCTGGCACAGCAGCGCGACCGTGCGCGCGAGCAGGCCGGGGTCGCCGCCGCGGCGCAGGCGCGCGAAGGTCGAGGCGAGCTGCGCGGCGAGCAGGCTCTTCGGTTCGGGCGCGGCGTCGGGGCAACGGGTCACCGGCCACCTCCGCGCGGCGATCCGATCCAGCGGTCGAGGGCTCGCACGAGGTCGGGAGGCACGCGGTCGCAGAACATGCCCTGGTCCGAGCCCGGGGTGGCGCCGCGCAGGAAGGCGTAGCAGACGCCGCCCAGTTGGCGTTCGCAGTCGTAGTCCGGCAGTCGGACCGCGAGCTGGCGGTGCAGCGCCAGCAGGTAGAGGTGGTACTGCAGCACGTAGTCGTGCTCGTGCATGGCACGACGCAGGCGCTCCCCGTCGTAGTCGGCGGCCGTCTCGCCGAGGTGATTCGACTTCCAGTCGATCACCCAGTAGCGCCCCTGGTGTTCGGCGACGAGGTCGACGAAGCCGACCAGGAAACCGCGCAGCGCCTTCTGCGGCAGCTGGCGCAGGCGGCCGGCGTAGTCGCGGGCCACCGCGCTGCTGCTGCGCGCGAACAGCTCGGCGAGGGCCGGCAGTTCGGCGTGCGTCGCCGGCAGCGTGAACGACCACTCGGCCGCGCGCGCGCCGGCGGCGATCGACGCGAGCGCAGGGCCGCCGGGGCCGGCGGTCGCGGCAGCGAGGTCGCGCAGGTTCTGCAGCACCGTCGCGACCGGATCCTGCACGCCCTGGTGCGCGGCGGGCTCGAGCAGGCCCGCGGCGGCGAGTTCGGCGCGCACGCGATCGGCCGCGCGGGGGCCCAGCTCGCGCAGATCGACCTGCTCGAGGATCGCGTGCAGGCAGGTGCCCGCGGCGGCGCCGCGCGCGAAGCCGTGGATGCCGGCACCCGCGGACGGTCCCGACCGCGGCGGCAGGCCGTCGACGTCGGGGGCCGGATCCACGGGCGCGGCGCCGTGCACGATGGAACTGAAGCTGTGCAGGGCGAGGGCACGCACGGCGCGGGCCGGCCGCCGGGCCGGGCCGGGCGCCGGCCCGGGTGGCGGCCGGCACGGCACCGCGACCGGTTCCTGTGGCACGGCGTCGCAGCCGAGCACGTCGGGTGCCGCGGCCACGAACTCGGCCAGCTGGGTCATCGCCGCCGCCCGGTCGGCCTTCACCTGCTCGCTCCAGACCTCGAGCCAGTCGTCGGCCAGCGCGCCCGCCGCGGAGCGCGCCGGGCGGTGCGGGGACAGCAGCCAGGCGAGCGCGCTGCGGTGGCTCGAAGGGCCGCCCGGCGCCCAGTGCACGTAGCAGCGGCGCCGCGCGCGCGTGACCGCGACGTAGGCGAGCCGCACGTCCTCGCCGAGCTGTTCCGCCTCGGCGAGCCGCTTGCCGGCGGGGTCGTCGCCGGCGTCGAACGCGAGCCTGCGCCCGCTGCCGGCCGGCAGCACGGCCGGGCCCTTCGGCTGCCGGTGGTCCCACAGGAACGGGCAGAACACGATCTCGTACTGGAGCCCCTTGCTGCCGTGCACGGTCAGGATCTGCACGGCGTCCTCGTCGGACTCGAGGCGCAGTTCGCGCCGCTGGCTGTCGGTCCCTTCCGGATGGGTGCGTTCGCGCTGCAGCCACTCGAACAGGCCGTCCGGGGAGAGGTGGCCCTGGTGCTCGGCCTCGTGCAGCAGTTCGGCGAGCTGCCGGCAGTTCGTCAGCCGGCGTTCGCCGCGGCGCTGCTGCAGCAGGCGCGGCACGGTGCCGAGGTCGGCGAAGGCCTGCTCGAGCATGGCGACGAAGCCGCGGCGCGACCACAGCTGCCGCCAGCCCTCGAGGCGTTCGAGTTCGCGGTCGAACGCGGGCTCGTCGGCGTCGAGCGCAGCGAGTTCGGCGGCCGAACGGCCCCACAGGCGCGTCGCCATCGCCGCGCGCGCGCGCAGCAGGTCGCGCGGCTGCAGCAGCGCGCGCAGCAGGGTCTCGAGTTCCGAGCTCTCGTCCGTGTCGAACACGTCGCCGGCCTTGCCGATCGCGGCGACGATCCCGGCCTCGCGCAGCGCATCCTGGACGGCCGTCGC
Organism: Planctomycetota bacterium; assembly: GCA_016873195.1. Classification (GTDB taxonomy): domain Bacteria; phylum Planctomycetota; class UBA1135; order UBA1135; family UBA2386; genus VGXW01. Next base: position 9,875 of record VGXW01000069.1, on the reverse strand, counting down.
CTGGCGGTGCAGGCGCGTCAGCACGGCGACGTGGCGCGGCTGCAGCGGAGCACCGTCGACGGTGACGGACGCGCGCAGCAGGCGCGAGATCTCGGCGGCGACGTCGCGCGCGATCCGGTCCTCGAGCTGCGCGCGGGTCTCCTTGCGGTCCGCGGCGCAGCAGCGGAACCGCAGCGCGGGCCCGTCGCCGCCGAGCGCGAGCGCGCCGGCGCCGGCGGCCGCGGACACCGCCGGCAGCCGGATGCCGGGGGTCACGAACGCATCGGCGCGGCCGAACAGCACGCCGACCGCGCGCACGAGGTCGGCGCAGCTGCGGTGGTTCACCGCGAGGGTCGCCTGCCGGTCCGCCCGCGTCCGCGCGCCCAGGTAGGCGTGCAGGTCGGCGCCGCGGAAGCCGTAGATCGACTGCTTCGGGTCGCCGACGAAGAACAGCGGCCGGCCGGCGAAACAGGTCGCGAAGATGCCGTACTGCAGGCTGTCGGTGTCCTGGAACTCGTCGATCAGCGCGACGCGGTAGCGGGAGCGCACGGCCGCGCGCAGGCGGACGGACCGGGCGGGATCGTGCAGGGCCGCGTGCGTGCGCGCGATCAGATCGTCGAACGACATGGTGCGGGTCAGGCGCTTCTCGGCCTCGAGCCGTTCGTGCAGGCGCAGCAGCAGCGCCGCGCGCAGGTGGAGCACCGCCGCGTCGCGGGCCGCGGCCACGTGGTCGCAGGCGACGAAGAACGGGTGGTCGTACGGTGGCTGGCCGCGCTGGTGCGTCGTTCGCAGCAACTCGCCGCGCGCGAACGCGGCGAGCCGGTCGAGGCACAGCCACGGCGACTCGCCGAGGCGCTCGGCGAAGCGCGCGAGCTGGCCGGCCACCGGGCCGTCGAACGGGCCCTTGCCGGCGAGGAACTTCGCCGCGGCGAGCTGCGCCGCGGCGCTCGCATCGAAGGCGCGGACCGCCGCGGCCACCTGCCGTCCGAGCTCCGCGAGCGGGGGCTCCGGGTCCGGGTCGGCCGGGTCGAGCGCGACGTCCGGGTAGCGGCGCCAGAGCTGGTAGAGGTTCACCAGCGTCGCCGGCGACAGGCCCGCCGCGCGCACCACGGCGGCGAGCGCCGACGGGCCCGGGGTGTAGCAGGTGCGCAGCGCGTCGGCGGCGGCGCGGTGCAGCAGCGGCAGCGGATCGACGAGGAAGTCGACCGCGAACGGTTCGCAGCTCTCGAACGCCGCCTCGTCGAGCAGCCGCTTGCAGAAGCCGTGGATCGTCGCGACGGCGACGCGGTCGAAGTCGTCGAGGGCCTCGCGCAGCCGCCGCTCGGCCTCGGGGTGCCCGGCGAGATCCCGGTAGAGCGGATCCTCGTCGCCGCCGCGCACGGCGCGCAGCGTGCGGTGCAGGGCCGCGCGCAGGCGGTTCTTCAGTTCGTCGGTCGCGGCGACCGTGAACGTCACCACCAGGGCCTGGTCGAGCCGTTCGATCCGGCCCTCGACCAGCAGGCGCAGCAGCAGGCCGACCAGCGTGTAGGTCTTGCCGGTGCCGGCGCTGGCTTCGAGCAGCGTGGTGCCCGCGTCGAGGGGAGCCCCGCGCACGTCGAAGGCGGACAGGCTCACGGTTCCTCCCGCAGGTGCTCGCGCAGCGGCGTCCACAGCTCGCCTGCCCAGCGGGCGAACGCCGGATCCGCGAGCGCGTCGCGGCCCCGCGCGCACAGGAGGTTGGCGGGCTCGTCGGTGTCGCAGCTGCGCCACGCCTCGCCGGCGGGGCCGTAGGCGGCGCGCGCGCGCCGCAGCGCCTCGGCCGGACTGCCACCGCCGCCGCAGAGGCCCGCCGCGTAGGCCGGCGACGCGTGCTCGAAGACGGGCAGCGGCAGCAGGTGGCCCTCGCGGAAACCGCGCAGCAGCAGCGAGAGGCAGTCCGCGGCCTGCCGCGGCCCGAGCGCGGCAAACGTCTCGGCGCCGTCCGCGCCGACGATCCGCGTGGTCGCCGGCAGGTCGCGTTCGCCGCGGTGGCGCGCGGCGGCGAGCAGCACGTGCAGGATCCAGGCGGCGAGCCGGTCCTTGTCCTTGATCGCCGCGATCCGCGCGCGGACGAGATCGGCAACGCCGACGCCGTCGACCTCGCCGCGCACGAGCCACCCGTCGCACGGCACGCACAGGCTGCGCGAGGCGAGCCGGCCGTGGGCGCGGACCGCGGCGACGAACTCGTCGCTCGCGTCGGCGACCGCGGCGAAGTCGATCGCGCCCAGTCCGCCGACCGGCAGGAGGCCGGTCGCGTGGGCGCGCGCGAGCGGATCGCGCGGCGGCACGCCGCGCAGCGTGGTCCGCACGCGTTCGTCCGCGAGCTGCCACCGCTGCAGCGCGCCGAGTTCCATCGGCTCGTCGTCGCCGTCGGCCTCGTCGCCGCGGCGCTGGCCGACGCCGAGCGCGTGCAGCAGGAAGAAGCGCGCGGGTTTCTGCCAGAACCCGAGCAGGCGCGCGATCGGCAGTTCGCCGGCCGCGGGCGCGGTGCGGCCGGGCAGGGCCGCACCACACCACGCGGGCTCGTCGGCGCTGCCGGGCGCCACGGCCTCGCCGACCGGCGCGTAGGTGAACAGCCGCGGATCGGCGCCGTCGCGGTAGCGGCGGCTCCACGGCTGCAGCGGGTGCCGCACGTACACGGCCGCGCGGGCGCTCGCGAAACCCGGCGGCGCCGCGCAGCTGCGGTCGATCGTGTCGAGCAGCTCCGCGAGCACGGCCGACGGCGCGCAGGCGCTGTCGTCCTTCTGCGAATGGCCGACGAAGGTCAGGTGCAGCCGCTGCCGCGCGGCGAGCACGGCGTCGAGGAACAGCTGGCGGTCGTCGAGCCGCGTGCTGCGGTCGCCGCGGCGCGCTGCGGCCGCCACGAGGTCGAACGGCTCGGGCTGGTCGCGGCGCGGGAACGACGCGTCGTCGAGGCCGCACAGGAACAGGTGGCGCACGGGCACCGTGCGCATCGGCAGCATCGCGGCGACGGTGACCGCGCCGGCGCAGAAGCCGCGGTTGCCGACGCCCTGCCGCAGGGCCGCGCGCAGCCAGTCCTGCAGCACGGGCAGGGCCACCGGCTCGCGCAGGCGCGCCTCGGCGGCCAGCCGCCGCAGGCGTGCGGTGGCGCGCTGCACCTGCAGCGCGGCGAGCTCGTCCTCCGCGTCGGCCGCGGCGAAGAACCCCGCGAGCAGCGCGTCGACGCGGTCGGCCCAGACGTCGAGCGGCTCTGGCCGCTGCAGCTGCTCGAGGGCCGCGAACAGGCTGTCGGCGAAGCCGCAGAAGCGCGCGAGCAGTTCGTCGCGGCTGCTGGTCGCGTCGGCGACCGGCAGCAGGCCGGCCACGAGGTCGGGCTCCGGACCGGTGGCGGCGCCGAGCAGCAGGCGGTCGAGCCCCTGCCGCCAGCTGTTCGCGTCGAACGCCGGCAGGTCGAAGTGCCGGTGCCGCCACGCGCCGTCGCGGCCCCAGCGGATGCCGGCGCGTTCGCAGCGCGCGCGCAGCGCGGGCAGGTCGGCGGCAGCGATGCCGGACCGGCGGTGCACGGCGGGCAACTCGAGCAGGTGCAGCACGTCGGCGACCTGCAGGCGGCCGCGCGCGAGCTGCAGCAGGTCGAACAGCGCCCCGCACAGGGGCAGCTCGCTGGCGGGCGCCTTGTCCGCGACGTGGAACGGCAGGTGCTCGCGGACCGGGCCGAACACCGCCTGCGCGTAGGGCGCGTACCGCTCGACGTCCGGCACCAGCACCAGGACCTCGTGCGCCTGCAGTTGCGGGTCGGCGGCGAAGGCGGCGAGGATCTGGTCGCGCACGACCTCGAGCTCGCGCTGCGGCGAGTGGCAGTCGTGCACGCGCACCGAATCGTCGCCGGCCGCGAGCGGGAAGCGTGGCAGCGCGCCCTCGCCGTCGCCGCGCGCGGCCACCGCCGCGACGTCGTGCTGCAGGCAGGCGAGCAGGGACCGCGGCGGGTCGTCCGCGGCCGGCAGGTCGGTGCGCTGGCACGGCACCGCGGCGCGCTCCTCGAGGTCGACGAGCAGGTCCTGGAACTCGGCCGCCTCGGCGCCCAGGCGCGCGAGCAGCGGGTTGGCCCCGGCGTCACCGCCGCGCGCCCGCTGGTCGGCGAAGTACGCCGGCGCTGGTTGCGGCAGGTAGAGCCGCACCGGCACCAGCGCGGCGACGCGCAGCAGCAGGTCGAGGAACGCCGGCGGCAGGGTGCCGGTGCCGAACACCGACAGGCGCGGCGGCAGCAGCGGCCGCGCCTGCCCCGGGTCGGCGAGCAGTTTGCGCAGGCGTTCGAGACGGTGCGGTGCGGCGGCGCCGGCGCCGGCGTCGCGCAGCAGCGCGCGCCACAGCCGGGCCTGCCAGGGGCCGTGTTCGCCGAGTTCCTCGAGGTCGTCGCCGGCGCTCGCGCGCAGCAGCAGGTCGTCGCGGTAGAGCTGGTAGTCGTCGAAGCGCGCCGCGAGGCGCGTGCACAGCTGCAGCCGCCGCTGGCCGTCGGGGTCGTCGCGGCAGTAGAGGGCCGCGGGGCCGAATTCCGGCTGCAGGTCCGCGTCGCCGAGCAGCCGCCAGATGCGCCAGGGCAGCACGTCGGCGGCGAAGAGATCGGCGGCGGCATCGGCCCGGGCCAGCAGGTTGCCGAGGAACGCGCCCGGAAACGGCAGGTCGAGCCCGGCGGCGATGCCGTGCCGTTCGGCGAGGTGCAGCGTGAGCCAGCGCGCGAGCCCCTGGCCGGGCACGACCACGGTCTCCGGCGCGAGCGGCGGCAGCGGCTCGCGAGCCAGGTCGCCGGCCAGCACCTCGAGCAGATCCTCGAGGCGGTTGCTGGTGCAGACGAAGAGTCCCGCTGGCACGGGCACAAGCTAGCGACGCGGGCGGCCGGATGCACGGCCGCGCGGATCAGCGCCGGGGCCGCGATCGGCCGGCGGCGCCAACGGCCGCGGCAGGAACGGCGTGAACGGCTCGTGGGCCGGCCCGTGCTGGTGGCCGCCGTGGTGTCCGTGATCGTGTCCACCGCCGCAGCAGCCCGGCGCTTCGCCGTGGGCGAGGTTCGCCGGCGACTCGAACAGGCGCTCGAGGAACGGCCGCACTCCCTGGCGCAGCAGCGACCACAGGAACACCAGCACCAGCGCGCCGAGCAGCAGCCAGTCGAGGGCGCCGTGCGCGTGCGCATGGGCTCCGATCGCGACCGTCGGCACCGGCAGCAGCCAGTTGGCGAGGTAGCCGAGCCCGACCGCGCCGAGCCACATCGACAGCGCGAACAGCACGGCGGTGCCCGCACCGTGCAGCCGCGCGAGCACGCCGAAGGTCGTCACGTTGGTCGCCGGGCCGGTCAACAACAGCGCCAGCACGGCGCCGGGCGACAGGCCCTGCACGAGCAGCATCGCCGCGAGCGGCGTGCTGCCGGTGGCGCAGACGTAGAGCGGCAGGCCGATCAGCGCCGCGACCGGCACGTCGAGGCCCCGCGGCAGGCCGGCGATCCACTCGCGGTCGACGTAGGGCATCAGCAGCGCCGACAGCAGGAGGCCCATCAGGATCCAGGTCGCGGTGTTGTCGACCGCGGGACCGAAGCCGAAGCGCAGCGCCTCGCGCAGCCGCTCGCGGAGGCGCCCGGCGGCCGGCTCCGGCATCGAGCCGGCGACCGGATCCGCGCGCAAGGCGCGGCGGCCCGCCAGCGAGCCGACCAGCACGCCGACGCCGAGCGCCAGCGCCCCGGCCATCGCGACGCGCACGAGCGCCACCTCGGCGCCCATCAACTGCCAGGTCAGCGTGATGGCCGCCAGTTCGAGTTCCGGGGTCGCCACCAGGAACGCGATCGCCGCGGCGATCGCCGTGCCCTGGCGGATCAGTTCGCGGTAGATCGGCACGACGCCGCACGAGCAGACCGGCAGCGGCAGGCCGACGGCGACGCCGCGCAGCGCCTGCAGCACGACCGGCCCCTGCGTCATGCCGCGCAGCCAGTTGGCCGGCAGGAACGCGTGGCAGAGGCCGACCAGCAGGTAGGCCAGCAGCAGGGCCGGCGCCGACTCCAGCGCGAGCTGCAGGAACAGGGCGCCGGGCTGGCCGACGTCGCTGGTGGGGAAGTGGTCGCGGATCGCGAGCCAGAGCACGCCGGCGCCGACCGCGGCGCCGGCGACCGACGCGAAGTGCAGTCGGCCCGCCTCGCGGGGTGCCGGGACGTGCGCGTGCAGCACGACGTGCAGCAGCGAGCCGGCGAGCAGCGCCTGCAGCAGCGCGAGGCCGCGCTGGGAGGTCTCCGTGAGCACGTGGCCGCCGAGGAAGTAGCCGAACACGGTCGCGCCGACGGAGACGATCGTCACCAGCACGGCGGCCCCGATGCCCAGCGTGCGCGGCACGATCCACCAGATGCCGATGCCCTCGGGGATCCGGTGCAGGATGATCGCCCAGGCGGTCAGCTCGTGGGCGTGCTCGTGGCCGTGGGCGGCGTCGAGTTCGGGGTTGCTGCCCTCGGCGAGGAACAGGCCGTCGAGCGCGTCGTGCGCGGCCATGCCGAGCAGCGCCAGCACCAGCACGAGCCGCCGCATGCCGCGGTGGCCGTGCTCCAGCGTACGCTCCGCGAGCGTCGGCAGCAGAAAGCCGAGCAGCGCCAGCGGCAGCACGAGCCAGCCGCCCTGCGCGGCGCACTCGGGCAGCAGGTGCAGCAGCGCGAAGCCGCTGACGGTCAGCAGGCAGAACGCGTCGAGCAGCACCGCGGACCACGCGTGGCGTCCGGCGAGCCAGACGAGCACGGGGCCGAGGCCGAGCGCCAGGAGACCGAGGCCGAGCAGCAGCACGGGCGCATCTTGGGGGAGGCGCCCATGGGCCGCAACGAGCCTCCCCGCCGCGGCGGCCGATCAGGCGGCACCGTCGGCCGCGTGCAGGGCCGCGCGCAGTTGCTCGCGTGCGCGGTGCAGCCGCGAGCGCACGGTGCCGGCTGGCAGCCCGAGCCGCGCGGCGATCGCCGCGTAGTCTGCCCCCTCGGCGAACAACTGCAGCGGCACGCGCTGTTCGGCGGGCAGGCCGGCGCAGGCGGCGGCGAGCCGTTCGCCGAGTTCGTGGGCGTAGGCGAGGTGCAGCGGGTTGTCGCAGCCGCGGTGCAGTTCGCAGGCCGCGGAGGCCCGGTGCTCGTGCCGGGCGCGGCGCCGCAGGCTGCGCCGCAGATGCAGGCTGCGGTGCACTGCGGCACGCACCAACCAGCCGCGTGGTTCGGCGGGCGGCGTGGCTTCTCGCCAGAAGGCGACCAGGGCCTCCTGCACGGCGTCGGCGGCGAGATGGTCGCAGCCGAGGATCGCGCGTGCGGCGGCGCGGGCGCGGGCAAGATGCGGGGCGAGGTTCGCCGAGCCGTAGGGCAGCGGCGCGGGTGGGAGCGGACGCAGAGCTGGGGCGGACATCGGCGGCGCGGCAACGGGGAGGAACGGGCGGAACCGGCGCGTGCGCCGTCCGCCGGTTCCAGCCCGGTCGGTCAGCGCGCGACGGTGGAGGACCGTGCGATCGACCGGCGCGGCGGGCCGCGCGACCTGGGCCGGCGCGGGCAGGGTGCGGGGCGGCGGCCGGCGGGCTTCTGCCGCGGCACCGGACGGGCCACCGTGGGGCGCGCGACGGCCACGCGGACCGGCACGGGTGCGCCTGGGGTCGCGAGCAGCAGTTCGCAGGTCGCGCAGTGGGCCGCCGGCGCAGCGGCAGTCGCCGCCGGCGGCACCTTGTCCGGGCTGGCCGCGCCGCCGGCGGCAGGCAGGGCGTGGCAATGGCACCCGGCGTCCGGGCCATGCCTGCCGTGATCGTGCAGGGCGGGCAGGCCGAGCCGCAGCACGAGGGCCAGCAGGGCGAGCCAACCCAGGAGGCCCCTCGACAGTTCTCGCAGAGCCGTTCGGACGCGCGCGCTCGGCACGGCGCGACCATAGGGTGCAGCGGGTGCCGCGGCAAGCGGCCGCCGGGGCGGCGCGCTCCGTGCGGCCGCGTGCGGACCCGACGGATCGTCCGGAATCGTGGAACCGCACCCTGCCGACCGGCACCTGGAGTCCGACATGCCGCACCCGCGAGCCCCGTCGCCCATCTGCCTGCTGCTGCCGTTCGTTCTCGCCGCGACCCCGGCACAGGATCCCCCGGCGCCATCGCGCCACCGGTCGCTGGAGGCCGCGCGCGCGGAACTGGCGGCAGCCGCGCAGGCGGCCGCAGCGCAGGCCCCGCCTGCTGCAGCGGCTGGCGCGGCCGGCCCGCTGCGCCTCGTGGACGTGAGCCTCGACCTGATGGCGGCGTTCGGCGCGTCGACGGCGCGCGACAGCGAACTCCTCGAACTGCAGGGCGGAGGCCACGATCCGCGGCAGCGCGGGTTCACGATGGAACAGGCCGAGCTGTCGCTGGTCGGGGCGGTGGACCCCTGGTTCCGCGCATCGATGTACATGGTCGCCCTGCTCGAACCGGGCACCGGCGAGAGTGTGGTCGAACTCGAGGAGGCGTTCTTGACCACGCAGCGGCTGCCGTTCGGCCTGCAGCTGCAGGCAGGCACCTTCCTGTGCGACTTCGGCCGCGCCAACGCGCGGCATCCCCACTCGTGGGACTGGCTCGACCAGCCGGTGGTCAACACGCGGTTCTTCGGCGGCGACGGCCTGCGCGGCCCGGGCGCACGGCTCGCGTGGCTCTTGCCGTCGGAGCGGTTCGCCGAACTGACGTTCGGCGTGCACAACGCGCACGGCGAGACGATGGCGAGCTTCCTGGCCAACGACGAGGTCTACGCGGAACGGCCGGTCGGCGGCAGGTTCTTCACCGAGCGCGAGGTGCGCTCGGCCGCCGACCTGCTCTACACCGCGCGAGCGGCGACCTCGTTCGACCTGTCCGACACCCAGGACCTGGGCGTCGGTGCCTCGGTGGCCGCGGGGCCGAACGCCACCGGGCCCGACGCGACCACGGTCGTCTACGGCGCGGACTTCGTGTGGCGCTGGCGGCCGCTCGGCGCCGACCAGGGCTACCCGTTCGTCGAGATCGAGGGCGAGATCATGGCCCGCGACTTCGCGGCCAGCGAGCAGATCGACGAAGGCGATCCCACGGTGACCGGCGACGAGGTGTCGCTGCCCGGCACGACGCTGCGCGACCACGGCGGCTACCTGCAGTGCCTGTGGGGGTTCGCGACCGGTTGGGCCGTCGGCGTGCGCGTCGACGCGGCCTCCGGCAGCGGCGCGAGCTACGTCGCCGGCGCGCAGACCTTCGCTCGCGACAGCGACCCCTTCCGCGGCGACCGGCTCGGCATCTCGCCGATGCTGGCCTGGAAGCCGAGCGAGTTCTCGCGGCTGCGTGTGCAGTACGATTACGACGACAGCGATCACCTCGGCGAGGCGTCGCACTCCCTGTGGATCGGCTTCGAGGTCCTGATCGGCGCCCACCCGCCGCACGCCTACTGAGGTTCCGAGCGCCGCCGCGCGGCGACCCCCACCTGCGAAACAACACACCCGGCCGCCGCTGCGGCGGTCGCCATCGAGGAACCCATGTTCGAGCTCCGTTCCCAACTGGTCTCGCTCGCGGCAGCGCTGCTCGCCGCGCTGCCGCTCGGCGCGCAGGCCCCGCACGCCGTCTGCGCCACGACGCCCGACCTCGCCGCGCTGTGCCGCGCGATCGGCGGCGAGCGGGTCGAGGTCACCAGCCTCACCAAGGGCGAACAGGACCCGCACTTCGTCGACGCGCGGCCGAGCATGGTCCGGGCCGTGAACCGCGCCGAGATGCTGGTCGAGACGGGACGCGACCTCGAGATCGGTTGGCTGGGACTGCTGGTGCAGAACGGCCGCAACCGCGCCGTGCTGCCGGGCGGCCCGGGCAGCGTGCGCGCGGCCGAGGCGGTGCGCGCGCTCGGTGTGCCGGCGCCGTCGACCGACCGCAGCCACGGCGACGTGCACGCGGGCGGCAACCCGCACTTC
>VGXW01000068.1 GCA_016873195.1 Planctomycetota bacterium | reverse complement strand
CCCCTGTCGCGTCACGACGCACCATGCGTGCATGATACTGACAGCCAGCTGGCAGATGAAGCCGTCACCGGGGCGACTGCGCGATGGGACGCGCAATCACCCACATCCCGCATCCTCGCTGAGTCCTCGTCCCCCCAGCCTCGCGGGTCGGACGAACTCGCCCGGCCGGCTCGTCGTCGACCTGGCCGGCGGCATGCCGATCGGCGAGGTTGGCGCGCTCCACCCGAAGCGAGCGGCAGCACTGGCCAAGGCAACGGGTCCCGGGGGTCGTCTACCGCCTGTCGGGTTGGTTCGTCGCGAGCCAGATGCACGGTGGGAACTCCGGCTACGACGCGTTCCTCAGCAGTTCGCCGTCCCGTCAGACGGGCTACTACCTGGGCGCCATCGGCACCTCTGCGGCAGCCGGCGTGTGGACGCAGCACTCCATCGACTTCCAGGCGCCGCCGAATGTGACCTGGTTGGTGCTCGACCCGCGCACCGACGACATCAACTACATCGGTGTCGACGATCTGTCCTTGGCGATCGCGCCGACCAACGTGGGACGCTTCGTGGGTTGGGGACAGGCCCTGGCGAGCAGCCGCGGGTTGCCGGTGCTGCACGGCTCGGGCAGCGTCGCCGCGAACCAGACCATCTCGGTGACGATGACCGGGGCCCTGCAGAACGCGCTGGCCGTGCGGGTGGTCGGGTTCCTGCCGGGGTACCTGTCCGTGGTCGGCGGCGTGCTGGTGCCCAACCCGGACGTGGTGCTGTTCGGGCTGACGGACGCTGTCGGTTCCACGTCCCTGTCGTTGGTGTGGCCGTCGGCGCCGCCGCCGTACGGGTTGTTCTTCCAGTAGGGCGTGTTCGACGACGCTGCGGTGCAGGGGGTCGCGATGAGCAACGCCTTGCAGGCGATCCAGTAGCCCCTGCCAGCAGCCGGTTCCGCCGGCGACGACCTGTTCTCGCGGCGACGGACCGGCGCCCGCGTCAGCGCGTGCGGCGATGCCGCACGATCTGCCCCGCGACCAGGAAGATCACGTCCCTGGCGATGTTGGTGCTCTGGTCCGCGATGCGCTCGAGGTAGCGCGACACCGACAGCATGCTGACCGTGACCTCGATGCGTCCGGGCTCCTTGCGCGCGAGCGCCTGCATGTCGCGGAACATCTCCCGGTGGATCTGGTCGACCACGTCGTCGGCCGCGATCACGCGCCGCGCGAGTCCGACGTCGGACCCGAGCAGCGCGGCGAGCACGTCGTGCACCATGCGGCGCACGGTCTCCACCATGGTCACGAACTTCGGCGGCAGCCGGATCGGTTCGTGCTCCAGCAGCCCCCCACTCGGGCGGCGATGTTCACAGCGAGGTCGCCCATGCGCTCGAGTTCCTTGTCGACCTTGAGGATTGCGACGAGGTAGCGCAGATCGATCGCGACCGGCTGGTGCAGCGCGAGCATCTTCAGGCACTCCTCCTCGATCCTCACCTCGCGCTCGTCGACGGTGCCGTCGCCGTGCAGCACTTCCTCGGCGAGGCCGCCGCCGGCGGCGGCAGCCGCGCGACCGCAGGAGGACCCCAACTGCTCTACGTCAAGGTGCAGTTGCGCGACATCGGCTTCAGCTACGGCAGCCACCGCGTGCTGAAGAACCTGAACGTCGCGTTCGAGAACAAGAAGGTCACCGCGCTGATCGGCCCGTCGGGCTGCGGCAAGACGACGCTGCTGCGCTCGTTCAACCGCATGCACGACCCCTACCCGGGCAACACCTACGAGGGGCAGATCGTGCTGCTGCCGGAGGGCATCGACCTGGTCGGCGCGCACGCCGACCCGACCGAGATGCGCATGCGGCTGTCGATGGTGTTCCAGAAGCCGAACCCGTTCCCGAAGTCGATCTTCGAGAACCTCGCCTTCGGCCTGCGCATGCGCGGCGGGCGCGACAAGAAGTTGATCCAGCAGAAGGTCGAACAGTCGCTGCGCGACGCGGCGCTGTGGGACGAGACCAGGGACCGCCTACACAAGCCGGCCTACGACCTGTCGGGCGGCCAGCAGCAGCGCCTGTGCATCGCGCGCGCGTGCGGTCGACCCCGAGATCGTGCTGTTCGACGAGCCGACGTCGGCGCTCGACCCGACCGCGACGCTGCGCATCGAGGAGCTGATCGACTCGCTGCGCGACAAGGTCACGATCGTGATCGTCACGCACAACATGCAGCAGGCGCAGCGCATCTCCGACTGGACGGGGTTCCTGTATCTCGGCGAGATGGTCGAGTTCGACCGCACCGAGAAGGTGTTCACGAACCCGGGCAACAAGCTGACGGAGCAGTACATCACCGGGCGGTTCGGCTAGGCGCGTCGCCGGGATCCGGCCCGGCGTTCCGCACGCGGGCGCCGCCGCCGCGGACGCCATCGGGTCCCCGCCGCCCGGCCGTTCCGCGGCCCTGCGCTTTCGATCGCCGCGGGCGGCCGGTACGTTGCGGGCTGCGATGAACAGGCTCCTCCTGGCGCTCTCCCTCTCCGCCCTGGCCGCCTGCGGCAACGACTCCGTCACCGGCGCGGGCAAGCCCACGAAGCTGCAGATCGCGGTGATCCCGAAGGGCACCACGCACGAGTTCTGGAAGGCCGTGCACGAAGGGGCGCAGCGCGCCGCCGGCGAACTCGGCGTCGACATCATCTGGAAGGGCCCGCTGCGCGAGAACGACCGCGCCGAGCAGATCAAGCTCGTCGAGCAGTTCACGGCCCAGGGCGTCGGCGGCATCGTCGTCGCCCCGCTCGACGACAAGGCGCTGGTGCGCCCGATCAAGGCCGCGCGCGAACGCGGCCTGCCGGTCGTCATCTTCGACTCGGCGCTGGCCGGCAAGGCCCCCGAGGACTTCCAGTCCTTCGTCGCGACCGACAACCTCGAGGGCGGCCGCCGGGCCGGCCGCGAGCTCTGCCGCCTGCTCGGCGGCAAAGGCAAGGCCGTGATGATGCGCTACCAGGTCGGCTCGGCGAGCACGGCCGACCGCGAGGCGGGCTTCCTCGAGGTCATGGCCGAGAACCCCGGCATCGAGATCCTCTCGTCGGACCAGTACGGCGGCGCCAGCGTCGACAGCGCGAAGACCAAGGCGCTCAACATGCTCGACGTGCTGCGCGCCGCCGACGGCGTGTTCTGCCCCAACGAGTCCTCGACCGTCGGCATGCTGCGCGCGCTGCAGCAGGAGAACCTGCTCGGCAAGCTGTCGTTCGTCGGCTTCGACTCGTCGGCCGCGCTGGTCGCCGCGCTGCGCAGCGGCGAGATCGACGCCCTCGTGCTGCAGGACCCGGTCGACATGGGCTACCGCGCGGTCAAGACGCTCGTCGAGCACAAGGGCGGCGCCACCGTGCCGCCGCGCATCGACACCAGGCTCGCCGTGGCGACCAAGGCCAACATGGACGACCCCGCGGTCGCCCCCCTGCTCAGGTGACGAGGGCCGCTGGTCCACCGCGCCTGCGGATGACCGGCGTCCGCAAGGCCTTCGCCGCGACCGTCGCGCTCGACGACGTCTCGTTCGAGGTCGCGCCGGGCGAGGTGCACGCGCTGGTCGGCGAGAACGGCGCCGGCAAGAGCACCCTGATGAAGGTGCTGTCGGGCGCCCTCCTGCCCGACGCCGGCGCGATGGAACTCGACGGCGTGGCCTACGCGCCGGCCGATCCGCTCGCCGGCCGCGCGGCGGGCATCGCGATGATCTACCAGGAGCTCTCGATCGCCCCGCACCTGCCGGTGGCCGAGAACGTGCTGCTCGGCGCCGAGCCCCGCCGCGGTCTCCTGCTCGACCGCCGCGAGCTCGCCGCGCGGGCGCGCGCGGCCCTCTGCCAGGTCGGCCGCGGGCAGCTGCCGCTCGACCTGCCCCGCGGCCGGCTGCCGATCGCCGACCAGCAACTGATCGAGATCGCGCGCTCGGTCGCGCTCGGCGCGCGCATCGTCGTGCTCGACGAGCCGACCAGCAGCCTCGCGCAGGCCGACGTCCGCCGGCTGTTCGCGCTGATCCGCCAACTGCGCGCCGGCGGCACGTCGATCGTCTACATCTCGCACTTCCTCGAGGAGGTGCGCGAGGTCGCCGACCGCTACACGGTGCTGCGCGACGGCCGCACGGTGGCCACCGGTGCGACCGCCGATGCCAGCAACGCCGAGCTCGTCGCGCTGATGGTCGGCCGCGCGATCACCGACCTCTACCCGCGCTCGGCGCGGCGGCCCGGCGAGCCCGTGCTGGTGCTCGACGACCTCGCCGGCACGCGCCTGCCGCTCGCCGCCTCGCTCGAGCTCCGGCGCGGCGAAGTGCTCGGCCTCGCCGGTCTCGTCGGCGCCGGCCGCACGGAGCTGCTGCGCGCGATCTTCGGGCTCGATGCCGTTCGCGGGGGGAGCATCCGCGTCGGCGCCGTCGTCGGCCCGTGCCCGCCGGCCGAGCGCTGGCGTCAAGGGGTCGGCATGGTCAGCGAGGACCGCAAGGCCGAGGGCCTCGCCGCCGGGCTGACGGTCGCCGACAACCTGACGCTGGCGCGGCAGGCGTGGTTCCTGTCACCGGCGCATCTCGACGCCGCGTGCGCGCCGTGGTTCGCCAAGCTGCAGGTCCGCTGCCGTTCGCCGCGGCAGCGCGTCGGCGCGCTGTCGGGCGGCAACCAGCAGAAGGTCGCCGTCGCGCGCCTGCTGCACGCCGGCGTCGACGTGCTGCTGCTCGACGAGCCGACGCGCGGCATCGACGTCGGCTCGCGCGCCGAGATCTACCGCGTCATCGACGAGCTGGCCTGCGCCGGCAAGGCCGTGCTCCTGGTCTCGAGCTACCTGCCCGAACTGCTCGGCACCGCCGACCGCATCGCCGTGATGTGCCGCGGCCGCCTCGGCCCGGCGCGCGAGGTGGCCGAGCTCGACGAGCGCGCGATCCTGCTGGCCGCGACCGGAGCCGTGGAGACGACCGCATGAGCGACGCAGCGACGACACGTTCCAGGCACCGCTGGCTCGGCCGGCTCGGCCCGGCCCTCGGCCTCGCTGCCGTCTGGGCGCTGTTCGCCGCGCTGGTCGGCCCGACCTTCTGGGGCTGGGAGAACCAGCGCCTGATGCTGCTGCAGACCGCGATCGTCGGCACCGCCGCGGTCGGCGCGACGATCGTCATCATCTCGGGCGGCATCGACCTGTCGGTCGGTTCGGCGATCGCGCTCGGCACCGTGGTCGTGGCACTGCTGCTCAACGCGGGCATGCCCGAGTTCGCTGCGGCGGCCGGCGGCGTCCTGGCCGGAGCCCTGGTCGGCCTCGTCATCGGCGCCTTCGTCACCGGGCGCGTCGTGCTGCCGCGCCTGCTCGGCCGCATCGCGCTGTCGCCGTTCATCGTCACGCTGGCGATGTGGGGTGCCCTGCGCGGGCTCGCCAAGGGCCTCGGCGACAACCGGCCCGTCTACGTCGACGGCCAGCCGGCCCTGCTCGACCTGATGCGCAACACGGGCACCGGGCTCGGCGCCGTCGCCGCGCCCGGCGTCTGGATCATGGTCGCCGTCGCCGTGCTCGCCGCGCTCGGCCTGCGCCACACCCGCTTCGGCCGCCACGTGTTCGCGGTCGGCTCGAACGAACAGACCGCCCGGCTGTGCGGCGTCCGCATCGAGCGCACGAAGCTGCTGATCTACGCGTTCGCCAGCGCCTGCGCCGGCCTCGCCGCGGTGCTGCAGTTCGCCTACCTCGGCCAGGGCGACCCGACGACGGCCGAGGGCTACGAGCTCAAGGTCATCGCCGCCGTCGTCATCGGCGGCGCCAGCCTGACCGGCGGCGAGGGCTCGGTGCTCGGCACGCTGATCGGCGCGTTCATCATGACCGTCGTCGACAACGGCTGCACGAAGCTCGGCCTCGAGAACTGGGTGCAGGAGATCGTGACCGGCGGCATCATCCTGACCGCGGTGTTCATCGACCGGCTGCGCCACCGCGCGCGCTGATCGGGTCTTGGTGCCGCCGGACAACGCGGCGCCGAGCGAACTCCCAGCGGCCGTCGATCGGCGCGGCGATCGCGAGCCAGCGATCGGGAAGCTGTTCGCCAGCCGGACAGAGCCACAGGTGCTCGTAGGAGTCGAGGAAGTTGGAGCGGCATCCAAGCCACATGGCTTCGGCGCCGCCCTGGTCGCCGCACCGACGGGCCAGGGCAGACCCCGGCGCGGGCGCTCCGGGACCTCGTGCCGGGCTGCGGCCAGGGCCCTGCTCAGATCACCGTGCCCTCGGCGATCACCGCGTTCTTCGGCACGACGACGATGCCGTCGCGGATCGCCCAGCCCGGGCCTTCGGCCTCGCGGTGCCCGGCCGCGTTGACGAGCCGGACGTTGCGGCCGATGCGCGCGTTCTTGTCGATGATCGCGTTCTCGATCTCGCAGCCGTCGCCGATGCCGATCGGCGGTGCACCGGCTGGGGCCGGCGGCGGCGAGGGGTCGGCGCCCATGATCAGGGTGCGGCGGATCCTGGCGTTCTTGATCCGCGAGCGGACGCCGACGATCGTCTGCTCGATCTCGCAGCCGTCGACCACCGAGCCCTCGGCGAGGATCGAGTGCAAAAAGCGCGTGTCGGACACGCGGGCGTTGGGCAGCGAGCGCGGGTGCGTGTAGAACGGCCAACCCTGTTCGTAGAAGTCGAACGGCGGCTCGGGGCGGACCAGGTCGAGATGCGCGTCGAAGAAGGCCCGGATGGTGCCGATGTCGCGCCAGTAGCCGGTGAAGAAGTGCGACTGGATGGTCATCGACCCGACCACGCTCGGGATGACGTCCCGGCCGAAGTCGATCAGGGTGTTGTCGAGCGCGCGCGCGAGCGCCTGCTTGTCGAACAGGTAGATGCCCATCGACGCGAGGTAGGGCCTGGTCGCGTCGACCTCGTGCGCGCGCAGCAGTCCCGGGTCGACGGCCATGCCGGCGCGCGCCGCGGCCGTCTGCGGCTTCTCGCGGAACTCGACGATGCGGCCGCCCTGGTCGACGCGGACCAGCCCGAACTGGGACGTCTCGGCCTCGCTGCAGGGGATCACGCCGAGCGAAACCTGCGCCCGGTGCTCGAGGTGGTCCGCCAGCATCCTGCGGTAGTCCATCCGGTACATATGATCGCCGGACAGGATCAGCACGTAGTCGCCGCGCAGCTCCATGATCGTGCGCAGGTTCTGCCGCACGGCGTCGGCCGTGCCCTGGAACCAGTTCTCGCTCTCGAGGGTCTGCTGGGCGGCGAGGATCTGCACGATGCCCGGCGAGAACGGGTCGAACTTGTAGGTCTGGTGGATGTGCCGGTGCAGCGAGACCGAGTTGTACTGCGTCAGCAGGAACATCCGCTCCATGCCGGAGTTGATCGCATTGCTGATCGGGATATCGATCAGCCGGTACTTGCCGGCGATCGGCACGGCCGGCTTGCTGCGCCGCCGGGTCAGGGGGTCCAGGCGCGCGCCGCGGCCGCCGCCCAGGATCACGACGACGACGTCCGCAGCGAGTTCGTAGGCGTTCTTCGGCATGGTCGCTCCGCGAGGCCGACGGGCCCTGGCCCGCAGCATGCCGTGCCAAGGACCGGGAGCGGGCGGGGCCGAAGGGAGGGGGCGGCCGGGGAGCAAGTGCGGGTGGCCGGTCGGCACGGTCGGCGGTGCTCGGGCGGCGGGTGGACCGACACGCCGGTCGCCGGCACCCGCTGCCGGATCGGCGCCGTGACCCTGGCCCGCTTGCGGGAGTGGTCTCCGCACAAGGTGCCCGGCGCGCAGGATCGGTTCGAACGCTGCCCGGACCGCATGACGCCGGGCCGGACCGTCGCGGACGGATTCGTCGCCGACTCCTGTGCGCCGCGCGAACACAGCGCCCCGTCACCGGAACGCGGGCAATTCCGCGATGCGGTCGGGGTGGAACGTCGCCACCGGCACGATCGCGGGCTCGGGTCGGGGAGCCCCTGGAGCCAACCGATGACGAGCCGGAGCCCGTTCGAGTTCGCAACGTGCAGGATGTTCGCCGCAGCCCCCAGTTCGATCTGCAGGATCTGGTTGTGGAGCATCGTGCCCGCGAACGCCGGATTGGCGGGGATCGCGAACACGGTCTCGGCGCGGCCCCCGTTCGGCGACAGCAGCACGACCGCGTCCGCGCTCGCGAGCAGCTGGCAACCGATGCCGCCGGCCGGGTGGATGGTCGCCAACGACGTGCCTGGCGAACCGGAGCCGACCAGGCCGATGGCCAGTGCGCCCGGCGCAATCGGCGACGCCGTCGCCCGGTAGGTGCCGCCCGACCAGGGCAACGCGTCTGCCTCGAGCACCATCGGTCCGACCGTACTGGCGCACCCGGTCCCGCTGTGCAGGGCCCCTGCGGGACAGGTCGTAGTCAGGAGGGCCAGCCGTGACGAGACGCGGCCGTCCACGGTGATGAACCGGCCCGCGACACAGAGTTCGCCGTTCGGGAGCACCTCGAGGTCCCTGATCGAGTCGTCGGCGCCGGCTCCGAACGAGGACCAGGCCGCCCCGTTCCATCGCGCGATGCGATTGGCCGGCTGGCCACCGGCCTGCGAGAAGTCGCCGCCGGCCACGAGGTCGCCGTTCGCCATGACCGCCAGCGCCAGCACGCTGCCGTTCATGCCCGCGCCGAGCGTCGCGATTGCGCCGGTGGCCGGGTTCCACGTCGCGATGCGTGAGGCGAACCTGTCGCCGGCGATCGTGAAGTCCCCGGCGAACACGTGCAGGGCCGCGGCCGGTCCCGGCCCGTCGGGACCCCAGGTCGTCGTCGCGTAGACGGCGTCGTTCACGCCCGGTATCCCCGTCGAGGGCAGCCAAGGCGTGGCGCACTGCGCGGCAGCCTGCGCGGTCAGCGTGGCTGCCGCGCAGGCGGCGAGGAACCGGGAACGGGGCGGGGTTCGAGCTGCGGCGAACATGTGCGGACTCCTGTCGTCGGATTGCGACGTGTGATCCGGGAGGTCCGCGAGGAGGGCGCTCGAGCGCGATCAGGGCCCGATGCGGCGATCTAGTGTCGCGGCACGGCATCCTCCGACCTGACGATCCGCTCGACCGAGGCGTCGACTCGCGGCGGACGGGCACATCGCCGTGGGCGGGCGTGCGGGTCGGCCCGGCGCAGTCCGTTGCAACGTGCGGCCGGCCCGGTGCGGGAACGTGGCGCGGCGACTGCGTGGCCTGGGCGGCGTGAGTCGCCCACGGCCGTCGCTCACCTGACCAGCGTGACCACGGGGTTGGTGGCCTGGAACCCCGTGACCGGGCCGTAACACGCGGCCTGCCAGCCGAGCCGCAGGCCGACGAAAGCCGGGCCGGACGGCACCGCGACGGCGCCGCCGATCGGCGTGCCTCCCTGTGCGCCGACGGCGACGAAGAAGTGCACGACCGGGTCGAGCCAGAACGGGTCGTGCATGCCGGCCACGAAGATCGCCGGCCCGGGGAAGCCGACGGCGAGCACGACGAGGTCGCCACTCTCGGTCGTCACCGTCGCGCCGAGCGTGCCGCCCGCCGGCGCGCTGCTGCCGGTCAGCTCGGGCATCGGCGCCGGCACCGCCGCCGCGCCGACGATCCGCGGCGAGCCCGAGGCCGTGACGAGCACGCGCGGCGAGAGGCGGAGCACCGGGTTCGTACCGGCGGCAATCACGGCATAGCCCACGGGTGGCGTGAGGGAGCCTTGCCCGGAGCCGACGGCGCCGTCGAGCAGGCGCAGGCTCGCGGAGTCCATGAAGATGCCGTGCCCGTCGGGCGACGTGGCGAGGCTCGGACCGTTGCCGTCGCCGCCGCGGATCAGGCTGCCGCCGGCCACCTGCAGCGATCCGCGGTAGAGCGTGACGGCGTTGCGAGCGTAGACCACGGTCTGGTTGTTGATCACGCCGTACGCCTCGCCGCGCACCGTCGTCGCCTCGAGCACGACCTCGCTGTCGGCGAACGACGCGGTGCAGAGGATCGTGCAGTCGCGCAGCGTCAGCTGCGAGCAGCGCACCGCGTGCACACCGACGGCACGGAAGCAGGTGCCCGGCCACGATGCCGGCAGACACGTACTCGCGGGCGGCTGCGCGACCGCCTCGATCAGCACGGGTCCGCCGCAGTCGCTGAGCAGCAGCAGATCGGTCAGGCTCGAACTGTAGGCCTGGGGCCAGACGAGCCCGCGCAGCGTGAACGCCTGGTGCGGCAGCGTCGCCGAGATCCAGATCGTGTCGGTGATCGCGACCCTGGGGTCGCCGAGGATCGCCAGCCCCTTGCCCGCGACCGTGAAGCCGGCGTAGTTGCCGGCGCGCACGAGCAGCACGGCGCCGTCGGGCACGGCCGCGACGGCCGTGGGCAGGTCGACGAAGTTCGTTCCCGGGCCGTTGTTGACGTCGACGATGTAGGTCTGCGCCGCGAGCACGGGCAGCAACGGCAGCATCAGGCAGAGCCGCGATGACATGAGGAACTCCTCAACAACGGGACGCGCAATGTACGCGGCAACGCGCGGCACCGTCAAACCCCTCGCGGGGCGGCGCGATGTGACGGAACGGCTGCGGGCGAGGGCGCCTGCACCGGGGAACCCGCTGCGCTGGCCCGGGCATACATCCCCAACCGGCCAGACGCGCCACGCGGCGAGCCCCGGGTTGCCGCTGCCCCCGGGCAGATGACACACTCTCTGCGCCCGATGCCCGGCTCCTCGTTCCACACCACCCGCTGGTCGCTCGTGCAGCGTTCTCTCGCCGCCGACCCCGCCGACCAGGCGTCGCCCGAACGCCAGTACGAGCGGAGCTGGGCGCTGCTCGCGCGCGCCACCGCAAACTCGACCGCCTCGTCGCGCTGGAACTCTTGCGGCCCGAACTCGTCGCGGACCCGGCGTTCGCCGAGCGTTTCGAACGCGAAGCGCGCGCGCTGGCGCTGCTGCACCACCCGGGCATCGTCGGCGTGCACGACTTCGGCCGCGCCCGCGCGTTCTTCTACCTCGTCATGGAGTACGTCGACGGCGCGAGCCTGCGCGAACTGCTGGCGCAGGGCCGGTTGACCACGCGCGACGTGCTGGCCTTCGTGCCGCAGCTGTGCGACGCGCTGCAGTACGCGCACGACCACCGGGTCGTGCACCGCGACATCAAGCCCGAGAACGTGCTGGTCGGCGAGGACGGCCGCGTGCGCGTCGCCGACTTCGGCCTCGCGAAGCTGCTCGGCCAGGACCGGGCGCTCGGCATCACCGAGACGCAGCAGGCCGTCGGCACGCCGCTCTACATGGCGCCGGAGCAGGTGACCGCCGCGGGCAGCGTCGACCACCGCGCCGACCTCTACTCGCTCGGCGTCGTGCTCTACGAGATGCTGACCGGCAAGCTGCCGATCGGCCGGTTCGCGCCGCCGTCGGCCGCGGCGGTGGACGCGCGCGGTTTCGACCCGGTGGTCATGCGCTCGCTCGAGAACGACCCGGCGCGGCGCTACCAGCAGGCGCACGAGGTCCGGCGCGACATCGAAGCGGCGGGGGCCGGGTCGGAGCCCGGCGGCGCGGCGACGGCCCCGGGCCGCAGCCCGCTCGCGCGGCGCCCCGGCAACCCGCTGCGCAGCAACCCGCGCTGGGTCGCGTGGCACTTCGGGGTCGTCGTCGGTGTCGCGTCGCTGCTGGCCTTGGGCCAGTTCTGGCTCGCCGGCAGCCTCTACGCGGTGTTCCTCGGCCTGAGCTACTTCGCACTGCCCGCGGAGTACCGGCGGCCCGAGCCCGGCGCGCCGCAGGTCGTGCCGTGGACGCTGTGGCTCGGCGCGGCCCTCGTGCTGGTCGCGTTCTTCCTCGACTGGGGCCACGTCACAAGGCCGATGGCAGGCACCGCGGGCAATGTCGTGCAACACGTCGACGTCTGGCGCTCGACGCGGATCGGCGTGCCGATCTGGCTGCTGCTCGTCGTCACGTTCTTCGTCTTCCTGCTCGGCACGATCCGGACCCAGGGCGTCGCCATCCCGCGGCATTCGCTGCTGTGGCTGACGGGCGTCGGCCTCGGCTTCACCGGCCTCGTGCTGCTCCGCACCTCGACGCAGGCCGGCGGTGAGGTCGGCATCGGCAACGTGGTCGTGCTGCTCGTCTACCTGTTCTGGGCCTCGTTCGAGCTGCGCTTCGGCCGCGAGACGGCGCAGGAGGCGGCGCGGCAGCGGCGCGAACGGCGCGAACTGCGCAGACACGGCGACGCGAACGGATCCGGTGGGCTGGACGGCCGCTGACCCCAGCCCGTGCATCGCCGGCGCGCCGCACCGAGCATGCGAGCCCCGAGCACGCCGCCCGCGCCCAGGTGCGAACGGGCACGGCGCCAGAGCCGCGCATGACTGCGGCACGGTCACTGCGGCAGCGCCACTCGAAGAAAACGAAGTTCTGCGGCGCGAGCCGACGCCGCCGCGCCGTCGTTCAGGGCTCGCGGGCGATCTCGGCCAACGGGTACCACCGCTCCGGCGTGCCGCCCTCGATCCCCAACCCGATCACCGGTGTCGGCGGCCCCTCCGCCTTGCACAATCCGATCGCCAGGCGCAGCGGGCCCTTGCCAGTCACGGCCGCGAACGACGCCGTCAGACGTTCGCGCACGGGCTGCCCGGGCGCCCAGCGCGACGGCGCCGCACCGTCGGCCCACGCCCGCGCCACGACCCCGGAGTCCGCGTCCAGGATCGCGACGGCGACGCGGCACGGGACGTGGACGTACGCGACCCCCCGGTTCTCCCACGTCACCACGAGCGACAGGGTCGCCCCGGCGCGGAAGCTGCGCGGCAGCTCGGCCTTCGTGATCACTACGTGATAGCCCATCCGATTGGCCAGCTTCTCGACGAGCGGGGTCTCCGCCGCCACGAAGGACCTCGCCGCCTCGCCACCCCATTGGCTCAAGCTGATGTAGCTCGGCACGCCGCGCTCGACACAGTCGACCAACCGGTACCCGTGTCCCCACTGCGTCCTGCCGTCCCACCAGCCGTTGCGCTGCAGGGCCTCGTACGGGCCGTGGAACTCGAAGACCGCGGGAGCCTTGCCCAGGCACCGCATCGTCTCCGAACCGTCGCTCCTCCCGCACACCCCATCGTGCCGCATCCCGAGCCCCGACGCGACGGCCTGGTCATAGACATCTTCGTAGTCCTTGTTCCCCGACGGCATGATGACCGGTGTCCGCCTGAACGCATCCAGGTAGTGCCGGACGTGCCGTCGCAGTCCGTGCTTGGAGATCGGCGTGCCACCGAACGGATGCAGATGGCCTTCGCCCCAGTTCCCGTACGAGCGCATGTCCACGAACGCGACGCGCTCGTCTCCGTCGTACCGCTTCCCCATGGCGGACACGAACGCCTTCAGCTTGGCGAGGAAGACCGGGTCCTCGAACTCGGGCACGACCTTGACTCCGTTCCTCCCGTAGAACGGGTTCTCGGTCTCGATGGTGACCCTGCGGAACTTCGCGCCCGCGTCGAACACCCACTTCGGCGTCGTGTACTCCGGCCCGTGACTGTTGGCGCACATGACGGCGAATGCGGACTGCTTGCCTGCCTTCGCCCACTCGGCGATGTAGCCGTCGAGCAGTTCCCAGCGGAACCGGCCTTCCTCGGGCTCCAGCAGCTCCCAGCTCAGCCGGATGTAGGCCGTCGAGCCCAGCGCGAGCGTCTTCGCATCGAAATCGTGGCGCTCGCCGTACAGGAGCCAGCCCTTGCCCGGATTGACCAGCACGGCCTCGTCGATTCTCGGGACGACCTCCTGCACTCCGTCCTGCGCGACGGGCTGAACCAGGAGACCGAGGACTGCGCCCGCGATTCCGCACCTGCTGCGTCCTGTCACGATTGCACGCGACCCGTGGAAGAAGACCCAGGCACCTTCCGCACGGCTCCCGCCGCCGTCAAGCTCCGGCGCGCCGAAGCCGGTGGACCGGATGGAAGACCGCTCGCCGAGACGCTGCCGCGCGGGCCGGTGCCGTGATAGCGCAGCAGGCCGGGATCGGCACCGTCCCGAGGTCCGTCGACCGGGCCTCGGCGACAGGCGGGCGCGCGACGGACCGACGGGGTGTTGCCCGTCCTCGCCAATCACCGCCCGAGCTGCTGCTGCAGCGTCGCGACGGCCCGTTCGAGCACCTCGTCGCGCCCGGCGGCGATGCCGGCGGCCGTCGGCACAACGGGCACGGTGGGCGCGATGCCGACGCCGTGATGTCGGCCGCCGTCGTGTTTCAGCACCTTCATGCCGGTCCACGACACCGTGAATCCGCCCGGCAGTTCGAACGGATTGACGTTGCCGTTGGTGCCGGCAGTCGGCGCGCCGACGATCGCCCCGAACGCGTAGGTCTCGACCACGCCCATGATCGACTCGGCGTACGAGATCGCGCGGCCGTCGGTCAGGAAGGCGATCTTCGCCGCGAGATGCGGCTTCCTGGGCCGCAGCCGCCAACGCCCGGATTCGCGCCACTCGACCTCCTGCCGATCCGGCTTCCGCACGTCCGGCACGATCCAGCGCGCGCTGGTGCCCGCCTCGGTCAGCAGCAGCTCCATCACGCGCACCGCCGCTTCGTCGGGATAACCACGCATGTCGAACACGATGCCCGCGGCAGCCTGCAGTGCTGGCAGCGCGGCGTCGAGCGCCGCGTTGGCAGCACCGTCGAGGTCGAAGTAGACGATGCCGGGCGCGAGTTCGCTGCCGTTGCCGGGCCGCTTCGGCCGCGCGTCGGCGGGCCGCTCCCTGCGGCGCGGCAGCTTCACCTCGGCGAGCGCACCGTCCGGATGCCGCAGCTCGAGCAGCACGGGATCGGCCGTCGGCAGGTCCTCGACGAAGGCCCCTTCGGAGCGATGGCGACGCCAGCCGTCGGTGGCGGCCGAGATCTCCTGGGCGAGTTGCTCGTAGCAGAGAGCCACCGGCCGGCCGTCGATCGCGACGACGACGTCGCCGATGCGGGCGGCGTCCCCGACCTCGGAGCACTTGCCGACCACGACCAGCTCCTGGCCGGCCCACGCGACCGCGACGGGCAGGAAGTCCTTCGGTTGCGCCGCCGCCTTGCCGACGTGACCGTGGCCGTCGTGCAGCCGCGCCACGAGCCGGCGCAGCG
The DNA here is from genome assembly GCA_016873195.1 of Planctomycetota bacterium. GTDB lineage: Bacteria > Planctomycetota > UBA1135 > UBA1135 > UBA2386 > VGXW01. Next base: position 2,665 of record VGXW01000068.1, on the reverse strand, counting down.
TGTGCAGGAACGCGCTCGCGTCGGCATCGGTCGCCGCCGCCGTGAGCGCTTCGGGCAGCGCCGCCGCCCAGTCGGTGTCGACGACGTCGAAGTAGGGATAGAAGTGCTGGAACACGCCCCACGCGAGCGCCACCGCGGCGAGCCGCGTGCTCCGGTGCGCGGCGGTCAGCACCGGCAGTTCGCGCGGCGTCCAGCCGTCCGGCAGCGGCGCTGCGGGCAGCGTGGCCTTCGCGGTGCCCGGCACCTGGTGCCGCACGCGGCAGGAGACGCCGCCGCCGAGGTCGGCGACGCCATCGTCCGGGCCGCCGGCAGCCGCCTCGCCCGCGCGCAGCACCTTCTTCTCCATCCTGCTCTGGTAGACGCCACGATGGCCGGAGACGGTGCCCGCACCTTGGTGCAGCCACGACCACCGATGCGTCGCGCCCTCCGGCATCGGCACCGCCGGCGGCACCGCCTCTGCGCCCCCGGCCCATACCTGGACCGTCGGCGCGAACGGGCGCACGAACGACTGCAGCCGCTGCGCGAGGTCCGCGGCGTCGGCGGCCGGCTCGGCGACCTCGACCAGCGCCACCGCGAAGTGGTCCCAGGCCTTCAGGTCGACGAGGGCCTTCGCCGGATGGAAGAAGCGCAGGTAGCCGAGCAGGCGGCTCGCCGCGGCGACGTTCTGCAGCCCACGCGGCGACAGCGGCGCTGGCGGCGTCGGCCCCTGGACCGGGCGCGCCCTGCCCGCCGGTCGCAGCACGACGTCGTCGACGAACACCGTGGCGCGATCGAAAGCGAGGAAGCCGAACGCGAGGGCCTGCGCGTCGGCCGTGACATCCACTTCGACGGTCGCATCCTGCCAGTCGCCGGCCACGATCGCCCGGCCGGCCATGTTGTCGAGCGCGCCCATCGAGCCGTCCTTGTTGTCGACGCGCAGCCACATCTGCGCCCTGCCGCCGCCGACCACCTGCACGCGCGCGCTCAGCCGCACGCTCAGGTTGGCCCAACCGTCGGCCGGCAGCCAGCGCATGACGCTGCCGGCCTCCGCCGCGCCTTCGCCCGGGGCCAGTTCGAGCGAGCGCTTGCCCGCCGTCGCGCGCGTTTCCGTGAGCCGCGCCGTCCAGCCCTCGGTGCCCACGAACCAGTCGGCCGGCAGCCCGCCGGCTTCGCCCACCTCGAAGCCGAGTTCGAGCGGCTGTTGGGCGCCTGCCGCGGACGCGACCGCACCGAGCGTGAAGGCCAGCACCAGCGAGACGGCGGTACGAAAGACGCGCATCGAGAACCTCTGGCAGGAGCGTAGGCGCAGCATCGTGTCCGCGCGACGGCCCGATGGGACGAGCCGCGATCCCCGCCGCGCATTGGCCGAGGTTCGGGGTGCTGACGCAGCGATCCGGTCCGGCCCTCAGGTCCCGGACACGAAACACTGGAACAGCGGCGACAGCACGAATCCCAGCTGCTGGTCCGCCGCGCACAGCGTCGCGTACTGCAGGTAGAGCGGCGGCATCGGCGCGATCCCGGCGAGCGACATCGCATAGGTGAAGCGCCCCAGCGGATCCGCGAAGCCGAAGGCCACCAGCATGCTCGGCGAACCGAGCACGAGGCCGAAGCCGCAGCCGACGTTGTTGACGAACGGCAGCGCGGGGTTCCACAGCATGTCCACCGCGGCCACGACGAGGTTCCCCGGCGGCAGCCCGGTCCAGTCGACGCCCCAGACGCCGACTCCGGTCGTCACCGGGTTGAGGTTCTGGAAGGCCGCCGGCCCGTTGGACGGACACGGGCAGCCCGCGTAGCCTGGCTGGGCGAGCGAGGGCGTGGCGATGTAGGCCACACCGACCGCGGCACCGCCCGGCATGGCCGGCATCATCCGCCCGCTCACGTAGTCCAGGATCGCGGGCACCGGCGGCGCGAACACGACGTAGACGCCAGCCTGGACGCTCTTGTCGATCGTCACGCCGACCGCGACCGCGGCGGGCGCGTTCGGCGGCGGCGGCAATACGCCGAGGCCCGCGCCGCCGGGCAGGAAGTTGAACACGACACCCGCGCCGTTGACGGCCCACAGGCTGCCGGTGAGGCCGTCCCACTCGAGGCCCGTGAGCTGTGGCACGACGACGCCCGGAAACACCGGCGCGAACGGCGGCACGACGACCGCAATGGCCGGCAACATCGCGAGCGCCAGCCCCTGGACGGTGTAGCCGTTGGTCGCCCACAGGATCCCCGCGATCGGGTCGACCGCGAGACCGCTGACGAACGCACCCTGCGTCAGCGGGAAGCCCGGCGGCGGCGGGAACGGCGGCGCGGGGAACGGCGGCACCGGCGCCATCGCCGCGGGGAAGTTCGGATGGCGGAAGGCGGCGAGCTGCGGGCCGTTGGTGTACCAGACCATGCCGTTGGTCGCGTCGACCGCGCAGTCGCCCGGCGGCACCGGGTTGATCCCACCGGGGAAGGCGGGCGGCAGCGGGAACGGGGCGGCGAAGAACGGCAGCATCGGCACGCCGCCGGCCGGATAGAGCGGCGAGACGGCGGCGAGTTCGGCGAAGCCGCCGGCTTGCGGATTCCACGTGACGAGGTTCTGGCTCGGCGCGGCCGCGGCGAGCGCGAAAGGCAACAGGACGGCCGCAAAGAACGGTGCGCGCACGGGGGGCCTCGAGGAAGGGAACACCCGGCAAGTGCCAGCGGCTTGGGC
>VGXW01000067.1 GCA_016873195.1 Planctomycetota bacterium | reverse complement strand
AAAACGCCGGGCGGGATGCGCACGAGCCGGTCCTTGCCGTCGCCGAGCACGAACCGCATCGTGCGGCCTTCGGTCGGTGAGCCCTGCCGGCAGTCGTGCAGCACCAGCAGCAGCTTGTCGCACGGCGGCACGTACCAGACGTCCGTCTGCCGGCGGTGCAGGTGGTAGGCCTTGATCGCGCCGGGCTCGATCTCCGAGTAGTTGACCTGCCGGCACTCGAAACCCGGCAGCTGCGCGTGCAGGCCCGCCGTCAACCGGCCGAGTTCGGTGATCGAGCCGCCGTCGTCGTGGAAGCGCTTGAGTTCGACGATCTGCACGCCGTCGATGTGGGGGCGCGCGGAGTAGTCCTGCACGAAGTAGGCCGCCTCGGCCCGCGGTTCGATGCGGGCCCCGGGGTGCAACGGGTCGCTCACGGGAGGTTCAGCGGCTCGAGTTGTTCTTGGCCGAGTTCGGGGCGGCCGGCGCGTTGGCGGGCGCCGCCTGGTAAGCCGTGTTCGGCATGCGCCACGGTTTGCCGGCGCTCGGCGGCTCGCAGTCCAGCGTCAGGTAGAAACGGAACTCGGCGGTGCGCTGCGGCTCCGTCGCGCGGATCGGCACGCCGAAGCGGAACTTCGCGATGGCCTTCTCCTTGTCGCCCTTCTCCAGCGTCAACTCGCTGGCGAAGGCCTTGACCGGCGCCGGGCGGTGGCTGCTCGCCGGGATCGCGCCCACCACCTTGCCCTCGAGGCTGCTCATCAGCAGGAACGTGTCGTTCTCCGTGGGGATCTGCACGCCGTCGATGCGGACGAAGTCGAGCCCGCGCGCGGCCTCCTTGGTCTCGAGGTCCGCCTCGGTGATGCCGAAGCGCTTGATCACCTCGCGCCAGGCGCCCTTCTTGTCGTCGGCCTTCTCCTCCTCGCCCTTGCCCTTCTGCTTCAGCGCGGCCTGGATCTCCTTGTGGCCCTGCTTGATCGCTTCCGTGAGCTCCTTGGGCATGCCCTCCTTGCGGTAGAGCAGGGTGTAGAGGCCCGGCGGCAGGTCGGGGTCCTTGATCGGCTCGGTCGTCGCGAACGCGCCGAGCAGCAGCGGCGCAGTGTGGGTGCGTTCGAGCAGCTTGGCGAGCTCCGCGGCCTTGTCGTTGGTGAGCCAGTTGACCGGCATCAGCGACACGGAGCGGTACTCGGTCGGGAAGCCGTTCGCGGCGAGCACGTAGCGTTCGATGCCGACCTGCTTTGCTTCGTCGAGCACCTGGTCGGCGCCGAACACCGCGCGGTTGTACTGGCCGCGCACGAGCGAGTAGAGCATGTCGAAGCCGGGCTTGAGGCTCTTCGCGAGCCGGAAGCCGGCGCCCTCGAGCACGTCGGCTGGCTGCAGCGGCGCGCGCGCGTCGATCAGCAGTTGCACCGGCTCCTGCCACGACAGGTAGCAACCGCCCTTGGCGAGCACCTTGTCGGGCCGCCAGCCCGGCGGCGAGGTCAGCATGGCGCCGGCCTTGTCCTTCTGCAGCTGGGCCCAGGCCTCGTCGAAGGGCTGCTGGCCGTTGATCGGCCCGTAGCCGAGCCCCGCGACGAGCTGCCAGATGCGTCCGAACATGTCCTGGTGCCCGTAGGGCCCCGCGGCGTTGGCGAACGCGCCGATCGGGGTCGGCTTCTGCCCACTGGCCTTGTCCAGTTCGAGGAAGCCGAGCTTCTTCTCGTCGAACACGTCGGGCTGGCTGGTGCCCCAGGGCCACAGGTGCGTGCCGTCGCCGCGCGCGGCACGCGTCCACTCGACCTCGGTCGGCAGGCGCATGCCGAGCCAGCCCGCGAACTCCATCGCCTCGGCGTAGGTCACGAAGGACACGGGCAACTCGCCGATCGTCTGGCCGCGATCGTCGGCCACCGAGTAGGGCAGGTCGAAGCCGTGCCGCCACCAGTAGAGCACCGCGCCCTCGCTGTCCTTGGGGAACTCGCGCGCGATCTCGGGCAGCGTCTGCTCGTAGTGCGGCTTCTGCCCGTAGCGCCACCAGTGGTACGGCGGCCGGACCTTCGCCTTGCGCTGTCGCTGGTGCCTGACGAACTCCTCGTACTCGGAGTTCTTGACCGGCCACTTGCCGAGCAGGTAGGTCTCGACCTGCACCTTGCGCGAGCCGAGCGTCGACGCGGTGCGCCGCAGCGCGGTGACGAACTTCTCGGGCGCGCGCACGGCGTTGGCCGGCTTCCGCGGACTCACGCACTCGGACGCGGTGTTGACGAGTTCCTCCGCGGTGAGGCCGATCTCGACGAGGCCGCCCGGCACGGGCAGCAGGAACGACGGCAGGCCTTCGAGGCGCGGGTCCGCGGCCGGAGCCGCGGGCGCCGCAGGGGTCGCCTGGCAGGCTGCCACATGCACGAGCGAACCGACAGCGAGCGAAGTCAGCGTGGTCTTGCGCAGCGAGGTCCGGAGTATCGGGAGCATCGTGGGTAGGAAGGTACGTGAGGATGTCTGCCTGCGCGCGGCTGGTCGTACCGTGCGCCGTGGATCCGAGGGGGCGCGGATCCTAGCCATGTCCAGAGGGGGTTGCCACGATTGTCCAGGCGGGCCGTCCGCTGCCAAGCCCCCTGTGGTGGTTGCGGCGCGCGTGGACAGGAACCGGCGATTCCGCGCGGCGGCGATCGCTGCGACCGAGGGCGGACTCGACCCGCCTCCCGTCCCCTAGAACAGCATGTCGGGCTGGCCGCCGAAGAACCCGCGGCCGCGGCGCTCGAGCCCGTCGGCAACCAACTTCGCGAGATCGGGGTCGAACTGCCGGCCAGCCTGCTCGCGGAACAGGCCGACGATCTTCTCGATCGGCCAGGCTGGTTTGTAGCTGCGCGGTTCCGCCAGGGCGTCGAAGACCTCGGCGAGGACGAGGATCCGGCTGGGAAGCGTCACCTCCGCGCCGGCGAGCCCCTGCGGGTAGCCCCGGCCATCCCAGCGCTCGTGGTGCTGGTAGACCCAGTTGCGCACGTCTTCGTGGTTGTCGAGCGAAGCGAGCACTTCGTAGCCCATCGCCGGGTGGCGGCGCACGACCTCCATCTCGTCGCTCGTGAGTCCCCCGGGTTTGGTCAGGATGTGATCCGGGATGCCGATCTTGCCGATGTCGTGCAGCAGCGCGGCGAGCCGCAGGTTCGCCCGGTCCTCGGCACCTACGCCGCACCGCATCGCCAACGAGTCCGCGTAGCCGACGACGCGTTCGGAGTGGCCGCAGGTCGTCGGATCCTTCATCTCGATCGTGCGCGGCAGCACCGCAGTGAGCACCTTGTTCGCGGTCTCCAGTTCCTGGTTGCGGCGCGAGAGCTCCGTCTCGTGGATCACGCGCCGGCAGGTGGCGACCAGCGTCCTGTCCTCGACGGGCTTGACGACGATCTCGGCCACGTGCGAACGAAGGGCCTCCTGCGCACCGTCGAAACTCGGCCGGCCGGTGAGCACGACGACGGGCGTGAGTGGCTTCTTCGATCTGGCCGCATCGGCAACCCGGTAGCCCAGTTCGCGGTTCCCCAGGTAGAGATCGGTCAGCACGAGGTGGAACGACTCCCGCTCGAGCACGGTCAGGGCTCCGTGCAGGTTGTTCGCGCAGGTCACCGCGTAGCCGGCGCGGTCGAGCGTGCAGCGCAGGCCGCGGAGCACGTCCTCTTCGTCGTCGACGAGCAGGATCCGCTGTGGGCAACCGTTGGACGAGGTCGAGGGCTCTTGGAGTCTCATGTCTCGTATGCCCCGGCCGCATGGGAAGAATGGCCGAGGTTCTCGGAGGGCCGAAAGCGTGCGTCAGTTTCCACAGCTTTGCTCAGAACGCAATGCGCAGCTGCGAAGATGTGGAGACTTTTCAAGTGACAGTACGGGTCGGCTGGTCGGGTCAAGAAGCAGGTTGTCGGACGCCGAGCAGCCGCCAGAATCAGTGCCCTCCAGCAGGACGCATGACCGACACCCTCTCTCGCGCGGTCGGCCCCGACGACGACGGGGTACGGCTCGACATCTTCCTGGCGAACCAGCCCGAGGTGGGTGGTCGCGCCGGGGCCAAGCGCCTGATCGAGGGCGGCCGCGTCAAGGTGTCTGGAGCCAGGGTACGGGCGGGGTTGTTCCTGGCGCCGGGACAGGTGGTCGAGTTCGTGGCGGAGCCGCCGCTGCAAATCGACCCGCTGGCGCCCGGACTGCCGCTGCCCGAACTGCGCGTCATCCACGAGGACCCGTGGCTCGCCGCGATCGACAAGCCGGCCGGCATCGCCGCGCATCCTCCCGAGGACAAGACCTTCCGCGAGCACACGGTCGCGAGCTGGGCGCTGGCTCGCTACGGGGACCTGCCGACCGCGCCGGACGCGCACCGTCCGGGCATCGTGCACCGGCTCGATCGCGACACGTCGGGCGTCATGGTCATCGCGCGCAACCAGCCGGCGTTCGACTTCCTGCGCGCGCAGTTCCGCGGGCGCACGGTCGACAAGGAGTACCGCTGCATCGTCTACGGCGAACCGCGCTTCCAGTCCGACTGGATCGAGCGGTCGATCGCGGTCGACCCGCGGTATCCCGACCGCATGGCCGTGGTCGACGAGGGCGGGCGCGAGTCGTCGACCTACTACGAGGTCGTCGAGCGCTTCGCCGGGTTCGCGCACGTGCGCTGCAAGCCGAAGACCGGGCGAACGCACCAGATCCGCGTGCACATGACCTCGATCGGGCACTCGTTGGTCGGCGACCGCGTCTACCGCTCGCGCGTGCAGCAGCACGGGGCGCTGCCGCCGGGCGCCCCGGATCCGCGCCGGCACTGCCTGCACGCGCTGCGCCTTGCGCTGCCGCACCCGGGCACGCTGCAGCCGATCGAGTTCGAGGCGCCGCTGCCCGGCGACCTGCGGGGGCTGCTCGCGTGGCTGCGCCAGCACCGGCCGGCCGCCGCGTAGGCCGCGGGGAATCGCTGCTCGGGGTGTGGCTGCGCGACCCCATGCGGTCGTTGCCATGCCGAGCCGCTGGAACGATGCCGCCGCCGCTCGGCTGCCTGGTTGCGTTCGCCGCGCTGTGTTTCGTGGCGGCGATCCGGCTGTTCCGCGGGTCGTGACTCAGGTGCGGGCGGCGGTCGGCGCGCGCGCGGCGGCGAACGCGGCGAGCCGCGCGGCGACCGCGTCGACGGTGGCCGGCAGCGTCGAGGTGCCCGCGGTGAGGCCGATCCGCTCGGCGCCCGCGAGGGTCGCCGGGTCGAGGTCGGCGGCGGTTTCGACGTGCACCGCGCGCACGGAGCGCGCCGCCGCGGCCAGCGCGAGCTGGCGGGTGTTGTTCGACGCGGCGCCGCCGACGACGACGAGCATGTCGATGTGCGGCAGCAGCGCCTGCACCGCCGCGAGCCGCGCGCGCGTGGGGCTGCATATCGTGTCGACGAAGCGCACGTCGGTGCCCGGGTTGGTCGCCCGCACGGCCGCGACGACCTCGAGTGCCAGCGCTGGTGGCGTCGTCGACTGGCAGACGATGCCGAGCCGGGGCTCGGGCCAGGGTCGCGCCTCGCCCGGTGCCTCGAGCACGATCGGGTCGCGCAGGTCCTCGGTGATGCCGCGCACCTCGACGTGGCCGCGCCGGCCGACGACGATCACGCGGCGGCCTTCGGCGGCGAGTTGCCGGGCGGCCGCGTGCACCGTGCGCACCAGCGGGCAGGTCGTGTCGACGAGGGTCTTGCCGGCGGCGGCGAGCCGCGCGCGTTCGCGGTCGCTGATGCCGTGCGCGGTGACCAGCACGACGGGCGTCGCCGGCACGCCGCGCGTTGCCTCGGGCGAGCGGTGGAAGCCTCTCCGGTCCAGCGCGCGCAGCACCTCGGGGTTGTGCACCAGTTCGCCGTGGATCGTGACCTCCGCGGGGCGCGCGATCTCGCCGAGCACGCGCAGCGCGTCGCGCACCCCGAAGCACATGCCGAGCTCCTCGGCCCACAGGATCTGCCTCGTGCACCTCGCCTGGCGGGCGCCGGGTGTGCCGCCATAGCTTTGCATAACAAAGTAGTTGGCGACAAGGCAAGAGTCAAGTGGGGGTGCCAGCGGTCAGCCCACGCCCTGGTCCAGCCGCTCGGCCCGGTAGCCGCCGCGTGCGCGGAAGCCGAGCCACACGAGCAGGAACACCACGAAGAGGCCGACCGGCAGCAGGGTCGCGGTGCGGAACGCGGCGGCGGCGCCGTCGGTCTTGTAGACCGCGCCCAGGTGCTCGGTGAAGTAGCCGGCACCGAAGAACCCGGAGGCGCCCAGGAGGCCCATGCCGAGCGCGCCGGTCTTCGGGAATCGCTCCGACACGACGCCGAGCATGGTCGGCCAGAAGTAGCAGACGCCGACGTAGAACAGCGTCGACGCGACGACCACCAGCTTCGCCCCCGTCGCGATCGACAGCAGGTAGACGCCCGCGGCCGCGATGCCGGCGGACACGCACAGGAGCCCGACCGGCGAGATGCGGTGCGCGATCGGGCCGGCGAAGAAGCGCATCACGAACATCAGGGCCGCGCCGTAGACGAGCGCCAGGATGCCCGGGAACTTCGCCGTGCTCCGCAGCGCGGAGTCGAGCCACTGGCTGGTGCTGAGTTCGGTCGCCGCGGTCACCGCCATCAGCGCGAAGAACAACAGGAACAGCGGGTGCAGCGCCGCTCTGACCATCGCCGGGGCCGACACGCCGGCGGCCGCACGTTCCGTCTTCGGGAAGTGCACGCCGAGGATCGCGAGGCCATAGAGCAGCATCGGCACGGCGCCGACGGCCCACTGCACACGCCAGTCGAACCCCTGGTCGCGCAGGTAGTACGCGGCGAGGCCGCCGAGGATGATGCCGCCGGGCCACCACGCGTGCAGCACGTTGAGCTTGTGCGTCTTCTGCTCGGGATACAGCGTCGCGATCAGCGGGTTGATCACGCCTTCGACGATGCCGTGCGCGAGGCCGATGCAGAGCATCGTCGCCTTCGCCCAGAACAGCTTCGGGTCGCTCGCGGTGCCCGGCGCGAACAGGAAACCGCCGATGCCGACAACGTGCAGCACGAACGCGAGCGCCAGCAGGCGGCCCATGCCGAGCAGGTCGCACAGCGGCGAGGCGACCGCGATCACGACGCCCATGCCGTAGAAGCCCATCGACAGCACGCTGCCGATCAGTTCCTTGTCGGCGGCGAAGTGCACGCCGAGCGCGTCGGTGATGGTCACGCGGATCGCGAACAGGGCAGCACAGGTGATCAGCGAGAGACAGCTGGCCAGGAACAGGCGCTTCTGGTGCACGCGGGGACTCCGGGCGGAAGAGGGTGCCGGAAGTTCACCACGCCGCCGGCCGCCGGGCACGCGCGCGTTGGCGTTTCGTGCCGCGGGCTACTCGTGCCGCAGCGCCTCGACCGGATCCATGCGCGCGGCGCGCCAGGCCGGATAGAGGCCGAATCCGAGCCCGACCAGCAGCGAGATGCCGCAGGCGAGCAGCACGTGGTGCACGCGCACGATGGTCGGGTTGTCGCTGACCGCGGTGACGACCTGCGGCACCAACAGGCCGAAGGCGACGCCGAGCAGGCCGCCGGCGAGGCTCAGCACCGCCGTCTCGACCAGGAACTGCAGCACGATCTGCGCGCGCCGCGCGCCGAGCGCGCGCCGGATGCCGATCTCGCGCGTGCGCTCGGTCACGGTGGCCAGCATCACGTTCATGATGCCGATGCCGCCGACCAGCAGCGAGATCACGGCGATCGAGCCGAGCACGGCGTTGAAGATGCGCGCGGTCGCCTCCTTCTGCCGCAGCAGCTCGAGCGGCACGATCAGCACGACGTCGTCCTGCGGCCGCGCGCCGAGGTCGAGCAGGCGCTCGAGCAGCCGCGCGGCCGGCAGCACCTCGGCGGTGTCGCGCATCTGCAGCTTGACCTCGGCCAGTTCGACGCGCGTGCGCTCCTCGCTGCCGGTGCTGCGCCTGCGCACCTCGTCGCCGAACCGCGCGCGCGAGGTGGTGATCGGCACGAACAGGCACTGTTCGATCGGCACGCCGCCGGGGCTCGCCTCGCGGCCGACCTCGTCGAGCACGCCGACCACGCCAAAGCGCGTGTCGCCGGCCTGCACGGTCTGGCCGAGCGGGTTGCCCAAGGGGAACAGCGCCGCGGCCAGGGCGGGCCCCAGCACGGCGACGTTCTGCTGCCGGTCGAGGTCGACCGGCGACAACCAGCGTCCCTCGCGCACGCGCAGGTTCGCGACCTGCAGGTACTCGGGCGACGTGCCGACGACGATGCTGCTCGACCAGCGGGCGCCGGCGCGCAGGTTGCGCGGCGTCTCGCGCACCGACACGACGCGTTCGGCGTGCGGGAACAGCGCCGCGATGCGGTCGGCGTCCTCGTAGCGCAGTCCGTAGGCGAACGCCTGGTGGCGGCTGCCCTGGCTCCTCGCCTCGGTCTCCGGCGGCTTCTGGCTGCGCACCATGAGGTTCGTGGGCCCGAGCGCCTTGATCTGCTCGAGCGCCGCGAAGCTGGCGCCCTCGCCGACGGCGAGCATCGCGATCACCGACGCGACGCCGAACAGCAGGCCGAGCACGGTCAGGAACGAGCGCAGCTTGTGCAGCAGGAGGCTCTTCGTGCCGAGGCGGACGGTGCGCAGGCCCGGCAGCATGGCGCATTCACCTGGCGGCTGGGCCGTTGGCGCCCGCACCGGCCGGCTTGCCGTTGCCACCGGCCCCCGCCTTGCCGTCGCTGGCCGCGGGCGGGCGCGCGCCGTGCGGTTCGACGAGGTGCACGGTGGCGCCGGCGTCGAGGCCGGACAGGATCTCGACGTGCGTCAGGTTGTTGCCGCCGAGCTGCACCTCGGTGGCGGCCGGCCCCTGATCGGTGGCGAGCCACACGTAGTGCGTGTCGCCGTTGCGGCGGATCGCCGGCAGCGGCACGGCGACGACGTCGCGCAGCACGCCGACGTCGATCTCGACGGTGGCGTTCATGCCGGGTCGCAGCGCGCGGTCCTGGTTGTCGCCGTCGAGCAGCACCGTGACGCGGTAGACCTTGAGGTCCTGCATGCGCGGGCTCGCGTCGGGCAGCGCCGCGACCGCGGACACGCGGCCCGGGAAGCTGCGGCCGGGGAACGCGTCGACCTTGGCCACGGCGGGCTGGCCGGCGGCGACCTTGTCGATCTGCGCCTCGTGCACCCTGAGCTCGGCCACCATCGAGCGCACGTCGGGCAGGATCACCACGTCCTGGCGCTCGCGCACCTCCATGCCCTCGTAGACGGGCTCGTCCCAGTCGAAGCGGCCGTAGACGACGAGGCCCGGGGCCGGTGCCCTCATCACCGCGTTGGCGATCTGTTGGTTGCAGTTGTCGAGCCGCTCCTGCGCCAGCGTGAGTTCGGCCTCGGCGCTGGCGAGGTCCGCGCCCTCGCGCACGCGCCGCGCCTCGTTGGCCGCGCGCACGCTGTCGAGTTCGAGGCTCGCGTTCTCGACCTCCTGGTGCAGGCCGATCAGCGTCTCCGGCAGCGTGTAGTGCACCAGCAGCTGCAGGTCGTTCCACGCCAGCGCGACGGCCGAAGCCTGCCGCTTGTGCTGGATCACGTCGCGCTCGAGCTCGTTGCGCGTGACGTATTCCTTGGCCGCGAGGCGCCGGCTGTGCGTCAGCGTGTCGGCCGCCAGCGCGAGGTCCGCGCGCGCCAGCCCGATCTCGTCGAGCTGCCGCAGCACCTTGTTGGCCATCTCGCCCATCGCCAGCGCGAGCTTGGCCTCGCCGCCGCACAGTTCGAGCAGCCTGCCGGCGAGCCCGCCGTGCTTCTGCTCGGCGCGCGGGTCGAGCGCCTGCTCCGCGGCGACCAGCTCGCGCAGTTTGGCCAGCATCTCGGCGTTGGTCTCGCTGGCGGTCGCGCCGGCCTGCGCCTGGCCGAGGAACTTCTCCGACCGCAGCCGCGCGATCTGCAGCCGGTTCGACGCGGTCTTCTCGGCCGCGACCAGTTCCTTCTCCATGATCTCCCAGCTCTTGCGCGCCTGCTCGACCGCCGCGCGGGCCTTGGCCACCGCGATCGCCTGGCTCGCGCGCTTCTCGGTGATGGCGCTGGCGTCGAGTTCGGCGACCTTGTCGCCGGCCGCGACCACGGTGCCCTCGCGGATCAGGTAGATCAGCGTCGCGCGGCCCTCGAGCTGCGAGACGACGCGCGTGTCGTGCGCGGCGCGGATCTCGGCCCGTTCGCGCACCGTGATGGCGAGGTCGCCGCGCGCGACGCGGTGCAGCAGCGACGGATCGGCGCGGCCGTCGTCGGCGCCGCCGCAGGCCGGCAGCGCGGCCAGCAGCACCAGCCAGTTGGTTCGGACTCGCAGCATCGCGCGGCGCCGGCGCGGTGGGGCCGGAGCGGAGCAGGGCAGCATACGGCGCGTCCCGGGCCAGGCCACCGGGCTGAAGAAGTCCGCGCGCGGTCAGAGGCCGCCGAGGCGCAGTTCCGCAGCGTTGCTCGCGGCGATGCCCGCGCTGCCGCCGCCGCTGCCGCTGCGCCCGGCGCGGCGCTCAGCTGCCGTCGCCGGCGAAATCCGGATTCGGCGCCGGCATCTTCGCGCCGACCTGCTGCCGCCACGCCCGCAGCCGCGCGAGCAGCGCCTGCGCGCGCTCCGGTTCGGTCGCGGCGAGGTCGTTCGTTTCGCCCCCGTCGCGCGCGAGGTCGAACAGCAGCACCTGCCCGCTCGCGAAGTCCTCGATCAGCTTCCAGTCGCCGTCGCGCACCGCGCCGCGCGGGCCCACCTGCCGGGTCTCGTGCTGCGGGAAGTGCCAGAACAGCGGCCCGCGCGGCCCGGGCCGTTCGCCGCGCAGCGCAGGCCCCAGGTCGAACGCGTCCGCGGCGACCGCATCGTCGATCGGCGCGCCCGCCGCCGCGCACAGGGTGCGGTGCAGGTCCTGCGTGATGGTGGGCAGGGCGCAGACCGAGCCCGCGGCGACGGTGCCGGGCCAGCGCACGAGCAGCGGCACGCGGATGCCGCCTTCCCACAGCGAGCGTTTGCCGCCGCGCAGCGGCGCGTTCTCGCTGACCGACGCGAGCCCGCCGTTGTCGCTCGTGAACACGACCACGGTGTTCCGGGCGCGGCCGGACGCCTCGAGCGCGTCGAGCACGGTGCCGACCGCGGCGTCGAGGTTCTCGAGCATGGCGGCGAAGGCCGGGCGCGGCTTCTTGTCCCGGCCCTGGCCGTGCGCGGCGGCCAGCTGCCGGTGTCGTTCGACGTCACCGGGCTTCGCCTCGATCGGCGCGTGCACGGCGTAGAACGGGAGGTAGAGGAAGAACGGCTGCCCGGCCGGCGCAGTGCGGATCAGGTCGGCGGCGGCGCGCGCCTGCAGGTCGCCGAGCCAGTCGCCGTCGCGCGCGCCCGGCGGCAGGTTCCTCACGACGTGGCTGTGCTGCGGGTCGCCGCCGTCGAACGGGAAGAAGTGCGACGCCGGATGGCCGAGGTGGCTGCCCAGCCAGTTCACCGCGAAGCCCTGGTCCTGCGGCAGGAAGCCCTGCCCGCCGAGATGCCACTTGCCGACGTGCCACGTGGCGTAGCCGCGGGCGCGCAGCGCCTCGGCGAGCGTCACCTCCGCGAGCGGCAGTTCGTCGCGGTCCGGCGGCGGCAGCATGCGCGCCCTCGGGAACGGCGTGCCGGGGATCCAGTCGTTGATGTCGACGCGGGCGGGGTACTTGCCGGCCATGAGAGCCGCACGCGTCGGCGAGCAGACCGGGTTCGCCGCGTAGGCCTGCGTGAACTTCATGCCCTGCGCGGCGAGCGCGTCGATGCGCGGCGTGCTCGCGACGTCCTGGCCCATGCAGCCGATGTCGCGCCAGCCGAGGTCGTCGACCAGGATCACGACGACGTCGGGGCGCTGCGGCGCGCGCGCGGGCGGCGCGGCGCAGCCGGCGGCGAGCGCGGCGTGCGCGGCGAAGACGGCCGCGCACGATCCACGGCGCAGCACGGAGCGGGACGAACGCATGGCGAGAGGATCCCGGGCCGGGCCTTCGTGGTCAACGCGCCGCGCCTGGCCGGGCGGTCGGCGGGCGCAGAGATTATGCTCCGGATGCATTATTCCGATGAGGCATAATCCTCGCATGAGCCTGCCGTTCCTCGACCGTGCGCCCGAACTCGGCCGCCTGCGCGCCGCTCTCGCCGGGCCCTCTCCCGGCATGGTCTGCCTCTACGGCCGGCGGCGGCTCGGCAAGTCCGCGCTGCTGCGCGTCCTGCTGCGCGAACGGCCGGCCCCGTACTACATCGGCGACGACCGTGAGTCTGGGCCACAGCGGGAGTCGCTGGCGGCCGAGATCGGCCGGCACCTCGCGGGATTCGACGCGGTCGGCTACCGCAGCTGGGACGAACTGCTGGCGCAGTGGTGGCGGCTGGCGCCGCCGACGCTGCCGCTGGTGATCGACGAGTTCCCGGCGCTGGTCGTCGCCGCGCCCGAACTGCCGAGCCTGCTGCAGAAGCACTTCGACCGGAGCCCGCGCGCGCTCGTGTTGTGCGGATCGTCGCAGCGGATGATGCACGGTCTCGTGCTCGACGAGACGGCACCGCTCTACGGCCGCGCCAGGGAGATCCTGAGGCTCGCCCCGCTGGACCTCGCCTACGTGCGCGTGGCGTTGTCCGGTGGTTCGGCGGTGCGTGCGGTCGAGCACTTCGCGGTCTGGGGCGGCGTGCCGCGCTACTGGGAACTCGCGGCGGGGGGGGGCGGACCGCTCGAAGCGGCTGCTCGCCTGTGCCTCGATCCGCTCGGGGTGCTGCACCAGGAGCCCGAACGGCTGCTGGTCGACGACGTGCAGGAACCAGCGCGCAGCAGTTCGCTGCTGTCGCTGATCGGTCGCGGCTGCGAGCGCGTCAGCGAACTCGCGGGGCGGCTCGGCGTGCCCGCGACGTCGCTGAGCCGGCCGCTCCGGAGACTGGTCGACCTCGGTCTCGTCGTGCGCGACGTGCCGTTCGGCCGTTCGGTGCGCGACACGAAGCGCACGCTCTACCGGCTCGGGGATCCCTTCCTGACCTTCTGGTACCGGTTCGTGGAACCGAACCGCTCGCGCCTGGCTCTCGGCCAACTCGACCTCGTGCTGCCGGAAGTGCGCAGGGAGTGGCCGCGGTTCCTCGGTGCCGCGTGGGAGCGCATCGCGCGCGATCGGGTGGCGCGGTTGTCGATCGCGGGGCGGCGCTGGCGGCCCGCAAGTTCGTGGTGGGGGGCGGGGGAGGACCGGCAACCGCTGGAACTCGACCTCGTCGCCGAGAATGCCGATGGCAGCCGATGCGTGCTGGTCGGGGAGGTGAAGCTGACCGCCACGGTGCGCGAGGTGCGCGCGATCGCGGCGCGACTGCGGCGCGACGCGGCGCGCTGCCCCGACCTCGCCGGGCGCGAGGTCGTGCCCGCGGTGTTCGTGCTGCGGGGGCGTGCGGCAGTTGCCGGGGTCGAGGTCGTCGGGGCGGAGCAGGTGGTTGGCCGGCCGCCGGCGCGAGACCGGCGAGGATGACGGCCCCGCCTCACCCCCCGGCGCGCAGCCGGTGCTCGACCGCCGCGGCGACGAAGTCGCGGAACAGCGGGTGCGGCTGCAGCGGCCGCGTCTTGAACTCGGGGTGGTACTGCACGCCGACGAACCACGGATGGTCCGGGATCTCGACGATCTCGACGAGGTCGAGCTTCTCGTTGCGCCCCGCCATCACGAGGCCCTTCTGCTCGAGCTGCCGCCGGTAGGCGTTGTTGAGTTCGAAGCGGTGGCGGTGGCGCTCCTGGATCCGCGTCGCGCCGTAGGCGCGGTGCGCGAAGGTGCCGGGCTGCACCGTGCAGTCGAACGCGCCGAGCCGCATCGTGCCGCCCTTCTCGTTCGTGAGCTTCTGGCTCTCCATCAGGTCGATCACCGGGTTCGCCGCGTTGCTGTCGTACTCGGTGGTCGTCGCGTCGGTGATGCCGAGTTCGCTGCGCGCGTACTCGACGACCGCCGCCTGCATGCCGTAGCAGATGCCGAAGAACGGGATCCCGTGCTTCCGCGCGTAGCGGATGCTCGCGATCTTGCCCTCGAAGCCGCGCTCGCCGAAGCCGCCCGGCACCAGGATGCCGTCGACGCCGCCGAGCAGCCGGTCGGGGCCCTCGTTGGCGACCTGCTCGGCCGAGACCTTGCGCAGCTTGACCTTGCAGTGGTTGGCGATGCCGGCGTGGCTCAGCGACTCGTAGATCGACTTGTACGCGTCGTGCAACTCGATGTACTTGCCGCTGATCGCGATCTCGACCGTGTGCTCGGGGTGCTTCACGACCTGCAGCAGGCGCTGCCAGTCGGCCGTGTCGACCTGCTGCGTGGGCGTGAGCTGCAGGTGGTTCAGGATGCGCTGGTCGAGGCCGGCGTCGATCAGCATCAGCGGCACCTCGTAGATCGAGAACGCGACGTCGCGCTCCTCGATGACCGACTCCGGCCGCACGTTGCAGAACAGCGAGATCTTCTTCGCCATGTCCGGCTCCATGGAGATCTCGGTGCGGCAGATCAGCACGTGCGGCTGGATGCCGATCTCGCGCAGCTTGCCGACGGACTGCTGCGTCGGCTTGGTCTTGAGTTCGCCCGACGCGCGCAGGAACGGCAGCAGCGTCAGGTGGATGTACATGCACTCGTGCGGCCCGTGCTCGAGGCCGAACTGGCGGATCGCCTCGAGGAACGGCAGGCTCTCGATGTCGCCGACCGTGCCGCCGATCTCGGTGATCGCGACGTCGGGCGGCGGCTCACCGGGCGTCGGCGCGGCGCCGGCCAGGATCGCCATCTTGATCTCGTCGGTGATGTGCGGGATCACCTGCACGGTCTTGCCGAGGTAGTCGCCGCGGCGCTCCTTCTGGATCACCGACTTGTAGATCTTGCCGGTCGTGTAGTTGCTGTCCTTGTTGACCCGCGCGTGCGTGAAGCGCTCGTAGTGGCCGAGGTCGAGGTCGGCCTCGGTGCCGTCGTCGGTGACGTAGACCTCGCCGTGCTGGAACGGCGACATCGTGCCGGGGTCGACGTTGATGTAGGGGTCGAGCTTCTGCATCGACACGCGGAGGCCGTTGCGCTCGAGGATCCAGCCGATCGCGGCCGAGGTGAGGCCCTTGCCGAGCGACGACACGACGCCGCCGGTCACGAAGATGAACTTGGTCATGGCGGGGGGTGGCGGCGGTGGCGGAGCCGGTGCAGGAACGCGTCGTAGTCGGCGCGGGTCTCGATGCCCCAGGGATCGCCGGCGGCGTCCAGCACGTGCATCGGGATGTCGTTCTCGAGGAACCGCAGCTGCTCGAGGCCCTCGGCCTCGGCGAGCCCGCTCGACGGCAGGCCCGGCACGCGCAGCAGCACGTCGCGGCGGAAGCCGTAGACGCCGACGTGGCGGCGGATCGGGTGGTCGCCCTCCCGGCGGAACGGCACCAGCGCGGGGCTGAAGTAGAGCGCCTTGCCGGACCGGCCGCGCACGACCTTGACGACGTTGGGGTTCTGCATCGCCGCCTCGTCGTGCAGCGGCGCGCACAGCGTGTTGGTGACCGCCGCGCCGCGCAGCAGCTGATCGACCAGCGCCTCGAGGTCGCGCGGATCGACCTCGGGCCAGTCGCCCTGGATGTCGAGCACCACCTCGCACGGGATCGAGGCCGCGGCCTCGGCGCAGCGTTCGCTGCCGGTGCGGCACGCCGGGCTCGTGCGCACGACCAGGTGGCCGTGCGCGCGCGCGATCCGTTCCACGGTGTCGTCGTCGGTGGCGACGCAGACCGAGTCGACGTTGCGGGTGCGCCTGGCCTGTTCGCACGTGTAGAGGAACAGCGCCTTGCCGCTCTCCGCGAGCAGCGCCTTGCCGGGCAGGCGCTGGCTGCCGACGCGCACGGGCACGATCGCGAGCGCGGAGACCGTGCCCGGGGCCGTCACTGCTTCCTCCCGTCGAGCGCCCGGGCCTTCTCGCGCTGCGCCGCCGAGTCGGCGCGCATGCGGTCGCTCTCGGCGGGGAAGTCGGGTGCCTGCTTGCTGCTGTGGTAGGCGGTGGCGCCGTTCCAGACGGACAGGAAGCAGGCTTTGGCCTCGTGGAAGGGCAGCTCCGCCTCCTGCAGGCCGAAGCGCTGGCGCGCGAACAGCCAGCGGCGCTCGCCCTGCTGCACGATCAGCGCGTCGCGCGCGCCGGTCGGCACGGTGGCGCTCGGATTCGCGAACGCGCCCTTGGCCGCGAGCACGTCGAGCAGCGCCTGCATCTCGGCATCGGTCACGACCTTGGCGAACCGGTCGCCCTCGGCGTCGCTGTAGACGTCGGCCGCCGTGCCGCTGGAGACGTTCTGCAGCGAGAACGCCTGGTTGGTCGTGAACTGCACGAGCCGCACCGTGGTGCGCTGGCCCGGCGTCACGCGGACCGGGCCGGGGGCAGGGCCGGAGGCGCAGCT
The DNA here is from genome assembly GCA_016873195.1 of Planctomycetota bacterium. Classification (GTDB taxonomy): domain Bacteria; phylum Planctomycetota; class UBA1135; order UBA1135; family UBA2386; genus VGXW01. The sequence continues at coordinate 1,549 of VGXW01000067.1, read as the reverse complement.
CGTGATCGCGAGGGTGGCGAGGGCGGCGAGGAGCAGCGCAGAGGTCCTGGTGGGCGCGGTTGCCATCCAGTGCGCGGAGTCTAGCGACGGACCGGCGAAAGGAAACGAGTGCGTGCGATGGCTCCGTGGCACTCGTGCGGCGGGGGTGTGGAGAACTTCGCAGCGCTGCGGGAAGTGCTGCGGCTGCGGCCGAGTCCCGGAGTTCCGCACGCCAGCGTGGACCGCGCCAGGACCACGGCGGAGCGCGCTGGGCGCTGGTGTCGCAGGGCGGGCGCCCGTGGGCAGGAGAAGCCGGTCGGCCGCCGCAGGGGGCGGCCCGGATCACCTGGCCACGTCGGGCTCGCCGGGGCTCCTGGTTCCGTCGCCGCCCTTGCCCTCGTCCTTGCCCGGCTCGCCGGCCGGCTTCTTCGCCGGCAGCTTCGCCTCCGCCTCGGGGATCTCGGCGACCGCGACCTCCGTCTCGCTCGCGACCGTGATCGTGCCGGCGCCGACCGGGCTCGGGCCCTCGCTCTTCGTCGACACCTTGCGCGAGGAACTCACCACGAGCCCGCTCGGCGCCAGCACCTCGGTGCCGGTGAGCTTGCCCTCGGTGAGGCGCATCTGCTCGGGCTTCGCGTCCGGCGTGGCGATGTTGCCCTCGAACGTGATCTCGCTGCGGTCCTTGTCGCGCTTGCCGAGCGTCAGCTTCGTCCTGGTCAGCATCATCGTGCCGCGCAGGTCGTCGCGGGTCTCGCGCTGCCACGAACTGCCGACCCCCACCGGCTCCTCGGGCAGCCGGCCTATCAACGTTTGCGCGACGTTCTTCAGGTTGCTCGGCGTGACCTGGTTGATCAGCAACTGCCTGCCCATGCCCTGCACTCGCTTCTGCGCCTCGGCGAGGACCTCCTGCACGCCTTGCACCTCGAGCACGTCGCCGAGCTTGCCGATGCGCAGCGCGTAGCTGTGCCCCGCGAACGAGGTCAGCGCGGGGCCGATGCCCTGCTCGTCGGCTTCGTCGTCGTTCGCCGAGTCGAAAGCGATCTGTTGCGACGTGCCCTCGCCGCCGGGCAGCTCCATCGTGCCCCTGGTGCGCAGCACGGTGAACTCGGCCTGCGCGACGCCGTCGTCGCCGACCGTCGTGACCGTGAGCTTCATCGTGTGCTCGAGCTTCGTCGCGAACACGAGTTCCTCGCCGTTCACCTCGGTCTTCTGGTTGCGCGTGAACGAGTGGCGGAAGAAGTGCGGCTCCGCCGCGGGGACCGAAAGGCGCAGCGGCGCCGCCTCCTGGGCGGCGAGGGTGGCAGCGAGCAGCAGGACGGACGCGGTGCGGTTGGTCAGCATGGCGCGATCAGAGCGCCAAGGCCGCCGTGGGGGAAGCGATGCCCTGCGCTGGCCGGCAGCGCCGCGGCCACCGCGGTCTGCCACCCGGGCTCTCGTGCCGGGCAGCACGCGGCTGCCCGGCGCGGGCGACGCCCGTCACGGCGCCGTGCCGAGCACCCAGCGCGTGTGGTTCGACGCGGTGAGGCCGCCCGGCTGTGTTCCGTCGAGCTGGTACCACTGGCCGTAGATG
>VGXW01000066.1 GCA_016873195.1 Planctomycetota bacterium | reverse complement strand
TTCCTGCAGCTCTACCTCAACTGGCGCTACCGCGACCGGCTCGGCCTCCCGGAGAAGGTCTGGAGCTGGGGCTGGGGCAGCCACCCCACGGACATCGACCCCGCTGATCCGAATCGGGCCCACCTCGTGGACATGCTGCAGTGGCTGTCGCTTCACTTCGCGGGGCGGATCGAGCCCACCGGATCCTCGGTCCTCCGGTGGTCCTCGCAGAGGGAGGCCGCGGAGGACTACTTCGCCTGGGAATCGGCCCACCCAGGGACATCCTCCTTCCCGGGGCACTCCCTGGCGGTCAACTGGGCGGAATACCCCTATCTGCGAGCGGTCGCCGAGGAGATGGACGAGTTCCTGTGGATCGCGGATCTGAACCTGGCGCCCGGGGTCGAGGCCTATCACCTCCGCAAGGGGCAGCTGGATCAGGTGGTGCTCTGGAGGGCCACTGGTACCTCGACGGTGGACCTCTCCTCGCTGGTCGGCCCGCGAGTCCGGGTCGTGGGCCTCGAGACCGGTCTGCTCCTTGCGACGAGCGCCACGGTAGTGACCGTGGGGCAGGAACCCCTGGTCGTCACCGAGGACGTCGCTCGGATCGCCGTGATCGGCACCGCGGGTCTCGGTTCCACGTTCACCGTGCGCCTGATCGGCCCTCCCGGCGGATTCGGATCCCTCTTCTACTCCCTGGGGCCGTACGCCCTGAACCTCCCGTACCTGGGACAGGTGCTGATCGACCCGAACTACGCGGCCATGATGATATCCGGGCCCGTCACCACATCGGGCCTCGACATGCCGATCTCGATACCCAATGACCCGGTGTGGCTCGGACTCGCTCTGTGGTTCCAGGGTGTCGTGTGGGGTTTCGACGGCGCTTCGGCCCGCCTGACCACCAACGCCCCCCAGGTCACGGTGCAATGACCGCACCCGGTCACCGCGAACTGCGACGTGCTCGTCGACCTGCCTGTCGGCCTGGCATTCGTGCTCACCGAGGCCTGCGACCGCGCGACGAACGCGATCCCGTGCCCCTGCCGTGGTCTTCGCCTTCACCATCCAGCGCGGTGTGTCCGATCCGCTGGCAGCGGCCGGCTTCGGCCTGACCAACGGCGCCTCGCCCCGGGCGCAGTGAGCCAGAACCTCGCGCGCGGGCCCCGGATCGGCCGGCGCGCCACGCGGCGCGAGCTGCCCGCCGACGCGTGACGGAGCGCGGGCGACGTTGGCCGGCCGTCGGCCGACAGCCGCTCGAGGTTGGCCGCGACGCAGCGCCGATCGTCCTGCGTCGCGCTGTGCTCGCCTCACTTCGCCGCGAACGGCACGACCTGCGCCGGTGCGTCCGGCGACAGCGCGCTGCCCTTCACCTCGCCGAGCACGACGCGCAGTCCGCCGCCGAGACCGCGCACGCGCACCTTCTGCAGGTCGCAGCTGCCCTTGCCCGCCGCCGCGAGCCGCAGCTCGAGGCCGCGCAGGTCCCGCGCCGGCACGGGCTCCGCCAGCACCACGCGCGCCGTCTCGCGGTAGTCGCCGAGCCAGCGCGCGCCCTGGTTCACGGCGCGGAACGTCGCACTGCGGCCGCCGGCGAACTGCAGCGTCACGTCGAGGTCCTCGCCGTGCCCGGCGAGCCCACGCTTGCCGAGCGTGCACTCGACGAGCAGTTCGTGCACGAGCCCGTCCTGCGGCCAGGGCGGGTCGGCGGCGACGGTCGGCACCTTCGGCGCGTAGTGCGCGTCGACGAACCACGCCGCCCACTGCACGCGCTCGGGCCCGCCCGCGTAGACGTAGAGCTGGCGCTCGAGGTCGGGCACCATCGTCATCACGCGATCGGGGAAGTTCGGGTCGTAGAGGCGGATCGCCAGGTCCTGCTCGTTCGCGCCGGCCTCGCAGCCGAGCGCCAGCACCTGGTGGCCCGTCCGGCCCGGCGCCCTGAGCCCGAGCGGCGCCGGCGCGCCCTCCGCGAGCATCTTCCGCAGCTTGCCGAGTTCGCCGCTCTCGCCGCGATCGAGACCCTGGCGGAAGAACTCCGTGCGCCGCACGCCGCGCACGTCGGCGAAGTAGGCGAGCCAGCGCGTGCCGTTCGGCAGCAGCGAGTCGACCTGCCGCGCGTAGACGTAGCGCTGCAGCGGGGTGCCGTTCGCCGGCCGGTAGTCCTGCTGCGGGATCGGCATGCCGGCGAGCCAGTAGTCGAGCGCCGCGTAGGCCATGCCGCCGCAGAGGCCGCTCGTGCGCAGGTCGAGCACCGGCACGGCGTCGTTCTGGAATGTGTTCGCGAAGCGGAAGCCGTGTTCGCGCGGCGCGAACGGCGCGCGCGCGGCGGTGGTGGCGGGCGTCGCGGGCGTGGCGGGTGCGACCTGCGAGGGCAGCAGAACCGCAGCGAAGAGCAGCGGCGCGGCGGTCAGCAGGCGGCAGAGGTGCATGGAGTGCACGGTAGTCTGCGGGGCGCGGGGTGGCCATGGCCGGGATCGGGTCGGCTGCACGCACCGGCCCACGGCTCGAGGTCTTGTGCGCTCGAGGAAGACGACCGTGGCGGATCACCTCGGGAAGCCCGCCGGTCCGTCCGGCGGACCACGCGACACCGCGGCCGTCGATCGTGGAACGAGCAGGCTGCCGCGCGCTCGCGCAGGATCGTCTCGTGCCGCCGCCCGCCCGCGTCTCGAGACCCTGCCGTGGTGGCTCGGCCTCGCCGCCGCGCTCCTCGCGCCTGCCGCGGTCGAGGTCGAGGTGGACCCACCCGCTGCGCGCCGCGCACAAGGAGCGTGAAGGCCCATCCACCCACGCGCTGCTACTGCGCCGCGATCAGCAGCGTGACCGCCCCCGGCGCCCGGTCGAGGCAGACGGGCTTGCGCCCGACCTCCTTGCCACCGCGCGACCAGACCATCGTGGCCGCGGTCTCCGGCACCGCCAGCACGGGCGACTTGCCGCCGCGCAGCGTCCAGCCGGTGCCGCCGAACGAGGCGCCGTGGCTGCGGCCCGAGACGTCCACGCGCCTTCCGTCGCCGTCGAAGAACGTCACCGCCAGCTCGGCTTCGCCCTCGATCTGCACGTGGCACGTGCGCAGCAGCACGACGCGCAGTTCCCGTTCGGCGAGCCACGCCTCGATCGGCCCCACCGCGTACTCGAAGCCGTCGGCCGTCACGCCGAGCTGCACGGCCCGGCGCGGCACGTTCTTCAGCACGAAGCGGCCCGCGGCGTCGGTTGCCGCCGATGGTCCCATCAGCACCGACGAGACGCTCGCGGGCGCGAACCAGGCGGACAACGAGGCGCCGGCGACCGGCGCGCCGGCGCGGTCGAAGACCACGCCGCGCAGTTCGTCGAACAGCAGGTCGGCCGGCACGGCAAGCACGATGCCCGTGGTCCCCGCGGCGATCGGCTCGCTCTGCACGCTGCGCAGCGTGCTCGGTTCGTAGGCGAGGAGCCGGTAGCTGCGATCGGCGAGGCCGGCAAGCTCGAAGCGGCCTTCCGGATCGGTGATCGCCAGCGCGTCCGCGACGGGATCGCGGTCGCTGCACTGCGCCTCGACCGGCTTCCAGCCGGAGCCGCGCAGCGGGTCGACGAGATCGATGCGCCACGCGGCGGCCGGCGTTCCGTCATCGTGGCGGACGTGGCCGCCGATGGTGAGCGCCCGCGCGGTGAACTCGACGTCGAGCTCGGGCGTGCCCTGGCCGATGCCCTCGCGCACCACGGGCTGCCAGCCACGCCGGGTCGCGAGCAGACGGGACGGCCGCGCCGGGAACTCGAGCGCGAACTCGCCGCTGGCGTCGGACGTGGTCTCCTGGTCGAAACCGAGCAGCAGCCGCGCACCGGCGACCGGCCCCGCGGCGTCGCGCACGCGGCCGCGGATGCGGCCCGGCTTGCCCGCTTCGGTCTGCAGCACGACGTCGAGGCGACCGCTCGCGGCCTGCAGCGTCGGCAGGCGCCGCGTCGTGTAGCCCTGGCGCGCGAACACCAGGTCGACGCCGGCGGCGATCGGCACGGCCGGCAGCGCGTAGTCGCCGCGGGCATCGGTGACCGCGGCGTCGATCGTGGGCACCAGCGCCTGCTCGAGCGGCATCGGGAACTCGGTCAGGAAGAAGTGGGCCACCTGCACGCGGACCTCCGGCAGCCCGACGCCGTCGCTGCCGCCGACGTGGCCCGCGAGCGGCACGGCCGGAGCGGCGACGACGAGCAGATCGGCCTCGGCATCCGGCCGGCACGGCGTCGTGCGCAGCGTGAACCAGCCTGGGCCGGTGGCCGGTGCCGCGGGTTGCGTGGGTGCGGGCAGCGCGAACTCGCCGCGCGCATCGCTCGGCACGGTCGGGCTCGTGGTGGGCAGACGCACGTGCCGGTCGGCATCGTCGTAGGGCGCGAGGCCGATCGGCACGGAGGCGAGCGGCAGCCCGCGGCAGTCGAGCACGCGGCCGCGCCGCATGGGGGGCGCGGGGTCGGGCTCGACCCCGGCCACCGCCGCACGTTCCGTGGATCCCGCGGGCACCGTGGCCTTGGCGGCCTGCCGGCCGGGTTCGGCCGTGGCTGCAGCAGCGTCCGCCGCGGCCGCACGGTTCTCGCCCGGCGGGGTCGGTGCAGCCGGTGGATCGGCACGGGGCCACAGCAGCCAGGCGAGCAGCGCCGAGGAGACGGCGCCGAGCAGGACGAGCGGACGCGCGGTGGAAGTCATGGCGAGCTTGCGGTCGCGACGCACGATCATTGCGCGAACGACCCGCGCGGGCGAGCACGCGCTGCGACCCGCCCGGTCAGCCGCCGAGCCGTTCGCGCAGCAGGGCGCGGAACTTCGCCGGGCCCATCAACTCGTGCGTCAGGAAGCGCCCGTGCAGGAAGACGCCGAAGGTGCCGAACGGCGAGGCGCAGCGCTGGGCCGCGCGCGCGCTGCGCAGTTCGCGCCGCGTGACCGGCAGGCCGTGCTCGGCGGCGATCGAGACCATGCTGGCGAGGCAGCCGGGCACGAACGGGCATTGGCTCGCGTACTCGAAGTGCACGCCAGCTCGCTGCGGCACCGTCCCGCGGTGGCAGCGCGCGGGGAAGCGCACGCCCGCGGCGTCCCCGCGGGTCGGCAGGCAAACGAGGTCGAAGCCCGCCTCGGTGCGGTCGACGACCTGAAAGCCGTGGTGCACCCAGAAGGCCGTGTCGGTCAGGTAGGGCTTGCGGCCGGCGACGGCGACGACGCCGCGCGCCGCGCGGGCCTGCCGGCGCACGTGCGCGAGCAGCGCCGCGCCGAAGCCGTGGCCCTTGTACCGGCCCGAGACCCACAGGCAGTGGATGACGAGAAAGCCCGGCGCGATCACCGGGCGCCACGCGGCCTCGGCCGGCGCGTATTCGACGAACACCTTGCCGCGCACGTCGAGCTTGCGGAACGCGAGCCCGTGCGGAAACCCCCGGCGCAGGAACGCGCGCTTGTGCGCCACGCCCGCGCCGTGCTCGTTGCCCGCGATCGCGCAGCAGAGGTGCTGCGCGTCGACGTTCCGTGCGTCCAGGTCGACGAAGCGCGGCGCGGGCATCGGGCTCGATAGAAACCGCCGCAGCGGCGATCGAGTGCGTGGTTTCGTCCGTTGCAGGTCGCCGCGTGGCGGCGGTGGGAACCTCAATGGAAACCGCCGCAGCGGCGCTCGAGTGCGTGGTTTCGTCCGTTGCAGGTCGCCGCGTGGCGGCGGTGGGAACCTCAATAGAGCAGCGTCTTGCCGCCCGGCGACATCGAGATGCCGTTCGGCGCGCTCGGGTCGAACACGAGCCACTGGAAGTAGAACGGCGCGTACGAGAAGCCGAAACCCGGCGGCAGCACCGGGAACGGGAACACGAACCGTCCCGGAGCCGCGGGCGGCAGCAGCGCGCTGTTCATGTGCAGGTTCACGAGCACGTTGGTCTCGGGCAGGCCGAACGGCGCCAGCGAGAACGGCGCGTTCAGCGGCTGGAAGCCGATGTAGAGCGCCGCGAACGTCGCGTTCGGCACGCCCGACAAGGTGAACTGGAGGTTGGTGGAGCCCTCGAACGGCAGTCCCTGCATGCCGCACGTGCCGAGCAGCGAGGCGCCCCAGCGGAACGGGCCCTTCAGCTCGTAGAGCACGCTGCGGGTGCCGACCTGCGCGACGCAGACGGCGCGGAACTGGCCGTTGGCGCGGCGGTAGGTCTCGAAGCCCGAGGCGATGCCGCCGCGCGGCCCGCCCGGGTTCGGCAGCTGCAGATTGCCGTGGAACGTGACGCCGGTCGGCTGGTGGTCGTAGGCCGACCACTCGCTGCCGTTCACCCGCACGGGGCCCGTCGGGGTCGCCACCACGTCGTTCGAGAAGAAGTAGAGGTTGCCGTAGACGCTGTCGTAGCCGGCGCCGACCGTGCCGGGAGGCAGGCCGGGCAAGGTGCGCAGCAGGCCGCCCGAGCGATCGAACTCGTAGGCGAGGCTCGGCGTGCCGGCGCCGGGCGCCGTCACCCAGAACGAGCCGAGGCCCAGGTTGCCCGAGGGGTTGAACGCGAGGCCGAACCGCTGCGGCGGCACGACCGACACCGACGGGAAGCCGACCAGCGGCACGTTGCGCGCCGTCACCAGCGTGCCGTTCGTGTCGATCGCGCGCAGCAGCACGTGCGCGGTGGCGGTCGTGCGCAGGTCGACGAGCGCGTAGACGTACTGCGTCTGCGTGCCGGCGGGCCCGGGCAAGGTCTCGACGGCGAGATCGGAGGGGCCGAACGGCGCCGTGGCGAGCGTGTCCGGCAGCGGCGTCACGGCGATCGGGACGCCCGACTGGTTCAGCCGGAAGATCTGGTGCGGCGCTCCCGGCAGCGTGCCGAGGCTGCTGACCCAGTAGGTGCGCAGGAAGCTCGGCGAGGGCCCCACGGTCACGGCGGCCGCGAGGCACTCGCTGCTGTTGGTCGCCGCGGTCAGGTCGATCGTGAAGCCGTCGACCATGCCCAACGCGTCGCCGTCCTGGTCGCTCTCGTCGAGCTTCACGCACTTGCTGTTCACGTAGAGGTTGTCGACCGCGACGGTGCCGAACGCCTGCTCGGTGAACGTGAAGTCGACCTCCTCGTCGTCGGGCTGCGGGATCAGCGTCGCCGTCACGGTGACGCGGAACCAGCCGTTGCCGATCGGCTCGCGCGTGGTCGTCATCGACGAGCGCTTGTACTGCGCGAGGTCCTCCTGGATCGCCTCGACCAGCGAGCCCGAAGCGCCCTCGAACTCGTCGAACTGGAACCAGAAGATCTTGACCCAGTCGATGTGCGGGTCGTTGTCGACCGTGACGTCGAGCCGCGCCGTGCGCGTCGTGCCGTTGCCGACCAGCGCGAGCACGTTCGACTTCCCCGCGAGGTTGGGCAGCAGCACGAGCGGGCCGGTCGGCACCGCCTGCGTGACGGCCGGGTTGTACCAGGCCGGCACCGCGACCGCCTGCGGCACGAGCGGCGTGGGGCCGGCGAAGTTCCAGTAGAGGCTGACGGTGACGTCGTCGGCGACGCCCCACCAGGGGGGCGGGTTCACGGGCCCCTGGGCGGGCAGCACGAAGCCGGACACTGCGGTGGCGAGCAGCATCGGCAGACGGTGGATCGGGTTCATGGTGGAATGCGGCGCGCGAGCGGCGCGCCGTGGCAGGTCACTTCTTTCCGGGCGAAACAGGGATGTCGTAGGCGAGGCGCTCGGCGGGCGAGAAGGGCCGGAGCTGTAGACGTGCGGCGGCGGCGACGGGATCCGTGGGCCAGATGCAGGTCGTCCCGTCCTTCGACGTGGTCATGGCCCACTGGCCGTCGGGGCTGAACGCATTGTACTCGACCGTGTTGGCGTGGCCGCGGAAGCGCAGCAGCTCGGTGCCATCGGCGACGTTCCAGGCGCGCGTGACGTTCGTGTCGCGCGCCGAGTTGGTCAGCACGCGCGCGCCGTCGCGGCTCCACGAGGCGTGCAGCACGGGGTTGCCGGTCCGCAGCACCGCGAGTTCGGCACCGCCGAGGTCGTACACACGAACGGTGCCGTCGGCTGCACCCGCGAGCAGGGCCTTGCCGTCGGGCCGGAAGCGCACGCAGCGCAGCGCACCCGCGTGGCCACCGAGTTCGCCGCGCAGCTGCCGGTCGGCGACCGACCACAACTGAACGGACTGGCCGCCGAGCACGGCGAGCGCGACGAGGTCGCCGCCGGGGCTCAGGTCGGCCGCGGCCAGCAGCGCGCCGAGGCGCAGCGCCGCGATCTGCGATTGGTCGCCGACGTTCCAGACGATCGCCTGCGCGTAGGAGTCGGCCGGCACCTCCTTGTCCTCACGGACACTGAGCAGGCGGCTGCCGTCGGCGCAGAAGCGCACGGCCGTGACGCGCTTGCCGTGCCGACCGACCTCGCCCAGCTGTCGGCCGTCGGCGAGGGAGTGCACGAGCACGCGGCCGTCGCGCACGCCGAGCGCGAAGCGTTCGCCGCGCGGGTCGACGTCGACGGCAAGCAGGGGGTTGCCGAGCTTCGGGGTCTCCCACAAGAGGCGGCCGTCGTGGCCGTTCCACAGCCGCGCCTGCTCGTCGTCGCCGGCGGTCACGACGCGGTCGCCGCTCGGGTCGAAGGCCGCCGAGCGCACGGCGCCACGCTGGCGCAGCGTCACGACGCCGCGCGCGTCGGCGAAGTCCCAGACCAGCGCGCGCTGGTCGCTGACCTTGGCGAGGATGCGGCGGCCGGCCGGGTCGAACGTGGCCTCGAACAGCTCGCTGCCGACCTCGTAGCGCATCAGTTCGACGCCCTTCGCCGTCAGGCTGTCGCTGGCGTCGAACACGCGCAGCACCTGGTCGGCGCAGGCGGTGACCGCGAACTGGCCCGCCGGATCGAAGCCGACGTCGACCACGTCCTTGCCGTGGCCGACGAACGTGCGCACCTCGCGCAGCTCGAGCGCGCCGGTCGCCGCCTCGCGCGACAGGCGCCAGAGCCGCGCGGTCTGGTCGCGGCCGCCGCTGAGCAGTCGTTCGCCGCTGCCGTCGAAGACCAGCGCGTCGATCGGCTGGCTGTGCGCGACCGTGCCGAGCAGCCGGCCGTCGGGCACCGCGTAGACGTGCGCGCCGCCGCGGATGGTCACGGCCGCGAGCAGGCTTCCGTCGGGCGAGAACGCCGCGCCGCGCGGCCGGGCGAACTCCCCGTGCAGCTGCGCCAGCTCGGCGCCGGTCGCCGCGTCCCACAGCAGCACCAGGTCCGGATCGGGGCCGCACGCGACGTAGCGGCCGCACGGCGACAGCGCCGCGGCGACCATCGCGCGCCTGTCCGTGGTCAAGGCGCCGAGCCGCGCGCCGGTCGCCACGTCGAAGACCTGCATGGTCGTGACGGTGGGGATGCCGCGCGCGTCGGAGCGGCTGTTGCACATGGTCAGCGCGCGGTTGCCCGTGCGGTCGAACCGCACGAGGCTCACGCCGTGCTCGTGCGGCCAGACGCCAGCGGGCGTGCCGTCGGCGGTGCGCCACAGCCGCACCGTGCGGTCGATGCCGGCGGTCGCGAGGAGTTCGCCGTTCGGGTGGAACGCCACGTCGATCACGACATGCTGGTGGCCGCGCAGCGCGCGCTTCTCCGTGCCGCCGGCGTCCCACAGCAGCACGTTGCCGGCCTCGCCCGCCGTGCCGGCGGTCGCGACGAACCGCCCGTCGGGCGACCAGCGCGCCGCGTAGAGCAGCGCGCCCGGCACCTGCAGGTCGACCGTGCGGAAGCCGCTGCCGAGCGCGGCGAGCACCGCGCTCAGCGACTCCGCCGCGGGCCGCACGCGCACGGCTTCGAGCGCCAGCAGCAGCGCGAGTTCGCGGTCGCGCGACAGCTCCCGGGCGCTCTCGAGCACGAGCCGCCGCGACTCGGCGATCTCGACCTGCTTCCTGGTCGCCGCGACGAGCGCCTTCTGCTGGTAGAGCTCGACGTCGCGCCGGATCGCCGGATCGTCGCGCAGCACGCGCGCCTCGGTCGCGCGCCGGATCGCGCTCGCGTAGTCGCCGCGCTCGGCGTCCTGCTGCGCCTGCTGCTGCAGGGCGGCGGCGGCCCGGTCGGTGACGAGCCCGTCGTACCAGCGGTAGCCGACCGCGATCACGGCGACGGCCGCGGCGGCGCCGAGCAGCCAGGCTTCGGTGCGGTGCCGGTGCAGCCACTTGCCGAGCCGCACGAACGGGCCCGCGGGCCGCGCGTGGATCGGTTCCCAGCGCAGGAAACGCTGCAGGTCCTGCTCGAACTCGGCGGCGGTCTGGTAGCGGTTCTGCGGGTCCTTCTCGAGCGCCTTGTGGCAGATCGTCACGAGGTCGCGGCCGACGCGCGGGTTCAGGCGCTGCACCGGGACCGGCTCCTTGAAGCAGATCTCGTAGACGACCTGCTGCAGGTTCTTGCCGTCGAACGGCCGCCGCAGCGTCAGCAGTTCGTAGAGGATCACACCGAGCGCCCAGACGTCGGCGCGGTGGTCGACGGGCACGCGCTTGGCCAGCGTCTGCTCGGGGCTCATGTAGTGCGCCGTGCCGGTGATCTCGCCCGACATCGAGATGCTGCCCTCGCCGAGCGACTTGGCGAGGCCGAAGTCCAGCAGGCGCGCCTGGCCGCGGTCGTCGATCATCACGTTGCGCGGCTTCAGGTCGCGGTGCACGACGCCGGCCTGGTGTGCCGCGGCGAGCGCGGACGCGAGCTGCGCGGCGAGCACGGCGCACTCGGCGACGTAACCCTTCGGCGCCGCGACGCCGAGCCGGCCCTCGATCGCGGCGGGCCGTTCGCCGTTGGCCAGGCGCAGGTCGTCGAGCAGGTCGGCGAGGTTGCGCCCGGCGACGAAGTCCATCGCGAACGCAAACGTGCCGTCGACCTCGGTGAAGCTGTGCACGGGCACGATCGCCGGGTGGCGGACCTGCGCCGCGGCCGCGGCCTCGCGGCGGAAACGCTCGACGTGGCGCTTGCTCAGCGTGAGCCCGCTGGCCATCACCTTCAGCGCGACGCGGCGGTTCAGCGACCTCTGGTGCGCGAGGTAGACGATGCCCATGCCGCCGCGGCCGAGTTCCTCCTGGATCGTGAAGTCGCCGAAGGCGCGGCCCGCGGGCTCGTGGGCCGGCCCGGGCCGCCACTCCTGGTGGCCGAGCAGGCCGTCGAAGGCGAGGAACTCGCGGATCTGCGCGAGCAGCCGCGGCCGCACGGCCTCGGGGTAGCGTTGCACGAACACGTCGGGCGACGGCGCCTCGCCGCAGCCGTGCAACTCGACGAACGACTCGACCGCGGCCTGCACGATCGCGGCCTCGCTCGCCGCTTCCGGCGTCTTCTCGCTCGGCGCTGCTCCGGGCAGCTCCTGCACGTCACTTCTCCTGCGTGCGCGACAACAGTCCGGACAGCCGCGCCTGCGCGCGCGACAACAGGGCGCGCACGGCGCCCTCGGTCGGCAGGCCCATCTCGGCGCAGATCTCGGGGGTGTCGAGTTCGAGGTAGCGCCGCAGCACGATGATCTCGCGCTCGCGGTCGGGCAGCTGCTGCAGCGCCATGCGGATGCGTTCGGCCAGTTCGCCCTCGTCGTGCTGCTGCGAGGGGGTGGCTTCCTTGGCCGCGAGCAGGTCCTCGACGCGTTCGTCGATGTCGACCAGCCCGCCCGGTGCCGAGCGCTTCTTCGTCTCGAGCGCGCGGATGCGGCGCACGATCTCGTACTCGGCGCCCTTCAGCAGCCAGGCCAGGAACGAGCCCTCGCCGCGGTACTCGAACTGGTGCAGGCGCTTCAACGCCGACAGGATCGCGTCGTGGGTGGCGTCCTCGCTGTCGGCCAGCAGGACCCGGTACTTGGGACCGGTCAGCTTGCGCAGGGCGGCCCGGAGCCGGTCGCGGTAACGCTGGAACAGCAGGTCGATCGCTTCGCGATCCTGCTCCAGCGCGCGGCTGACGAGACTGCGGGTGTGGTCGTCCAAGAACGGGGCGTGGGCGAGAAGGCCTTGATTCTGCCCTGGCACGGGGTTGCGGCAAGCCGCTCGGTGCGCCGAAGCGGCGAATCGGCGGCGCAGCAGGCACTGCAGCGGTGCGAGGGTGGCCATGCGTCTACCCGTAGAGAGCCGGGTGCCAGGGAACGCACGGCGATTCCCGGGGGGTTGGACCCGGGCGCCGGATGCGCAGCAACGCATTCGCAGTCGCCGGCTTCGGGTCGCTCGTGGCCCGGGCCGGTCAGCCGGGCTTGTGCGCCTCGACGTAGGCCGACGCGACGTAGTCCTCGGCGCGGCTGCCGGGCAGCCACTCCCGCACGACCTCGCGGCTCTGCTCGTGCGCCGTGATGCGGACGCCGGTGAAGCCCGCGGCCTCGAGGTGGGCGCGCACCTGCTCGGCGCTGGCCGCGCCCGCGACGCAGCAGCTGTGCGCTGCCGCGCTGCGCAGGTGCTCGGGCAGCGGTGCGGTCGCGACGACGTCGGCGATCGCGAGCCGGCCGCCGGGCTTCAGCACGCGAAAGACCTCGCGGTAGACCGCCGCCTGGTCGGGGCTCAGGTTGACGACGCAGTTCGACACCACCACGTCGACGCTCTGGTCGGCGACCGGCAGGTGTTCGATCTCGCCGAGCCGGAACTCGACGTTGCCGAGGCCGTGGCGCGCGGCGTCGGCCCGCGCGCGCTGCAGCATGTCCGGCGTCATGTCGACGCCGATCACGCGGCCGGCGGGGCCGACCTTCCGGCTGGCCAGGAAGCAGTCGAAGCCCGCACCCGAACCGAGGTCGAGCACGGTCTCGCCGGGCCGCAGCGCCGCGAAACCGAGCGGATTGCCGCAGCCGAGCCCGAGGTTGCTGCCCGCGGGGGCGGCCGCGAGGTCCTCGTCGCGGTAGCCGAGCCGGGTCGGGTCCGGAACCTGGCAGCTGCCGCCGCCGCAGCAGCTGCTGCCCTGGCGGGCGACGTCGCCGTAGTGGTCGCGCACGTCCTGCCGGATCGTCTCGGGGTCGTTCGTCATCGGTCGGTCCTCGCGGGGGTAGTGCCGTTCGCGGAAGGCGAGCAGGTGCTCGCGGATGGCCGCGCGTGCGGCCCGGAAGCGGGCCAGCAACTCGGCCGGGCACAGCGCCGGATCGTCGCTCGCGGGGTCGTCGATCGGCCAGTGCAGCCGCGCCGCGCGGCCGAGGAAGGCCGGGCAGACCTGTTCGGCGCACAAGGTGATCACGGTGTCGATGTCCGCGGGATCGACGTCGGCCACCGACTTCGACCGCTGCTCGCGAGCATCGATGCCGAGTTCGGCGAGCGCCTCGATCGCCTGCGGCCGCACGCGCGTCGGCGCGCTGCCGGCACTCTGCACGCGCACGGAGCGCGGCAGCAGCGCGCGCGCGAGGCCTTCGGCCAGCTGGCTGCGCGCGGAATTGGCGACGCACAGGAACAGGATGCTGCGCGGTGGGTTCACGGCAGGGCTCCGGGGTAGCCCGTGCGCCAGCGCCGGGCGACGCGCACGAGCAGGATCAACACGGGGACCTCGACGAGCGGCCCGATCACGGTCGCGAAGGCCTCGCCGCTGCCGATGCCGAACGTGGCCACGGCGACGGCGATCGCGAGTTCGAAGTTGTTCGACGCCGCGGTGAACGCGAGCGTCGCGGCGACCGGGTAACCGGCACCGGCCTTGCGGCCGAGCCAGAACGACAGCGCGAACATCACGACGAAGTAGACGAACAGCGGGGCGGCGACGCGCAGCACCGCGAGCGGCAGGTTCACGATCGCCTCGCCCTGCAGCGCGAACATCACGACGATCGTCAGCAGCAGCGCGACCAGCGTCAGCGGCGCGACGCGCGGCAGGAAGCGCCGCACGTACCACGGATCGCCTTTCGCCGCGCGCAGCACGAGCCGGGTCAGGAACCCGGTGGCGAGCGGGATGCCGAGGTAGATCGCGACGCTCTCGGCGATCTGGCCGACCGTGATCGGCACGTCGCCGTCCGGCAGCCCGCACCAGCCCGGCAGCACGCTGGCGAAGAACCACGCGTAGACCGGGAACGCGACGATCTGGAACAGCGAGTTCAGCGCGACGAGCCCGGCGCAGTACTCGCTGTCGCCGCCCGCGAGTTCGTTCCAGACCAGCACCATCGCGATGCAGCGCGCGAGGCCCACCAGGATCAGGCCGAGCATGCAGTCCGGGTGGTCGCGCAGCAGCAGCACGGCGAGCCCCCACATCAGCAGCGGGCCGAGCAGCCAGTTCTGCAGCAGCGACAGCAGCAGCACGCGCCGGTCGCGGAAGGCCTCGCCGAGCCGTTCGTAGCGCACCTTCGCCAGCGGCGGATACATCATCAGGATCAGCCCGGCCGCGAGCGGCAGCGACGTCGTGCCGACCCGCATGGCCTCGAGCGCCCGCGGCAGCGCGGGCCACACCCAGCCGAGCAGCACGCCGGCCGCCATCGCCAGGAAGATCCACACCGTCAGCCACCGATCGAGCGGACCCAGGCGTCGACCGATCGGCGGTTGCCGATCGGTGGGGCAGCGAGGCGCCGTCACAGGCCGCCGGCCAGGGCCCGGAACCGCCGCAGCGTACGCGGCTCCAGGCAGTAGCAGGTGCGGGGGCCGTCGATCGTGCCGCGGATCAGCCCCGCGCGCTTCAGCACGGCGAGGTGCTGGGACACCGTCGACTGCGACAGCGGCAGTTCCGCGACGATCTGGCCGCAGATGCACTCGTTCCGCTGGGCGAGCAGGCGCAGGATCCGCACCCGCGCCGGATGGCCGACCGCCTTGCACAGCGCGGCGAGTTCGGCGTCGGCGGCGGGGCCGTCGACCGGGCGGCCGTCGGCTCCGGCGGCGGCGGGCGGGCAGGCGGCTCCAACGTCGGGGCGTCGGCGTTTCATCGTCGAAACACGATAACGAGCGCTGCGGCGGTTGCAACGGCGCGGCGGGCGGTCGGTCGCTCTGCGGCGCCCGACCGGGGATCCGGTGGATGTGCCGTGGTTGGCCTTGACAGCCGGCATCGTGGCCCGTTGCCTGGGTGCATTCCCGAGGCCATCCATGGGTCGCTCCATCAACCTGTCCCTGACCGACGAACTGCGTGCCTTCCTGGACGAGAACTCGGGTGACGGGACTCTCTACGCCACGCCCGGGGAGTTCCTGCGGGCCCTGATCCGGGAGCACAAGGAACGGCAGGATACAGCGAGGTTCCGTGCGGCCGTGCTCGAAGGCTACGACGACGTGCGCCGAGGTCGGGTGCTGCCGCTGGCCCGGGATCTGCGCAGCATGGTTGCGGAGTCGAAGCGGCGCGATCGCAAGGGCTGGGGAGGGTGACCAGGGTCTGGCTCACTCGCCGCGCGCTGCGGGAACTCGGAGAGATCGACACGTACTCGACGAGGCGTTGGGGGCAACGAGTGGCTGGTCGGTACCTGACCGGGATCCAGGAGGCCCTGGTGAGGATCGAGCGGGACCCGGCGATCCTGCGCGGGATTGCCGAGTACTCACGCGTGCTGAAGTTCCACCGGGTGCGCCAGCACCTGCTGGTCTGCGACGTGATCGCCGGGGACGTATACCTGCTGGCCGTGATCCACGGCAGCCAGGACCTGCCGCGCCGGGTCGCGGAGATCGAGCCGGGGTTCGCCGACGAGGCACGGTTCCTGCACGACCGCATCGCCGACGAGCGCGGTGGCCGCTGACCGGTACGGCGCGGCGGGCGGTCGCCGGACTTCGCCGGGCACCCCCGCGCCGGTACAACGCGCCGATGCGCTCTGTCGCCCGCGCGCTGTTCCCCCTGGCCCTGTCCGCCAACCTGTTGGGCCAGAACCCGCCGTCGCCAGCGGCCCCCGAGGTCACGTTCGCGACGCTGCTGCGCGACCTCGCGGACCTCGACCGGCTGATCCGGCTGCCGGATCCCGACTACCGCACCGTGCAGTACGGCAGCTCCGACCGCCGCACCGTCTCGCCCGACCGGCCCGGCTGGTTCGCCAACGCCGACGGGTTCGGCCAGGAGCCGGTCCCGGGGTTTGAGCGGGTGCTGCAGCCGCCCGGCGCCGACGGCGTCGGCGAGTACCTCGTCTGCGACGTCGACGGCCCCGGCGCGATCGTGCGCGGCTGGTCGGCCGGCATGGACGGCGTGCTGCGCGTGTGGCTCGACGGCGGCCCGACCCCGCTGTTCCTGGGCAAGGGCTACGACTTCTTCGCGCGCCGCACGGCGCACCTGCTGCCGCCGTTCGACCCCGCCGATCCCGGCCTCGACCCGCGCATCGCCGCCGCGCTGCAGCCGCAGCAGGACGCCGACTACCTGCCGATCCCGTTCCAGAAGGGGCTGCGCATCACGTGGACCGGCCGGGTGCGCGATCTGCACTTCTACCAGCTGCAGGTGCGGCGCTACGGCGCGGGCGCGCGCGTCGCGACGTTCCCGGGGCGGCAGGCGATCGACCTGCGGCGCGACGCGGCGCCCCGGCCGGGCGAGGACGGAGCGCTCGAGGAACTCGCCTTCGACCTGCCGCCGGGCGGCACCTGGCACCACGAACGCGATGGCGGGCCGGCCCTGCTGCGGCAGCTCGAGGTCACCGTCGCGGCCGGCGACCTGCGCGCGGCGCTGCGCGCGGTGCTGCTGCGCGTGGCCTGCGACGGGGCCTCCGTGCCGCAGGTCGAGACGCCGCTCGGCGACTTCTTCGCGAGCGCGCCCGGGATCACGCCGTTCCGGAGCCTGCCGCTCGAGGTGCGCGCCGACGGCACCATGGTGTCGCGCTGGCGCATGCCCTACCGGGCGAGCTGGCGCATCGAACTGCAGAACCACGGCGGCCTCGCCGTGCGCGGCACGCTGCGCCACGCCCACGGCCCGCTGCCGGGCGGCTTCGACGAATCCACGCTCTACTGCCACGCGCGCTGGCGCGTCGACCACGAACTGCACGCGCGCGCGGGCCAGGGGCCGATCGACCTGCCCTGGCTGTTCGCGATCGGCCAGGGTCGTTGCGTCGGACTGGCCTGCCAGATCGTGAACCCGCCGATGGCGCCCGGCTGGCGCAGCAACTGGTGGGGCGAAGGCGACGAACGCTTCGCCGTCGACGGGGTGCTGAGCACGCTCGGCACCGGCAGCGAGGACTACTTCGACTACTCCTGGTCGCACTGGCGGTACTTCGCGCACCCGTTCTGCGGGCAGCCGATCGCGTCGGGGCCCGGCAACTGCGGCTACGCGGGCAACCACCGGTTCCAGATCGTCGACGACCTGCCGTTCGCGCAGAGCCTCGCGCTGACCATGGAGCTGTGGACGCACAAGCCGGTGGCGAAGCTGAGCTACGGCCGCACTGCGTGGTTCTACGCGCGGCCCGGCGTGTTGACCGACCACCGTGCGCTGCAGCCAGGCGAACTGCACGTGCCGGCGCTGCCGCCGTGGGGCGAAGGCGAACTCGGCGAACACGGCGACGCAGCGACGTGGCGGCCCGGGACCCGTGCAGGCGGTTACCGCACGAGCGGCGGCGAGGTCGAGCCGGACCAGCCGAACACGTGGACGCGCAGTGGCGCGATCTTGTCGTGGCGGGCGCCGGCGGGCGGTCGGATCGAGTTCCCGTTCGCGGTCGGCAAGGCCGGCAGCTACCGGCTGCGCGTGCTGTGCCAGCAGCGCCCGGGCGCGCCGTCCGTGTTCGCGGCGCTCGACGGCACCGTGCGCAGGGCCGCCGACCAACCGGACGACGAGGGCCGTTTCCGCCTCGACTGCGGGCACGGCGAGCGCTTCGAGGACCTCGTGCTCGAGGGCGTGGAGCTGGGGCAGGGCGAACACGTGCTCGCGGTCGTCTGCCCCGAGGGCGGCGTGGTCGGCGTCGACCTCGTCGGCTACGAACTGCTGCCGCAGAAGCCGGCGAAGCTGCCCGGCGCGCTCGAAGCCGAACTGTGGGACCTCGTCGACAAGAGCCTTGGCGTCGAGGTCGAGCTGCAGAACCTCGGTGCGGGCTGGAGCTCGGGCCACCAACGCTTCGTCAAGTGCACGAGAGTCGGCGACGCGGTGACGTTCCGGCTGCCCGCGACGG
>VGXW01000065.1 GCA_016873195.1 Planctomycetota bacterium | reverse complement strand
CCGGCCGCGGCGACGACGGAACCGGTCCGGCCGCCGACCGCCGGTCCGAACACGGTCGCGATCTCGCGCTGTGCCAACCCGGCCGAGGCGAGGAACAGGGCGCACACGGGGAGGAACGTGTTCATGTCGGAATCGTACGTGGCCACGAAAGTGCGGCAACCGGGCGGAAGTGGGCAAACGCCGGCGCAGCCCGCTCCGTAGCATGCGGACATGTCCTCCACGCGCCGCTCGTTCCTCTCCTCGCTCGCCGTCGCCGGCGCCGCGGCCCCGCTCGCCGGTTCGCTGCGCGCCGCGCCCGCCCCTGACCGCACGCCGCCCGCTCCGCGCCCCGCGCCGCTGCGCATTCTCGTGCTCGGCGGCACCGCGTTCCTGGGCCCGCCGTTCGTGCGCGCGGCGCTGGCGAACGGCCACGAGGTCACGCTGTTCAACCGCGGCAAGACCAACCCGGGCCTGTTTCCCCAGCTCGAACAGCTGCGCGGCGATCGCGACCGGGGCGACCTCGAGTCGCTGAAGGGGCGCACGTTCGACGCGGTCGTCGACACCTCGGGCTACGTGCCCTCGCACGTCGAGGCGACCGCGAAGCTGTTCGCCGGCAAGAGCAAGCACTATCAGTTCGTCAGCACGATCTCGGTCTACGGCAGCTTCGGCGATCGGCCCGACACGATCGACGAGGACACGAAGGTCGGCACGGTCGAGGACGAGCAGGTCGCGAACGTGAACCAGATCCGCCAGGCGATGCCGTTCTACGGCCCGCTGAAGGCGCGCTGCGAGGCGGCGGCCGAGGCGGCGATGCCGGGTCGCGTCGGCAACATCCGGCCCGGCCTCATCGTCGGCCCCGGCGACGCCAGCGACCGGTTCACGTGGTGGCCCGCCCGCATCGACAAGGGCGGTCAGGTGCTGTGCCCTGGCGATCCCGACGGCCACGTGCAGTTCGTCGACGTGCGCGACCTCGCCGCGTGGATGCTGCACTGCCTCGAGCACGACGTGTTCGGCGTCTACAACGTGACCGGCTTCCACGGTCGCGTGTCGATGGCCGAGGTGCTGGCGGCCTGCAAGTGCGCGACGGCGACGCCGGCCGAGCTCGTGTTCGTCAGCGAGGAGTTCCTGCGCGAGAACAAGGTGCAGGCCTACATGCAGATGCCGCTGTGGATCCCGCGCGAGGGCCGCAGCATGGTCGCCAATGCGCGCGGCATCGAGAAGGGCATGAAGTACCGGCCGATCGGCGACACGATCCGCGACACGCTGCAATGGGCGAAGACCGAACGCGGCGACAAACCGTGGACGCGCACGGGGCTGAAGCCCGAGCGCGAGCAGGAACTGCTGGCGAAGTGGCAGCAGGCGGAGGGCGGCAAGGACGAGCCGGCGAAGCAGGAAGCCCAGCCGCAGGAGCCGGCGAAGCAGGAGAAGAAGTAGGAGCACGACCATGAACCGGCGATTCCCCTGGTTGCTCGCCCTGCTCGCCCTGCCCGCGCTACCCGCGCCCGCGCGCGCGCAGGACGAACTCGGCCTCGGCAAGATGTGGACCTTCGAGCGGCCGCCGCTCGCCTACCTGCAGCGCGAGTACGGGTTCCAGCCCGCCGAGCAGTGGTGGAACAGGGTGCGGCTCGCGTCGCTGCGGTTCGGCCGCGGCTGCTCGGCGTCGTTCGTGTCGCCGCAGGGCCTGATCCTGACCAACCACCACTGCGTGCGCGATGCGATCGCGCAGGTGCAGGGTGACAACGACTGGGTGCGCGACGGCTTCGTCGCCGCCGACCTCGCCGGCGAGGTGCGCGTGCCCGGCCTGACCGTGCAGCAGCTCGTGAAGACCACCGACGTCACCGCGGCGGTGACCGCCGGCATCGCCGCCGACGCGGGCGCCGAGGCGGCCGAACAGCAGCGCGCCGTGAACCGCGAGCGCCTGCTCGCCGAGGCGAAGGCGCGCGAACCGGGCCTCGAGCCGCAGCTCGTGAAGCTGTTCCAGGGTGCGGTCTGGCAACTCTACCAATACCGCGTGTTCGACGACGTGCGCCTCGTGATGGCGCCGCACCTGCAGGTCTCGCACTTCGGCGGCGACCCCGACAACTTCGTCTATCCGCGCTACGCGATCGACTTCGCCTTCTGCCGCGCCTGGGTCGACGGCAAACCGGCCGATACCGCGGCGTTCCACTTCCCGTGGAGCGACGGCCCGGCCGAGGGCGAGCTGGTGTTCCTGACCGGCAATCCCGGCGGCACGCAGCGGCTGCTGACCAGAGCGCAGCTCGAGTACCAGCGCGACGCGCGCTATCCGCGCGTGCGCGAACAGATCGACAATCGCATCGCGATCCTGCGCCGGTTCGCGGCCCAGGGCCCCGAGCTGGAGAAGCGGCTGCGCACGGTGATCCTGGGGCTCGAGAACGGCCAGAAGCTCTACCGCGGCGAACACGGTGCCCTGCTCGACCCCGCGTTCATGGGGCGCAAGCAGGCGGCCGAGACGGCGTTCCAGGCCCGCGCGAAGGGGGCTGGCCACGGCGGCGAGCTGGTGATCTGGGAGCAGCTGGCGCAGCTGATGGTGCGCAAGAAGGCGCTCGAGGCGCCGCTGAACTTCCACACCGCCGGCGGGCTGCCGCTGCTGCTGCGCGCTCTCGCGGTCGTCGAGCACGGCGAGACGGGCGCGGCGAAGGCCGCGCAGACGGCGCGCGACGTCGACTGCAAGGTCGACCCGGTGCAGGTCGCGTTCTACGCCGACCATTGGCTGCGCGCGCGGGCCCGGTTGCCGCAGGGCGACCCGGTGCTCGCGGCGGCGCTCGGCGGGCGCGAGCCGGAGGCGGCGGCGAAGTGGCTCGTCGAGACGAGCCGGCTCGGCGACAGCAAGGTGCTGGAGGGTCTGCTGCAGGGTGGGAGCGCGGCGATCGCCGCGAGCCAGGACCCGGCGCTGGTGCTCGCGCGCGCGCTGGGCAAGGCGATGGCGGAGCACAGAGCCGCGGCGGCGGCGATCGACGCGGCGGAGACGCAGCTCGGCGCGCGGCTCGCGAACCTGCTGTTCGCGGTCTACGGCAACGACGTGACGCCCGACGCGACGTTCACGCTGCGCATCAGCGACGGCCGCGTCGCGGGTTATCCGTACAACGGCACCCTGGCGCCGTGGCGCACCGTGTTCCACGGGCTGTTCGCGCGCCATGCCGAGTTCGACGGCGCGCACCCGTTCGACCTGCCGGAGCCGTGGCTGCTGGCGAAGGACCGCATCGACATGCGCGCGGCGGTCGACTTCGTGTGCACGGTCGACAGCACCGGCGGCAACTCGGGCAGTCCGGTGATCGACAAGCAGGCGCGGCTGGTGGGGCTCTTGTTCGACGGCAACGTCGAGTCGTTCGCCAACGAGTTCCTCTACGGCGAACGCGTCGAGCGCAGCATCTGCGTGCACCCGCAGGCGATCGTCGAGGCGCTGCGCAAGGTCTACCGCGCCGAGCGGCTGCTGCGCGAGATCGCGCGGTAGACGGTGGGGCGCAGATCGGCCCGGGAGCTTCGGGCCGGCACCGGGAGGGGCTCCCGGGTCATCCCACAGGGGATAGCATGGTGCGAGAAGTTCGTCTTCTTCCTACCGACGGCCCTCCCGTGCACAGGGCAGCAGTTGGCGGCGACGCCGGCGCTGTACTTCAGCTACTGACGGGCTGCCGGTGCCCGCGCCCAGGCGCGGGCGCCGGCGCCGGAGACCGACACATGACCGCAAGCGAGTTCCCGACCTTCATGACCTCCATCATGACCGCCCTGCACCTTCGCCGCTGGCTGCTCGCGGCGATTCCGATGATCTGCGTCGCGGCCACTGCACAGACGTCGATCCGCAGCTGGGGAACGGCAGGCTACGATACCGAGGGGGGTGCTGGGCCGATCGTGCAGATCGACGCGGGTGGCTACGTCACGGGTGTGCTGCGGGCCGACGGCTTGATCTTCGTCAACGGACGTTGTTCCACGCTTGGCCTGACGAACCCGCCGCCGCCGCCACCAGGTCTCGTCTATACGCAGTTCTCGTGCCGTGACTTCTGCGGCGTCGGCCTGCTATCGGACGGAACCATATGCGGATGGGGTGACTTCGACTTCATGCCCTACTACCCTCCGCCACCAGCGCCGCCCGGCACCCGCTATGTGAGAGTGGCTGCATCGCCCAACCATGCGCTGGCATTGCGATCGGACGGAGTGCTCGTTGCCTGGGGCGACAACACCGAAGGGCAGTGGAATGTACCGATCGTGCCGGCCGGCGCTACGGTACTCGACCTGCAATGCGGGATCCAGTCCTGCGCGATGTTGTTGTCCAACGGAAACATCGTTGCGTGGGGCCGCAACGACTACGGGCAGTGCAACGTCGTGGCGCCACCGGCCGGCAAGAGCTATGTGCGCCTTGGTGTTGGCCGGTTCCACATGCTTGGGCTGCTGTCTGACGGCAACGTGGTCGCCTGGGGCGACAACGGCTATGGGCAATGCACCGTTCCGGCCTTGCCCTCGGGCGTCCTCTACACGCGCGTGGCCGCCGGGACGGGCTTCAGCCTCCTCCTGCGCTCGGACGGAGCGTTGTCGGCCTTCGGCAACAACTGGGGTGGCCAGTTGAACGTTCCTGCCATGCCCGCGGGAGCATCCATCGCAGAGATTGCCGCTGTGTATTTGCACGGCCTGGCACTGTTGTCGGATGGGCGAGTGGTGGCCTGGGGCGACAACAGCTTCTCGCAGGGCACGGTCGGTACCCTGCCCGCAGGAACGCATTGGACGAGCGTTGGCGGGGGTACCTACTTCACCTGCGCGGTTCGATCGGATGGGACGATCGATGGTTGGGGGAACGATAGCTCTGGACAGTGTCAGGCTCCGATACTGCCGCCGGGGGTCCGCTACGAGCGGGTGGAGTGTGGCTACATGCATGCAGCGGCCTTGCGCTCCGACGGCACGGTGGTCGCATGGGGGGACAACTCGCTGGGCCAGTGCAACGTGCCGGCGTTGCCCACCGGGCTTCGCTACACGGACCTTGCAGTGTCTTCGGCGCACACGGTATTGCTGCGGTCGGACGGGCAGGCGCAGGCGTTCGGCAGCAACGCCTTCGGCGTGTGCAACATACCGGCACTGCCCCCAGGGCTGCAGTATGTCGAAGTCGACGCGTGCTACACGGTCACCATGCTGCGGCGCTCGGATGGTACCATCGTGGTCGTAGGCGATACTTCGGCTGGCGCGACCAACGTGCCGGCTGCTCCCCCGGGGCTGTCCTACATCGACCTGGGTGCCGGGCAGGACACGCAGACAGCTCTGCTGTCCGACGGGACAGCAGTGTTCTGGGGACCGCCAGGGCCATGGCCATGGCCATGGATCCCGCCGCCGCCGCTGCCCCCGGGCGTGACGTATGTGGAGGTCGACGGCGGCCGGCAGAACCACATGCTCCGAAGATCGGACGGGGAAGTCGTCGTCGTGGGGACAAGGATGTACGGCTGGGAGACACCACCACCCCTGCGCCCGGGCACCAGCTACGTGGAGGTGTCGACCCAGAGCCAGGACTTCGCCGCGCGCGTCGGCCCGACGAGCACCTACGTCACGTTCGGGGCTGGCTGTGCTGGATCGCGGCCGGCCGCTCGCCTGATCCCGCGCGACACTCCCCACATCGGCGCACCGCACGAGATCCGCATTCTCGATCTCCCGGCGAACGTGGCTTTCGTGGCGTTCGGCTGGAGCCGCCTGCCCACGCCCATGGCACTGGATCCCTACGGCCTGCCCGGCTGCGCGTTGCACATCAGCCTCGACGCGGTGGCGTTCTTCGCCGGCAGCAACGGCCAGGCCACGTTCGCGATGCCGATCCCGCTCGTGCAGAGCCTCGTCGGCGTCCGCTTCTTCCAGCAGGCCTTCGTCGAGAACCCGGCGGCAGGCAACCCCCTCGGTGCGGTGGTGTCGGGAGCAGCCGAAGGAGTGGTCGGCGGCTGGTAGCGCCGAGCGCCTGCTGCGCGAGATCGACCGATGGATCGCGGGATAGACGGCGGGGCGACGCACAACGGCTCTGGCCAGTGGGACGGCTTCATCGGGAGGGTCACAGCGCCGCACGGTTCCGCCAACCCGACGCAGACCCTGGTCTTCCAGGCCATCGGCGGCGGCAAGGAGCAGGACGGCCTGTTCGGTCTGGCCGAGATCTCCGTCGACGGTCCCGAACAGAGCGACGCCTTCGTGGTCGTCGGCTCGACCCGCACGGTAGGGACCCCGGCCACGGGTTCGTTCACCTACCCGTTCACCGTCTTCCCGCTGCCTCTCAACAACGCAGCCTCGACCTACTGCCTCGGCACTGTGTCGGGCTTCCAGGTTTCATCCAGCGGCGCCTTGACGTTGTTCGCCTCGCGCGAACTGGGCGGCCTGGACGATCCGACGCAGAACCACTACGCCATGATCATGGCGCGCGACGTCTGGGTCGGTCACGGACCGGTCCAGTGGGCGGCAGCCACGGAGACGATCTACGTCGTTGGCTCCACCTCGGATGCCTGGCTATTCTCCCTAGGCAAGCCAGTGATCTTCCAGGGCCCGGACGCGACGCTCTCGGGCACCGACGGCTTCCTGTTCGCGATCCCGAGCGAACCCTACCTGAATACCATCTACGGCACCTTCGTTGGTGGCCCAGGAGATGATGGTCTCACAGGTGTAGCTAGCTGGAGCGAGTATCCTGACCTCGTTTCGGTGGTAGGCTTCGCTGCAGGCGCCGGGGCGAGGGACATACTCGTAGGAAGCTACTGCAGGTATGACCCTGCACCGCCGACAACGACGCCACCCACACTTGGCTTCGGCGAGCAGCCGTTCACGGCCATCTCGGCGAATAACGACGACAGGCCTGCTGCCGTCGGTCTGGCCAACGCGACGAGCGGAGCGAACTGCACGCTGCCCTTCGTCACCGTCGACACTCGTGTCACACCTGCGATCTGGCTCGGTGATCCTGCTGGCGGCGGTATTGCCGTCGACGAGCGGGCCCGCGTGAACGTCGTCGGTGCGACCACAAGCACGGACTACCCGGTCTCCCTGGCCAGCCAGCCGCCCTTCCTGGTGGGACGCAACAAAGTCGGCCCCGCGCTCAACTACGACGCCGTGCGCACCGTCTTCGACATGGTGCAGTTCGACATGGCGCGAACGGACATGACGGGGTCCATCGCCATGCTCATGGGATGGAACAGCAACCCGCCGCCTCCCGCCTTCGGCGGCACCACGCCCCACGGTGCCCTGGCCGCTTTTGGCCGCCAGCTCGGCGTTCCGCTCGCCGGCAACTACCTGCCGCGCATGCAGATCGCCTGGGAGGGCATGCCGCCCACGGCGGGGAATCCCGGCGCGTTCCTCGTCGATCGCGCCCCCTCCGACGCGATGTTCGGGGGCACCCTGATCAACTTCGGGTTCCCCTCGACATCGCCGATCTCGGATCCTGTGATCACCGGAGTCGAGATGTGGCTCGTCTCATCGTCGGCCACGTCGGTGCTCTGGTTCCCGCCCGTGAGCGGCCAGTCTGCGATGATGCGCTGCCCGATCACCGCGCTGCCGCCGAGCGGCTTCACGTTCACGGCCCAGGCTGTGGCGATGCTCAACACGCCGATCATCATCGGCACGACGTCGCACAGCTTCACCGCGAGTCCCGCCTTGATGTTCCGGTACTGAGAATCTCCGGCCCCGGGTTCGCCCGGGGCCGCTGTCAGAAGACATGCACTCCACATCTTCCGCCATGCGTCGACTCCTGGTGCTCTCCTGGATCCACCTGTCCATCGCGCTGGCCGTGGACGTCCTCCCTGCGCAGTTTCACAGCTCGGTGCGCGGGTGGAGTTACCTCCGCTTCGACACGGAAGCGCGCAACGGGCGGTTCGTCGACACTTCCGCAAGCGGCTACAACACCGCCGTATTACGTTCGGACGGCCGCATCTTCGCGCAGGGTCAGAACTACTTCCTTGCTTGCGACGTGCCCTTGCTACCACAGGGCAGCTCATTCACTCAAGTTGCCCTAGGCTGGATGGGGTACGGTCTCGGCCTGCTCACCGAAGGGACGATTGTTGGATGGGGAAGTCTAGCCGGGGCCGGCGCACTGGGTTGGCCACTGCAGGCTCCGCCACTGCCGTTAGGAACACGCTATGTACAGCTCTCTGCCGGACCAGAGCACGCTCTGCTACTGCGCAGCGACGGCGCAATCGTGGCCTGGGGATCGAACTACTACGGGCAGTGCACCGTGCCAGCCCTGCCGCCAGGCACCTGGGTCGTCGACCTGCTTGCTGCCGGCGCCCGTTCCTATGCACTGCTGTCCGACGGGACCATCCTCGCCTGGGGCGACAACCGCCATGGACTGTGCAACATACCGGCGTTGCCCGCTGGCGTGTATTACGTCGGAATCGACTCTAATGACGATGAGAACTGGGATCACGTCGTCCTGCTGCGATCGGACGGCAACATCGTCGCCTGGGGTGACAACAGCACAGGACAATGTAACGTACCAACCCTGCCGTATGGCATGGTCTACGAGAGAGTGGCCACGGGCAACTACCACACGGTCGCTTGGCGATCCGACGGCCAGTTCGTTGCCTGGGGCGACAACTACATGGGCCAGTGCAACGTGCCGGTAGTCCCCCGAGGAATCACGTGCCACAAGCTCGAGTGTGGGATCCACCACACTGTTGCGCTGATGTCTGATGGTGGTGTGCTGGCCTGGGGCCACAACTCCTTCCACGACTCCTACATCCCGCCACCCGAACCAACGCGAGGCCCCGGGAGCCCCCTCGCCCGGATCGTCGACGCCTCCTCGGGTGGTGCCCACGACGGCTACGTGCTCAGCAACGGCACGCTGCACGTCTTCGGCAACAACCAGTCCGGTCAGTGCGACGTGCCGCCCTTGCCGCGAGGTGTGCGCTACACCAAGGTCGCGGCTGGCATCACCCACACGGCCGCCCTGCGTTCGGATGGCGTACTCGTCGCGTTCGGCGACAACAGCACCGGCATGTGCACCGTCCCCGCACTGCCCACCGGCGTGACGTACACCGCCCTTGCCGTGGCCGACGGGCACACCGCCGCGCTGCGCTCGGACGGCACCGCGATCGCGTTCGGCAACAACACCTACGGCCAATGCATCATCCCCGCCCTGCCGCCCCTGCTGCGCTACGTCGAGATCGACGTGCAGTTCGGCCGAACGGTGCTGCGGCGCTCGGACGGAGCCATCGTCTACGCAGGGACGGCGCCCTGGCCCGTACCGGCGCTGCCTGCCGGTGTCGAGTACGCCGACCTCGGCATCTGCAGCACCTACGACACCGCGCTCCGCTCCGACGGAACGATCGAGACCTGGGGCATCGGCTGGTATCCCAGTTCCGGGCTGTGGAAGCTCGTCCCGCAGTTGCCGTTCGGCGTCTACTACGTCGAGGTCGACGGCGCCCAGGACTTCATCGTCCTGCGGCGATCGGATGGTCTGGTCGAGATCGCGGGTGAGAACCACCCGACCCCCCACCCCGACCAGATCCCACCGCTCGATCCCGGCACGAGCTACGTGCAGGTGGCCTCCAACCTCTTCAACATGGTCGGCCGCGTCGGTCCGCCCAGCACCTACGCGTCGTTCGCGCAGGGCTGTGCCGGGTCCCAGCAGCCTGCCCGACTCGTGCCGCGGGACACACCGCACTTGGCGGGCACGATGGAGGTGAACGTGTTCGACCTGCCGCAGAGCGTGGCGTTCATGCTCTTCGGCTGGCAGCGCACGCCACCGTTCCCGCTCGCCGGGGTCGGTGCGCCGGGGTGCCACCTGAACGTGAGTCCGGATGCAGCGGTCTTCCTGATCGGGCAGAACGGCGTGGCGAAGTACTGGCTGTCGATCCCCAACCACCCTGGCCTCGTCGGCATGCACTTCTACAACCAGGCGCTGGTGCTCGACCCGAATGCCGGCAACCCACTGGGCGGCGTGGTCTCCAACGCGGCCGAGGGCGTGATCGGGCACTGGTAGGCTGCGAGAGCAGGGATCAGGCGCGGCCACAGCCGCTGGTGACGAGGATGCGTTGCGCGCCTCTGCGAATGAACCTGAGCCAGGAGCCGCGCTGCAGGAGAGGGAACCAGATCCAGCCCAGACCGCCGGCATCAGGCGGATCGAGTCCGCCGTTGACCGGGTCAACCCGGAGCCCGGATCCTGCCGATACCAGGGCCGTCATGCGCAAGAGCCTCCGCCGCACCGTCCCCACCCTGGGTCTCCTGCTCGCCCTCGCCGCCTGCCAGACCAACGCGAACACGGCCCCCCAGCGAACCGCCCCCGCGCCGCTCGGCGAGACGGCCACCGTCTCGTTCGAGCAGCGTGCGATGACCTACGTCGAGACCGACTGGTTGCTCGACCAGCCGATCCTCGCCGGAACCACGCCGACCAACTTCCGGGTCCGCCTCGTCTACGGCGTCGACGTCGCGCACGCGCTGCTCGCCGAGCAGTGCGTTCGCGCCAACTGGGACGCAGCGCGCACGCTCGCCGCGAAGGTGTTCGACAACCTGAAGCCCGACGCCGAGCAGTTCCGCTGCGAACGCTGCCGCAAGAACTGGGAACAGGACCTGCGCGCGCAGTTCACCGAGGTGCTGTTCCCGTGCCACGGCGGCGCGCCGCTCGCGACGGTGACCTCGATCGTCTGGCGCACCGGCACGAACTGAGCGCGCCGGCCGTCAGCCCACCGCCGGCGCCCGCTCGACGACCACCAGGGCCGCGCCCTGGTCCACGATGACGCCCTTCTTCGCGGCGACGGCCTGCACCACCCCCGCCACGCCCGCCGCGAGCTTGTGCTCCATCTTCATCGCCGACAGCACGACCAGCGTCTGGTCGGCGGCGACCGTGTCCCCGGGCGCGCAGAGCACGTCGAGCACAGTGCCCGTCATCGGCGCGCGGATCGTGCCGTCGGCGGCGGCGGCGCCGGAGCCGCGTTGCGACACGGGGGCCGCGAGCGTGTGCGTGCGGCCGTTGACGCGCACCATGTAGTCCTTGCCCGCGGGCGCGCCGTAGGCGACGAACGACCGGTCGAACTCCTCGCCGACCGGCGCGAGCCGGACGCCGCCGTCGCCGAGCAACTGCGCGCGGAACTCGTGGGTCGCGGGGCCGACGCGCACGCGCCACCGATCGCCCTCGACGTGTTCGGCCGAGACCGGCACGGCCTTGCCGTCGCGCAGGTACTCACGATGCAGCTTCATCGTTTGCCCTCGAAGAGCCGGAAACCGGCGAGTTCCTGCCAGACGAGCGACGGGTCCTGGCCGAGAGCGGCGCCGCCGCCGGCCGGCGCTGCCGCTCCACCGCGCGGCGCCACGGCCTGGCACAGCACCGCGGCGGCGAGCGCCAGGTCCTCGGGCGGCTCCTTCGGTCCCTCGGCGAGTTCGGGGCGCAGCTTCAGCATGTCGGTGCGCAGCCGCGAGCAGCGGAACGCGGTGTCGTCGACGATGCGGCGCAGGAAGTCGACGTTGGTCGGGATGCCCAGGTAGGCCGTCTCGCGCAGCGCCTGGCTCAGCCGCGCGCAGGCCGTCGCGCGGTCGGGCGCCCAGACGATCAACTTCGCGAGCAGCGAGTCGTAGTACTGCGGCACCTCCCAGCCCGTGTAGACGCCGCTGTCGACGCGGATGCCCGGGCCCTCGGGTTCCTTGACGAGCCGCAGTTGTCCCGCCGCGGGCATGTAGCCGGCTTCCGGCGACTCGGCGCAGATGCGCGCCTCGATCGCGTGGCCGCGCGGCCGCAGGTCCACGCCCGCGAGCGCGTCCGCGAGCTTGCCGCCCGCGGCGACGTGGATCTGCAGGTGCACGAGGTCGACGCCGGTGACGAGTTCGGTGACCGGGTGCTCGACCTGCAGCCGCGCGTTGACCTCGAGGAAGTAGAACCGCCCCTGGTCGTCGAGCAGGAACTCCGCGGTGCCGGCGTTGTCGTAACCGACCCGCTTCGCCAGCGCGACCGCGCAGTCGCCCATGCGCTGGCGCAGCGCCTCGTCGACGACCGCCGACGGCGACTCCTCGAGCACCTTCTGGTTGCGGCGCTGCACCGAGCACTCGCGTTCGTGCAGCGAGACGACGTGGCCGTGCCGGTCGCCGATCAACTGGATCTCGACGTGCCGGGCCGGCAACACCAAGCGCTCGACGATCATGCGGTCGTCGCCGAACGCCGCCTTCGCCTCGCGGCGGCCCGCGGCGATCGCGTCGGCGAGGTCCTGCTCGCGCTCGACGAGCCGCATGCCGCGGCCGCCGCCGCCGGCGCTGGCCTTGACCATGACCGGCAGGCCGAGTTGCTGCGCGGCGGCGACCAGGGATGCGTCGCCGTCGTCATGCTCGATGCCCGGGATCACCGGCACGCCCGCCGCGATCGCCTCTTCGCGCGCGGTCTTCTTGCCGCCGAGCCGGTCCATCGCCTCGGGGTTCGGGCCGACGAACACGAGCCCCGCGTCGCGCACCGCGCGCGCGAATCCGGCGTTCTCCGACAGGAACCCGTAGCCCGGGTGGATCGCCTCGGCGTCGCTCGCCTTGGCCGCCGCCAGCACCTTCTGCACGTCGAGGTAGCTCTCGGTCGCGGTGTTGCCGCCGAGCGGCACCGCGTGGTCGGCGTGCAGCACGTGCGCGCAGCGCGCGTCGACGTCGCTGTGCACGGCGACCGACTCGATGCCGAGTTCGCGCAGCCCGCGCACGACGCGCAGCGCGATCTCGCCGCGGTTGGCGATCAGCACGCGGCGGAACGGAGGGTTCTTGGCCATCTGGCCGGGGACCATAGCCGGCGGCCCGAGCGTTCGCCTCCGTGCGCAGCTAGGATCCGGCCCGTGTCCCCCGCCCCACCGCGTCCCCGGCGCCGCGGCCGCCGTCTGCTGTTCGGCCTCGTCGCCGTCGCGATCGGCTTCGCCGGTGCGTTGTTGCTCGTCGAGATCGCGCTGCGCATCTACGACCCGCTGCAGCTGCCGCTCGCGGACATGCGCGGCTTCTACCGGCTCGACGACCGGGGCCGCATCGAGACCACGCCGGGCTGGAACGGCCACCAGCTCGTCGAGGGGCGCGAGGTGCCCGTGCACACGAACGCGCTGGGCCTGCGCGGCGCCGAACCGGGCCCGAAGGCCGCGGGCGAGCAGCGCGTGCTGATGGTCGGCGACTCCTACGTGTGGGGCATGGGCGTGGCCGACGGCGAGACGATCCCGGCGCGGCTCGAACAGCAGCTGCACTCGGCCGGCCGCCGGGTCGCGGTCGGCAACGCGGGCATGTTCGGCACGAGCCCGCGCGAGTGGGGTTACACGCTCGAACGCTTCCGGCCCACGTTCGCGCCCGACGTCGTGGTCGCGACGATGTACGTCGGCAACGACGTGCTCGACGCGATGCAGGAGCCGCTGTCCGTCGTCGACGGCTGGCTGATGAACGCCGGCCCTGCCGGCATGGCGCGCACGTCGTGGCGCTTCCGCATGATGGTGACCTCGCGGCTCTGGTACCACGTCGAACGGCTGCTGCAGAATCGCTTCGAGGCGATCGCGATCGCGTCGATCCAGCCCGTCGGGCCGGGCATCAGCCTCGCCGAGGCGCTGTTCCTCGACCGCGATCCCTCGCGCGACGCGGAACAGCCGTTCGTCGGCGAGGTCGAGGCGGCGCTGGCGGGCCACTTCCGCGACTTCGCGCGCGCGGCGCAGGGGCTGCGTTCCCTCGTCGTGCTGCTGCCGGGCCACGAGGTCGCGCTGCGCGACTACGGCGAGCTGCTGCAGGAGAACAGGCTCGACCCGGCGCTGCACCAGCGCGGCCGCGGGCACGCGCGGCTCGCGCGGCTGCTCGCGGCGGCGGGCCTCGAGGTGATCGACCTCACCGACCGCATCCTCGCGGCGCCCGACAAGCGGGCGCTCTACTTCGCGCAGGACTGGCACCTCAGCCACGCGGGCTGCGAACGCGTCGCCGGGTGGCTGCGGCCGGAGATCGAGGCGCGGCTCCGGTAGGCCGCTCGTTTCACAGCACGTCGAGCACCGCCGGCGTGCTGAACTCGATCTGGCCGTTGACGATGCCGACGCTCTGGAACAGCAGCTTGACCGGGAAGTTCGGCGGGATCGCAAAGGACGGGAAGGTGCAGGTGCCGCCGATGGTCGGGTACCAGCTGTAGAAGAAGTTGACCGGGTGGTGGTCGGGGAAGCCGAGCAGCGACCACGGGAAGCCGGGGAACGAGTTCGGCACCGCGTTGACGCCCGCCGGCGCGAAGGTGACGAAGACGAAGTTCAGCGGGGCCGGCGAGTCGAGGTCGAACGGCGTGGCGCCGGTCGGCGGGCCGGACGGCGAGCTGTTCAGCACCCGGCTGCCGCGCCGGCCGAGGAGCCCTACCCCGGCCGCCCGGCCTCGGCGCGCAGCAGGTCCACCAACCCGTCGACCGAGGCGGCGTCGCAGCGGAAGCCGAGCAGGCAGGCGCGGATCGCGAGCCGGCCGTCGAGCCGGCAGGTGGTCAGGAACCAGCGGCCGCTGCGGTTGACGGCGGCCAGCAGCGCCTGCGTGCGCTGGTCGCCTTCGCCGCGCGCACGGAAGGTCAGGATCGACAGATCGGGCGCGGTCAGCAGTTCGAGCCCCGCGGTCGCCTCGATCGCCGTCGCGAGCCGGCGCGCCAGCTGCCACTTCTCGCGCAGATTGGCGCGGAAGGCGCCGATGCCGAAGCTCCGGATCGCCAGCCAGACCGGCAGGCCGCGCGGGTCGCGCGACAGCTCGGGGCCGAGGTCGCCGTACTCGTAGCGCAGTCCGGCGGTGACGGGCGGCATGTAGGAGTCGTCGAGGCCGCGCGGGAAACGCAGGTCGTCGAGCGAGCGCGCCAGCAGCGCGCCGGTGCCGTACGGGATCGCCAGCGACTTGTGCGGATCGAGCGACACGGTGTCGGAGAGTTCGATGCCGCGCAGGCACCAGGCCTCCGGCAGCAGCCGGAAGAAGCCGCCGTAGGCTGCATCGCAGTGGCAGAACACGCCGTGGCGGGCGCATAGCTCGGCGACGTCGGCCAGCGGGTCGACGCGGCCGGTGTTGGTGCTGCCAGCGCTGGCCACCACGAGCACCGGCACGAGGCCGCGGGCGCGGTCGGCGGCCAGCCGTTCGGCCAGCCGCTCGACGTCGAGCCGGTAGTCGCGGCTCGGCAACACGACCAGGTTCTCGCGCGTGAAGCCGGCGGCGAACAGCGCCTTGCCGACCGCGTGGTGCGTCTGGTCGCTGACGTAGATGCGCGCCTTGTCCCACGGTGCTCGGGCGCGTTCGCGCGCGGCGACCACCGCCGACAGCAGCGCCAGCGACGAGCCGCTGGTCAGCACGCCGCCGGCCTGCTCGGGATAGCCGACGATGGCGGCGAACCAGCGCAGCACCTGGTCTTCGAGGTGCACCATCGCCGGCGCCGTGTGGTGGTTGCCGGTGAAGGAGTTGACCGCCAGCGCCAGCGAGTGGCCGAGCACCGAGATCAGGTTGCCGGCGCCGGCGACGTAGGCGAGGTAGCCGGGATGACCGACCACCTGCCCGTCGGGCGCGACCTCGTCGAGCACCCGGCGCACCAGCGGCTCGAGCGGTTCGCCGTGTTCGGGCAGCGGCGACGCGGCGATCGGTGGGCGCCAGTCGCGGCGGATGCCCGCGGTCGCCGGGTCGTGCGCGGTGCCGGCCGGCGCCAGCCGCGGCAGGCGCGCGTACCAGGCGAGGATCGCGTCGCCGACGACCTGCACGGCCCGCTGTGCCTCGGCCGGCGGCAGGTCGAGCGGCCGCTGCGCGGCGGGAGCCGGCGCGGCGGCGGGGCCGGCCAGGCGCACCGCGGCGCCGTCGTTGCCGGAGCGCAGCGGATCGACCACGCGGAAGCCGGCGTGCTGGAAGAAGTGCGGCCGGAAGTGGAATCGCTGGTGCACGGTCGCCTCGTCGCCGCACGAGACGAACGAGCCGCCGAAGATCATCTGGTGGCGGCCGTCGAAACACGGCGTCGAGAAGTCGTCGTAGCAGGGGTGCACGGCGAAGCCGGGCAGCGGGTGGAAGTGGTCCTCGCCCCATTGCCAGACGTTGCCGAACAGGTCGCTGAACGGCCGCCCGTCGGCGGTGACCGGCGCCTCGCTGCCGTGGCGCAGCGCGAGGTTCAGCGACGCGTCACCGTGCATGCGCCACGCGTCGGCGTCGCCGCAGCCGAAGCCGGCGAGGTCGCGTAGCCGGTGGTGCTCGGCCTCGGTCAGCAGGCGCAGCGGCACGGCGTGACCGTCGCGGCGACTGCGCCAGGCGCAGAACGCCTGCGCCTCGTAGAAGTTGACCACCGCCGGCCAGTCCCACGGCATCGCGACGATCTCGAACACCGTGCGCAGCAGGAACTGGTGCGAGCCCTGCGGCCCGCACGCCACCCAGAAGGTCGGCCACTTCACGTTGCGGAACGTGCGCCAGCGCCAGCCGGCCTCGCTCCACAGCGCCTGGTCGCGGTAGCCGCCGGCCGCGACGAAGGCGTGGAACTCGCCGTTGCTGACCACGTGGCGGCTCGCGGCGAACGGCGCGACGTCGACCTCGCGGCGGCCGTACTCGTTGTCCCAGCCGTACGAGGGGAACGCGGGATCCTTGCCGATCCGCACCCTGCCGCCGGGTGCTGGCAGCAGCGGGTTGTCCGGGAAGTCGCGCCCGGCCACCGGCTCGCGCCACGCCGGCAGCTCGTCGGCCGCGACCGTGCGGGCACTCGGATGCGGCGGCGGCAGCTGCGCTGGCCGCCGCACGAGTTCGACCGGCAGTTCGCGGATCAGCACCGAGCTGGTCTCGAGGTGGATGCGTTCGTGCTCGAAGCCGAGGAACAGCGCCCACAGCGGCGAGTCGAAGCCGATGCGGTCATGGCCGTCGGCGAGGCCGGGGTGCTCGGCGATGATCGAGCGCACGAGCTGGTAGACCTTGCGGCGGTAGGCGCGGCAGGCGTCGAGCCCGGGCCAGTCGGTCGGCTTGCGGTCGAGGTCGTCCCAGCTCATCTCGTCGACGCCAGTCTCGAACAGCTGCTCGTACCAGGCGTCGACCGGCCCGTTCCGCAGGCCGGCCACGCGCAGCTTGTTGACGTAGAGCGCCGCCGGATGGACGTAGTAGAACACCCAGCGGATGCCGCAGCTGGTGGTACGGGGAGCGGTAGAAAGCCGACTTCACCGAGAGCCCGGCGAACAGCAGCTCGGTGAGCACCCAACCGTTGTCGAAGTAGCGCAGCACCTCGTCGCGGCGGCAGTTCGCGAGGTTCGGGGTCGGCAACGCCGACAAGGAGCCGTCGGCGCGCCGGCCCGGGCAGGACGGGTCCGCCGGGTCGGGGCCGGTCCACCAGCCGGCGGTGCGCAACAGGAGCAGTTGCACGTTCGTCGCCGGGGCCGAGTGCGGATGCAGCCGGCTCGGCTGCCGGCAGCCCCGGCGGACCCGCGTCCCTATGATCCGCCGGTCGCCGACCCGCACGTTCCGATGGCACCCTCCGCGCCGCGACTCCCTGCTGCTCCACCCGGCCCGGCCTTCCTCGGCAAGCGCGAACCCGAGATCGAGTTCCTCGGCAAGGTCGTGCGCTGCGGGCTGCTCGCGCTGCGCGGACTGTTCCTGCTCGGCGGGCTCGCGGCGATCGCGGGGGCGGTCTACCTCACGTTCGAGCCGGCGGCAGGCGCGTCGGAACCTGCACCGATCCCGCCGCTCGCGACGCGCGTCGCGACCAGCACCGTCTGGTGGTGCCTCGGCGTGCCGCTGCTGCTGCCCACGGGCTGGCTGTTCGGCCGTGGCCGCTGGCCGATGCTGGCCGCCGGACTCGCGCTGTGGTTCGGTCCGTGCTGGCTCGAAGGCGACCACTCGTACGGCTTCGTGATCCGCTTCTTCGCGAGCTTCGTCGCGGTCAGCGTGCTGCTCGTCTGGCGCGCGGTGTTCGCCCTGACGCGCGCGTGAAGTCGCCGAGCCCTCTGGAGCCTGGGCCCGCGCCGGCGCATCCTGTCGCGATGCGCGTCCGCAGCCTGCTGCCCCTTCCGCTCGCCCTCGCCGCCTGCAGCGCC
>VGXW01000064.1 GCA_016873195.1 Planctomycetota bacterium | reverse complement strand
GTAGGACTGCGCGGCGGGCAGGGCGGGCACGTTCCCCTGGCCCAACCTGGTGTCGCCCCAGACCACCACCGTGCCGTCCGATCGGCACGCCGCCGACACGAGTATGCCCGCGCCGACAGCGGTGTAGGCGAGACCCGGCGGCAACGCAGGCACGCTGCGCTGGCCGTTGTCGTGCTGGCCCAACGCCACGATGGTGCCGTCCGAGCGGAGCGCCAGGACATGGAACGGGCCGCATGCGACGTCGGTGTAGGGGCGGCCCGGCGGCAAGGGCGGCACGTTGCATTGGACGCGTTCGTCCCAGCCCCAGGCGACGACGGTACCGTCCTGGCGGCGCGCCGCCGAGTGGTGCCCGCCGCCGGCGATCTCGACGTAGGTCATGCCGGACGGCAAGGTGGGAACGTTGCACTGGCCCTCGCCGTTCCAGCCCCAGGCGACCACCGATCCATCCGAACGACGCGCGATCGTGTCCCCCAAGCCGCACGCGACCTCGACGTAGGTCAGGCCGATCGGCAGCCGCGGCACCGTGCATTGACCGGCGGTGTTGTCCCCCCACGCCACCACCTGACCGTCCGAACGCAGCGCAGCCGCGTGGTAGGACCCGCCGGCGATCCCGATGTAGGTGAGTCCGCTCGGCAAGCGTGGCACGCTGCGCAGACCGAAGGCGCTGCTCCCCCACGCGACGACCCGGCCGTCCGAGCGGAGCCCCAGCGTGTGGATTCCGCCTCCGGCGATCTTCACGTAGCTGAGCCCAGGCGGCGGCGAGGGGACGGCGCATTGGCCGTACGAGTTCTCGCCCCAGGCGACCGCCGATCCGTCCGAGCGGAGCGCGACCGTGTGGTGGCCACCATTCGCGACGTCGACGTAGGTCAGACCCGGGGGCAGCGCGGGGACCTGACATTGCAGCGAAGTGTTGTATCCCCACGCGATCACCCGGCCATCCGACCGCAGTGCGCTCGTGTGGCCATGACCGCCGGCGATCTTCACCCAACTGTGGAAGGGCAGCTGGACTGGCACGTTGCACTGACCCTCCGCGTTCCAGCCCCAGACGACCACCGAACCGTTCGCCCGCCGCACAATCGTGTGGTCGCCCCCGCAAGCCACCTCCACGTAGTCGTTCGCCTCGCTCCATGCGCTGTCGAAGACGAACTTGCCCCAACCACGCACCGAACTCTGGGCCGGGACACTGGCGCTCGACGACGCGTACGCGAGGACGAGGGCGAGGCGCAAGGCCGCCCAACCACTGCTCCTGGCGATCATGGTTCCTCCCTCGTGTCGGCCCATTGCGTCGTTGCCTGCCCGGTGGCCATCGCCAGCACGTGCACCTGGAGCCCGTCCAGCTTCCCGCTCACGGCTTCACCTTCCAGGCCGCCATCAGCCAGTGCCAGAACTCGCGCGTGCGGCCCAGCCAGGGTTGCACGTCGGCCCACAGCTCGCGGATCGCTTCGGGCGTCACGAAGGTGAACACGTCGTCCGGCTTCGCCTGGCGCATGAGCTTGCCGAGCAGGTAGGCGCGCTCCACACGGTCGCCGTCGCGCAGCGCGATTTCGAACTCGCCGAGGGTCATGTCCATGTCCCACAGGAAGTAGGGCCTCCCCTTGCCGTCGACGAGCAGGTGCGGGGGCGTCGGGTTGAGCACGGACACGCACACAGGGTAGCGCGATGGGCACCGCCGCGCCTCGGCGCGGGCCGTGGTTCCGCGCCGGCTGCGCCCTTGCGCCGCCTCGGCACCCCATCGGCCCTCCCCCACTGCCACCGGCGTTTCTGCGCCCTGCCGCCGCGATTCCAGCCCCCGCACGCCCCCGGACGATGACGCAATTGAATCCACCGCGCGGCCCGCGGATGCTGCTCCGCCTTTCTGCGCGCCGCTCTGCCCCGATGACCAGCCCCGAACGCAACCTGCAGCGCCACGACGGCACCGTCTCGCGCCGGGATCGCGAACGCCTGCTCGGCCAGCGCGGCGCCGTGGTCTGGTTCACCGGCCTGTCCGGCTCCGGCAAGTCGACCGTCGCGCGCGCCGTCGAGCAGCTGTTGCACGGTGCCGGACGCCTCGCCTACGTGCTCGACGGCGACAACGTCCGCCACGGCCTGTGCGCCGACCTCGGTTTCTCCGCCGCGGACCGCACCGAGAACATCCGCCGCATCGGCCACGTCGCCGCGCTGCTCGCCGACGCCGGCCTCATCGTGCTGACCGCGTTCATCTCGCCGTTCCGCAGCGACCGCGCGCAGGCGCGCGCGGTGATCGGCGCCGACTTCGTCGAGATCCACGTCGACGCGCCGCTCGACGTCTGCGAGCAACGCGACCCGAAGGGGCTCTACCGCAAGGCGCGCGCGGGCCAGCTCCCCGAGTTCACCGGCATCGACTCGCCGTACGAACCGCCGGAGCGGCCCGACCTGCGCCTGCCGACCGGCAGCCAGTCGCTCGCCGAGTCCGCCGCCGCCGTCGCGGCCCTGCTGCGCGCGCGCGGCATGCTGACCCCGCCTGCCGCCACCGGATCATGACCACCTACGCGCTGAGCCATCTCCAGCAACTCGAGCACGAGAGCATCCACGTCATCCGCGAGGTCGCGGCCGAATTCGAACGGCCGGTGATGCTCTACTCGATCGGCAAGGACTCGGGCGTGATGCTGCGGCTGGCGCAGAAGGCGTTCGCGCCCGCGCGCATTCCGTTCAAGGTGCTGCACGTCAACACGACGTGGAAGTTCCGCGAGATGATCACGTTCCGCGACCAGCTCGTGAAGGAGCTCGGCCTCGACTTCGTGGAGTGGATCAACCAGGACGGCGTGCGCAACGACATCAACCCGTTCGACCACGGCACGCAGCGCTACACGCACATCATGAAGACCGAGGCGCTGAAGCAGGCGCTCGAGGCCGGCGGCTACGACGCCGCGTTCGGCGGCGCGCGCCGCGACGAGGAGAAGAGCCGCGCCAAGGAGCGCGTGTTCAGCTTCCGCGACCGGTTCCACCAGTGGGATCCGAAGAACCAGCGGCCCGAGCTCTGGAACCTGTTCAACTGCCGCGTCGCCAAGGGCGAGTCGATCCGCGTCTTCCCGCTCAGCAACTGGACCGAACTCGACGTCTGGCTCTACGTCCATCGCGAGAACCTGCCCGTCGTGCCGCTCTACTTCGCGAAGCACCGCCCGGTCGTGCGCCGCGGCGGCACGTGGATCATGGTCGACGACGAGCGCATGCGGCTCGAGCCCGGCGAGCAGCCCGAGACGAAGCTGGTCCGCTTCCGCACGCTGGGCTGCTACCCGCTGACCGGCGCGATCGAGTCGGGGGCGGACACGCTGCCGAAGATCATCGAGGAGATGCTGCGCAGCCGCGACAGCGAGCGGCAGGGCCGCAAAATCGACTACGTCGAGGCGGGCTCGATGGAGCAGAAGAAGCGGGAGGGCTACTTCTGATGTCCTACGCGCGCCAGATCGACGAACTCGGCATCGAGGGCTACCTGGCCAGGTACGG
The DNA here is from genome assembly GCA_016873195.1 of Planctomycetota bacterium. GTDB lineage: Bacteria > Planctomycetota > UBA1135 > UBA1135 > UBA2386 > VGXW01. The sequence continues at coordinate 14,635 of VGXW01000064.1, read as the reverse complement.
CCGTCGCGAGATGCTGCGGTTCCTGACCTGCGGCAGCGTCGACGACGGCAAGTCGACGCTGATCGGCCGCATGCTCTACGACAGCCAGCAGGTCTACGACGACGTGCTGGCGGCCACGAAGAAGGCCTCGGCGCGCTTCGGCACGACCGGCGAAGAACTCGACCTCGCGCTGCTGACCGACGGCCTGCAGGCCGAGCGCGAGCAAGGCATCACGATCGACGTCGCCTACCGCTACTTCGCGACCGACCGGCGCAAGTTCATCATCGCCGACACGCCGGGGCACGTGCAGTACACGCGCAACATGGCGACGGGGGCGTCGACCTGCGACCTCGCGGTGATCCTGATCGACGCGCGGCACGGCGTGCTCGAGCAGACGCGGCGGCACTCGTTCATCTGCGCGCTGCTCGGCATCCAGCACTTCGTGATCGCGGTCAACAAGATGGACCTGGTCGGCTGGAGCGAGCAGCGCTTCCAGGAGATCCGTGACGCCTACAGCGACTTCGCCGCGCGGCTGCAGGTGCGCGACATCCACTTCATCCCGCTGTCGGCGCTGAAGGGCGAGAACGTGGTCTTCCGCGGCGCCTCGATGCCGTGGTTCCAGGGGGCGCCGCTGCTGCAGCATCTCGAGTCCGTGCACGTCGCGAGCGACCGCAACCTGGTCGACCTGCGCTTCCCGGTGCAGCACGTGCTGCGGCCCAACCTCGACTTCCGCGGCTACGCGGGCACGCTCGCGTCCGGCGTCGTGCGGATCGGCGACCCGGTCGCGGTGCTGCCGTCGGGCAAGCAGAGCCGGGTCGCGTCGATCGTGACCTTCGACGGCCCGATCCAGCAGGCGTTCGCGCCGATGTCGGTCGTGCTGACGCTGGCCGACGAGGTCGACGTCAGCCGCGGCGACATGCTGGTCGCGCCCAACAACGCGCCGCCGCTCGTGAACGGCTTCGAGGCGATGGTCGTGTGGTTCAGCGAACAGCCGCTGCAGCCCGGCAAGCAGTACCTGGTCAAGCACACGACGCAGCAGACGCCTGCGGTGGTCACCGACGTGCGCTACCGCATCAACGTCGGCAACCTGCACCGCGAGCCGGCCGGCACGCTGCACATGAACGAGGTCGGCCGCCTGCGGCTCGAGTGCGCGCGCCCGCTCGCCGCCGACGCCTACGCGCAGAACCGCGCGACGGGCTCGTTCGTGCTGATCGACCGCCTGACCAACGGAACGCTGGCGGCGGGCATGATCGTCGAGCGCAAGGTCGCCGAGGACACGGTGCAGCGCCGCCGCGGCAGCGCCGACGCGGGCAGCAACGTGCGGCTGCAGCACCGCCGCAAGGTCACGGCCGCGGAACGCGCGCAGCACCTCGGCCAGCGGCCGTTCGTGCTGTGGATCACGGGCCTGCCGCGCGCCGGCAAGTCGACGATCGCCTACGGCCTCGAGAAGTGGCTGTTCGACCGCCACCACCACGTGCAGGTGCTCGACGGCGAGATCCTGCGCTCCGGCCTGAACCGCGACCTCGGCTTCAGCGGCGCCGACCGCTGGGAGAACCAGCGCCGCGCCGCGGAGATCGCGCGGCTGAACCTCGAGTCCGGCATCAGCACGGTGGTCGCGCTCGTGTCGCCGCTCGCCTTCGAGCGCCGGCAGGCGCGCGAGATCGTCGGCGGCCGGCACTTCTTCGAGCTGTTCTGCGACGCGCCGCTCGAGGCCTGCGAGGCCCGCGACGAGGACGGCCTCTACGCGCGCGCGCGCGCCGGCGAACTCGGCAACGTCACCGGCGTCGACGCGCCGTACGAGCCGCCGGCGCAGCCCGAACTGCACCTGGACACCTTGCACGACAGCGCGGCCGACAACCTGCAGAAGGTCGTCGCCTTCCTGCGCGAGCGCAAGCTCGTCAAGTGAGCGCCATGCAGCCCGTCATCGAGGCCCGGAACCTCAGCAAGACCTACCGGCTCTACGGCAATCCGTACCACCGGCTGCTCGAGCGGCTGCCCTGGAACCGGGGCCGCAAGCTGCACCGCGAGGTGCCGGCACTGCAGGACGTCTCGTTCCACGTCGGCCGCGGCGAGTGCGTCGGCGTCGTCGGCAGCAACGGCGCCGGCAAGTCGACCCTGCTGAAGGTGCTCAGCGGCACGACGTTCCCGACCGCGGGCAGCTACACGGTCAACGGCCGCGTGACGAGCCTGCTCGAGCTCGGCGCCGGCTTCCAGCCGAACTTCTCGGGCCGCGAGAACGTGTTCATGAACGCGGCCCTGATGGGCTTCTCGCGCAAGGAGGCGCAGCGCAAGTACCAGGAGATCGTCGACTTCAGCGAACTCGGCGAGTTCATCCACGCGCCGGTGCGCACCTACTCGTCGGGCATGCAGGCGCGGCTCGGCTTCAGCGTCGCCGTCGCCACCGAACCCGACCTGCTGATCATCGACGAGATCCTCGCGGTCGGCGACATGGGCTTCCGCAAGAAGTGCGTCGAGCGCATCTGGAAGTACAAGTCCGAGGGCCGGTCGATGTTCTTCTGCTCGCACTCGCTCTACGACGTGCGGCAGATCTGCGAGCGCGCGATCTGGATGCACCAGGGCCGCGCGCAGTTGATCGCCGACTCGGTCACGGTGACCAACGAGTACGCGAGCTACGAGACGAAGGCCGGCGGCGCCGAGGGCGATCCGCGTCCGTTCGCCGACGCACCGCATGCCGGCCGGCGGCCCGAGGACATGCCGCACATCGTCGAGGGCGTGATCCTCGACGCGGCCACGCTGCAGCCGCGCAACACCTTCGCGCCCGGCGAGAGCTGCGCGATCCGCGTGCACGTCAGGAACGGCGCGGTGCGCGAGCAGCTGCACCTCGCGATCGGCGCGCGGCGCAACGACGGCACCGAGTGCTTCACGCACGCGACCCAGTTCGACGGCCGGACGATCGACTTCGCCGAGGGCCACGTGACGCTGTTCCTCGACTGCATCCGGCTGCTGTCGGGCAAGTTCACGGTCGTGCTCTACCTGTTCGACGCCGACGGCGTGCACCGCTACGAGGAGCGCCCGGCCAACGCGCAGCTGATCGTGCAGAACCGCACCAAGGACCTGGGGCTGTTCCTGCAGGACCACCGCTGGCGCATCGAGCCGCTGCGCTGAACGGCGGCGGGCGCGCCGCGGGCCTTGCAAGCCATCACGAAGTGGCTATCTTGGCCTCATGAAGTGCGCCAAGATTGCCGAACTCAAGAACAACCTCAGCCGGCTGCTCGCCTACGTCCGGCGCGGCGGAACCGTCAGGGTGTTCGACCGGGACACCCCGATCGCCGATGTGGTCCCCTGCCGGACCACCGGCACGGGCGATGACTCGGAGGCCTGGTTGGCGGCGCTGGAGCGCGACGGGTTCCTGAAGCGCGGCACGGACCCGCTGCCTGCCGACTTCCTGACCCGGAAGCTGCCGCGGGCCCGCGCCAGCGTCGTGCAGGCCCTGCTCGACGAACGGGACGAGAGCCGATGAGGTTCTGGGACAGTTCGGCCATCGTCCCGCTGATCAACCAGGAGGAGTCGACGGCGACGATGCGGGCCCTGCTGGGCGACGATCCCGCCGTGATCGTCTGGGCGACGACCGGCCTCGAGGTCGCCAGCGCCCTCTGGCGCCGGGCACGCGCAGGGGACCTCACGGAAGCCGCGCGGACGGCTGCCGCCGAGTCCCTGGCCCAGCTGGCGGCCAGCTGGAGCACGGCGATCGACGTCGCAGAGGTCGTGACTCGCGCCCGCCGGGTGCTGGCCGCGCATCCGCTCCGTGCCGCCGATGCCGCCCAACTGGCCGCAGCGCTGGTCTGCTGCCGGGAACGGACCGACCACCTCGAGTTCGTCACCCTGGACAAGCGCCTCGCGGACGCGGCACGCCGCGAAGGCCTGCGGGTGCTGCCCGGTTGAGCGCGCAGCAGCGCCCGCCGGACCGTCAGATCACGTCGGCGTACTTGTGCTTGCTGCTGGCGAACGTGCCGTAGCCCAGCAGCAGGAAGAACACCGCCCAGGCGGCCACGATGCCGCAGTGCGTCCAGAAGTCGCCGTAGAGCGGATCCTCGAGGCCGAGCACGAGCCGGTGCGCCATGATCAGCGAGTAGGCCGGATTCACGACCTGCAGCGTGAGCAGGAACGGGCCGCCCCACTCGCCGAGGTTTTCGCGCACGAACTGCGGCTGCCAGAACACCGGAGACAGGAACTGCCACGCCATCGCCGCGAGCCGCCACAACTGCGCGACGTCGCGCACGAACACGTTCGCGTTCGCCAGGAACAGGCCCATGCCCACGGTCAGCACGAACTGCAGCGCGAGCACGAGCGGCAGGCAGAGCAGCAGCCAGCCCGGGCGCGTCGCGCCGGCGAGCAGCCCCACGGCGAGGCAGACGACCGCGCCGACGCCGAAGAGCACGAGCGAGACGAGGCCGACGTGGATCGGCAGCACTTCCGACGGGAAGGCGACCTTCTTCACGAGGTTGCCGTTGTCGACCACGATCGAGCAGCACTGCGTCGTCGCCTCGACCAGCGCGTGGAAGACGATGACGCCCGAGAACAGGTAGACGGCGTAGTCGAAGTTGAGCCCGCCGCCGAACATCACGCCGAAGACGAGGAAGAACAGCGCGAACTGGAACAGCGGCTGCAGCAGGATCCACCACAGGCCCAGGAACGACCCGTGCACGCGGCTCAGCAGGTCGCGGCGCAGGAAGTTCTGCATCATGTAGCGGTTGTGCCAGACCATCCCCGGGTAGCCGAGCAGCGGCTTCAGGTGGCGCAGCATGCCCTTCGGGGCGGTGGCGGCGTCGTAGTGGCGGACGAGCATGGGCGGGTCGGCGGGCGGATCGGGCGCGGCGGGCCGCGCGCGGAGCCCGGCAGGTTACGGCGCCCGCCGGCGGCAGCCAGAGGGCGGTTGCCGGATCATCGAATCGGCGGCGCGGGCGGCTGGAGGCGAGGTGGGTGCGACGCTGGGCGTCGGCCCGTGCACGGGGCGGAACGTGCAGCTCCCGCCGCAGCCGGCGCCCTCGTGCCGGGAACTCAGTGCTGCCGTCGCCGCCGCTTCGCCTCGCGCGGCGCCGCGCCGAGCCCGGCCAGCACGCGCGGCAGTTCGCCGATCAGGTAGAACGGAATCGACAGCAGCCGGAACGTCCGCGGCTCGAACCCGGGCACCGCCGTCTTCACGTCCGCCAACTGCGGCGGTTCGCTGGACACGCGCACCGCGAGGCGCGCCCCCTTCTCCGCGACGAAGCGGTGCAGGCTGCGCAGCGTGCCCGCCTTCCCGCTCTTGACCTCCACCGGCACGACCTCGGTGCCGTTCGCGATCAGGTAGTCGACCTCCGCCTCGGCGCCGCGCTGCTGGCGAGTCCAGTAGTAGAGCGCGCTGTCGACGAAGCTCGGTGCGAGCGCCCGCAGCATCTGGCCGGTGAGGTGCTCGGCCAGAGCGCCTTCGTTCACCAGCATCAGGTCCGAGGCCCGCCAGTTCTCCTGCCACAAGAGCCCTTGGGCCGCCAGCAGCAGACCCGTGTCGAGCATCAGCACCTTGAAGTTCCTCTCGTCCACTTCGGCAGCGAACGGCAGGCCATTGCCGTGTGTGCCGTACACGCGGTGGCAGATCCGCGCGCGGCAGAGGCAATCCAGCGCTTCGCGCAGGACCGCCGAACGCTGCTCGCGGTCGACCTGCACGAACATGAACTTGCGCCCCGCCTGACGGGCGACGCTGTCCAGCACCTTCAGCAGCCGCGGCTGCGCCGCGCGAGTTCCGTACTTCGCGAAGTCGTCCCGCAACGTCGTCAGCAGGTTCTGCTGGACAGGCGCCGCGTCGACCAGCGACCGGGAAGAGCGATATCGGTCGACCACCGCCGGCATGCCGCCGACCAGGGCATACTCGCGGCACAAGCCGAGCAGCCTCTCGTGCACCGGCCCCGCGATCGGCTCGCCCGGCCGCCAGTCACGCAGCACGTCGAGGATCACCTCGCCTTCGAGCGCGCCGACGAACTCCGCAAACCCGAGCGGCTCCACGTAGAGGTACTCGATCCTGCCCACCGGCATGCTCGAGGCGTGCTCGGCGAGCGCGAAGTCGAGCAGCGAACCGGCGGCGGCGACGTGCAGCTGCGGCAGTTCCTCGTGGAAGTAGCGCAACCGCGACAGCGCCTCGGGCGCAGCCTGGATTTCGTCGAGGAACAGGACGCACTTGCCCGCCTCGACGCGCTTGCCGAGCAGCGCCTCGATCGCCGCGAGGATCTTCCGCGGCGAGGGATCTGCGAACAGTTCCCGAGCGCGCGCGTGCCTCTCCAGGTCGAGAGTTACGACGTCACCGACACATTCCCGCGCCGTCGCTTCGACAAGCCACGTCTTGCCCACCTGGCGAGCGCCGCGCACGACGAGTGGCCGGCGGTCAGCGCGCGCGGCCCAACTGCGGAACGACGAGGATGCCAGCCTCTTCACGTCGGAGATGCTAAAACAACCGGCTCTTTTAGCAAGTCGAATGCTGAAAGTGCCGGCACCTTCAGCGCATCCCGAGCGCCGCCAGCCCCGCCAGCACCCTCTCCCGCAGCCAGGGCCGGCACACCACGATCTGCTCGTTGCGCGGGTTCTGCTGGTTGTAGCGCTGCGCCGACCCGTCGAAGCGGCACACCGCCCACCCCGCCGCGCGCGCGACCACCTCCGGCGCGCAGGTATCCCACTCCTTGAGGCCCCGGTCGTGCACGTAGGCGTCGGCCTTGCCGAACAGCAGCATCGCGATCTTGAAGCCGACGCTGCCGCACGGCACGAGTTCCGCGCCGCCGAGCCGTTCGGCGAACGACCGCACCCAGTCCGGCGTGTGGCTGCGGCTGACCACGAGGCGCAGCCGCCCCGCTCCCGCTGCCGCGCCCGGCCCCGCGTCCGCCGCGAGGACCACCGGCCAGTCGCCGCCGGCGCCGAGCACCGCGGCGCGCCCGGCGCCGCCGGTCCAGACTCCGGTCAGCACGCGGTCGATCGCCGGCAGCGCCACCGCGCCGAGCACCGGCGCCCCGTCGATGGCGAGGCCGACGTGCACCGCCCAGTCGTGGCGACCCGTCGAGTACTCCTTGGTGCCATCCACCGGGTCGACGATCCACGTCGCGCGCCGGCCGAGCCGTTCCGCATCGTCCCTGGTCTCCTCCGACAAGAGCCCGTCGTCCGGGTAGCGGCCCAGCAGGCAGCCCTGCAGATAACCGTCTGCGGCGTGGTCGCCGACGTCGCCGAGCACGCCCGGCTCGGGCCAGCGGCCGCTGCTGCGCAGCGCGACGAGGCGGCGGCCCACCTCGCCGGCGATGCGGGCGGCGAACTGCAGGCGGGCATCGAGTTCGGCGACCGGAAGCGCGTGCATGCCTTCCTCCTATCGGCCGCCGGCCGGCCGCGCCAGCCGGCGCCCGCCCTGCGGCGGACCGCGCGCCGGGCCCACGACGGCCGCCGGCCCCACCGGAGGCCCCTTCCGCCGGCAGGCCGACCCGTGGCCCCTTCGGCCCGGTTCGGCTAGAACGTTTCCCCTCCACCGCCGGGCCTCGCCCGGCGGCCCCATCGCTGGCGTGGTCCCGGGCGGTTCCGCTCGGGAAGAGCCCTTGCCAGTGCCGATGCAGGAACCGCGTCGTGCCGGCTGCGCGGCATCGACCCAGACCCCCGACCCAACACGACATGAAGATCGCCGTCGTCGGCACCGGATACGTGGGCCTCGTCACGGGCGCCTGCCTCGCGGACGTGGGCATGGACGTCACCTGCGTGGACGTCAACGCCCAGAAGATCGCCAACCTGCTGAAGGGCATCCTGCCCATCTACGAACCCGGCCTCGAGGCCATCGTCGAGCGCAACGTGGCCGCCGGCCGCCTGCACTTCACGACCGAACCGAAGCAGGCCGTCGCGGGCGCCGAGGCCGCGTTCATCGCCGTCGGCACGCCGCCCGGCGAGGACGGCAGCGCCGACCTGCGCTACGTGCTCGCGGTCGCCAAGGAGATCGGCGAGACGATGACCGACTACCTCGTCGTGATCACGAAGAGCACGGTGCCCGTCGGCACGGCCGAGAAGGTGCGGCGCGAGGTGCGGAAGGCGCTCGACGCGCGCGGCAGCAAGCTCGGTTACGACGTCGCGAGCAACCCGGAGTTCCTGAAGGAGGGCGCGGCGATCGAGGACTTCATGAAGCCCGACCGCATCGTGATCGGCGTCGAGGGCGAGCGCGCGAAGGACGTGCTGGCGCGCCTCTACAAGCCGTTCACGCTGAACGGCCACCCGGTGCTGTTCATGGACGTGCCGTCGGCGGAGATGACGAAGTACGCGGCCAACGCGATGCTGGCGACGAAGATCTCGTTCATGAACGACGTCGCCAACCTGTGCGAGCTGCTCGGCGCCGACGTCAACCACGTGCGGCAGGGCATCGGCAGCGACCCGCGCATCGGCAACCGTTTCATCTACGCCGGCATCGGCTACGGCGGCTCCTGCTTCCCGAAGGACGTCAAGGCGCTCGTCAGGACCGGCGAGGAGAGCGGCTACCGCCTGCGCATCCTGCAGGCCGTCGAGCAGGTCAACGAGGACCAGAAGCACGTGCTGGTCACGAAGATCAAGAAGCACTTCGGCAGCAACCTGAAGGGCAAGCACTTCGCGATGTGGGGTCTGTCGTTCAAGCCCGAGACCAACGACATGCGCGAGGCGCCGTCGCTGGTGATCTGCGAGCAGCTGCTCGCGGCGGGCGCGACCATGACCGCCTACGATCCGGTCGCGATGGACGAGGCGCGCCACGTGCTCGGCGACCGCATCCGCTACAGCAAGGACGCCTACGGCGCCTTGCCCGGCGCCGACGCGCTGCTGCTCGTCACCGAGTGGCGCGAGTTCCGCGTGCCGAACTGGAGCCGCGTGAAGCAGTCGCTCGCGCGGCCCGTCGTATTCGACGGCCGCAACGTCTACAGCGGCGACGAACTGCGCCGGCTCGGCTTCACCTACACCGGCATCGGCGTGAAGTAGCCACCCGGCATCCCATGCCCCGCATCCTGATCACCGGCGCGGCCGGCTTCCTCGGCTCCCACCTGTGCGATCGTTTCGTCCGCGAGGGCTACGAAGTGATCGGCATGGACAACCTGATCACCGGGGACCTGCGCAATCTCGAGCACCTGTTCCCGCTGCGGCAGTTCACGTTCCACCACAAGGATGTCAGCAACTTCGTGCACGTGTCGGGACCGCTCGACTACATCCTGCACTTCGCGTCGCCCGCGAGCCCGATCGACTACCTGCGCATCCCGATCCAGACGCTGAAGGTCGGCTCGCTGGGCACGCACAACTGCCTGGGGCTCGCCAAGGCCAAGGGCGCGCGGATCCTCGTCGCGTCGACGTCGGAGGTCTACGGCGACCCGGCCGTGCACCCGCAGACCGAGGAGTACTGGGGCAACGTCAATCCCGTGGGCCCACGCGGCGTCTACGACGAGGCGAAGCGGTTCCAGGAGGCCATGACGATGGCCTACCACACCTACCACGGGCTGCAGACGCGCATCGTGCGCATCTTCAACACCTACGGCCCGCGCATGCGGCTCAACGACGGCCGCGTGCTGCCGGCGTTCATCGGCCAGGCGCTGCGCGGCGAGGACCTGACCGTGTTCGGCACCGGCAACCAGACGCGCTCGTTCTGCTACGTCGACGACCTCGTCGAGGGCATCTGGCGCCTGCTGCACAGCGACTATCCCTATCCCGTCAACATCGGCAATCCCGACGAGATCACGATCCTGCAGTTCGCCGAGGAGATCATCAAACTGACGGGCACGACGCAGAGGATCGTCTTCGAGCCGCTGCCGAAGGACGATCCGACGCAGCGCCAGCCTGACATCACCAAGGCCCGCAAGATCCTCGGCTGGGAGCCGAAGGTATCGCGCGCCGCAGGCCTGAAGATCACCTACGCGGCCTTCCAGGCGCTGCCCAAGGACGTGCTCTACAAGCAGGAGCACCGCGACTTCGAAGGCTACGTGCGCAAATGAGGAAGGTCCTCGTCACCGGCGGGCTCGGTTTCATCGGCTCGCACACCGCGGTCGAGCTGCTCGGCCGCGGCTTCGCGGTCGTGATCGCCGACAACCTGTCGAACTCACGCGCCGAGGTGCTCGACGGCATCGCCGCGATCACCGGGCAGCGGCCCGTCTGGGCCAACGTCGACCTCGCCGACCCGGTCGCCTGCCGCTCGTTCCTGGCCGGCCACCCGGATCTCGCGGGGATCGTGCACTTCGCCGCGTCGAAGGCGGTCGGCGAGTCGGTGCAGAAGCCGCTGCTCTACTACCGCAACAACCTCGGCTCGCTGTGCCACCTGCTCGAACACGTCGCGGCGCACCCGGCCTGCGCGTTCCTGTTCAGCTCGTCGTGCACGGTCTACGGCCAGGCCGATTCGCTGCCGATCCGCGAGACCGCGCCGATCAAGCCCGCCGAGTCGCCGTACGGCAACACCAAGCAGATCGGCGAGGAGATCCTGCGCGACGCGACGAAGGCGCACTCGTTCCGCGCGATCGCGCTGCGCTACTTCAACCCGATCGGCGCGCACCCGAGTGCGAGGATCGGCGAACTGCCGCTCGGCGTGCCGCAGAACCTCGTGCCGTTCATCACGCAGAGCGCCGCGGGCCTGCGCGGGCCGCTCGAGGTGTTCGGCAACGACTACCCGACGCGCGACGGCACCTGCATCCGCGACTACATCCACGTCGTCGACATCGCGCTCGCGCACGTCTACGCGATCGAACGCATGCTGGCCGGCGCGGGCACCGAGCCGGTCGAGGTGTTCAACCTCGGCACCGGCACGGGGTCGACCGTGCTCGAGGTCATCGCCGCGTTCGAACGCGCGACCGGCGTGAAGCTGCGGTGGTCGTTCGCGCCGCGCCGCGCCGGCGACGTGGTCGCCGCCTACGCGGACACGCAGAAGGCCGCCGCGGTGCTCGGCTGGCGGGCCGAACGCTCGCTGGAGCAGGCGATGGCCGACGCGTGGCGCTGGCAGCAGTCGCTGCCGCGCGCGCCGCAGTGACCCGGAAGCGGCCCGGCCCCGCCGCCCACGCGCCCCTGCGGCCTACAGCGACCGCAGGAACGCGACGAGGTTCCGCCGGTCGACCTCGGTCAGCGGAAGCGGCTGCACGCGCGCATCGAGGTGCGCGTTCGGCGTGCCGCCCTGCGCGTAGAAGGCGACCACGTCCTCGAGCGTGGCCAGCGACCCGTCGTGCATGTAGGGCGCCGTGAGCCTCACGCCGCGCAGCGTCGGCGTCTTCCACCGGCCCGTGTCGGCCGCTTCCCCGGTCGCCGCCGCGCGGCCGGGCTCGGCGACGCCGTCGCACGCACCGACCCCGGTGTTGTGGAACCGCTCGTCGGTGAACAGCGGCGGCACGTGGCAGCGCCAGCAGGCGCCCTTGCTCTCGAACACCCACAGGCCGCTGCGCTCTGCCGGCGTCAGCGCGCCGACGTCGCCGCGCAGGAACCGGTCGTAGGGCGCGTCGCCGGCGACGATGCCGCGCACGAACGTCGCGAGCGAGCGCTGCAGATGCAGCGCCGTCGGTTCGCCGCCGAACGCCGCAGCGAACTCGCGCCGGTAGTCCGCGTCGCCGCGCAGCCGCGCGAGCGCTGCCGCCAGCGGCAGGTCCATCTCGTTCGCATCGGCGATCGGCTCGAGCACGAACGCCTCCAGGCTCGGCGAGCTGCCGTCCCAGCGCTGCAGCGTGCCGTAGCCGCGGTTCCACAGCGCGGGTGCATGGCGCTTCGCGCGGCGGCCCTGCACGCCGGCCGGCCGCGGTTCGGGGCTCGCGAAGCCCGTTGCCGCCGGGTGGCACGTGACGCACGAGACCGTGCGGTCGCGGCTCAGGATGCCGTCGTGGAACAGGCGCTGGCCGAGCGCGAACATCACCTCGGTCGGCGCGTAGTCGGCCGGCAGCGGCATCGGCGGCAGGCCGCGCGGCGGTGCTACGAGGAAGGCGAACGCGGGAGCCGGGGGCGCTTCGGCAGCAGGAACCACCGGGAGCTCCTGCGCCATCGCAGCGACGACCGTGGTGAGGACGGCGAGGGTGCGCACGGCCGGCTCAGGATGCCGCGGCACGCGCACCCGCTCGGGGTCCAGCAGCGCGCCGATCGACCGGCGCGAGTTCGACCTCGGCGGTACGGCGGGCCGCGTCCTGATCGGAGGATGGCGAGGACACCGGACCGACAATACCGTGCCGCGCTGCGCCCAGAAGCCGCATGAGCACGATCCTGGTCATCTGCCCCTACGTGCCGCACCCCGCGACGCACGGCGGCAGCATCCGCTCGCGCGTGCTGCTGCAGGCCATCGCCCAGGACCACGCCCTGCACGTCGCCGCGGCCGTGGCGAACGACGACGACCGCGGCAACGGCGCGACGCTCGCGCGCGAACTCGGCCTCACGCTGCACGAACTGCCGGCGCGCGCGAACCCCACGCCGCGCCGCGCCGGCAAGCTCGGCGCGTGGCTGCGCCTGCGCTCGGAACTGCTCGCGCGCCGCTGGCGGCCCGACGCGCCGCGGCTGCTCGCGCGGCTGCTGGCGGCGCGGCGCTTCGACCTTGCGGTGCTCGACAGTTCGTTCGTGCTGCCGGTCTGGCGCGGCGGCGTGCCGACGCTGCTCTACCTGCACAACCTCGAGCACGCGGTGTTCGCGCGCGCCGACCGGATCGCCCGCGGGCCCGCCGAACGCTGCACCCGCCGCATCGAGACGGCGCGCATCCGCGCCGCGGAACGTCGCGCCCTGCTCGGCGCCCGCCTGACGGTCACGGTCTCCGGCGAAGACCGCGCGCTCGCGCTCGCGCTCGCGCCTGCGGCCCGCGTCGAAACCGTGCCCAACACCGTCGACCTCGCCCTCCTGCCGCTGCTGCCGCCCGGCCCGCCCGGCCCGCCGGCCCCGCCCGGCCCGGTCCGGCTCTTGTTCGTCGGCGGCCTCGACTACCCGCCGAACCTCGAGGCGGTGACCGAACTCGTCGAGCACCACCTGCCCGTGCTGCGCGCCGCGTTCCCGGACCTCACCGTGCGGCTCGTCGGCCGCGATCCCGCGGGCGCCGGCGCGCGGCTGCGCGACCGCCCCGGCGTCGAGCCGATCGGGCCCGCCGGCGACCTGCTGCCGCACTACCGGGCGAGCCACGCGGCCTACCTGCCGATCCGTTCCGGCGGCGGCACGCGCATCAAGATCCTCGAGGCCTGGGCGCTCGGCCTGCCCGTGTTGTCGACCGCCGTCGGCTGCGAAGGGCTGCCCGCGGTCGACGGCCGCCACCTGCGCCGCTTCGAGACTCCCGAGCAGGGCCTCGCCGCGCTGCGCGAGGTGCTCGCTGGCCAGGCGGCGGCGCTGCGCGCGGCCGGGCGCGCGCTCGTCGAGCAGCAGTTCTCGCACCGCGCCGCGATCGCGAGGTTGCGCGAACTGGTCGCCGACACGCTGGCCGGACGGTGAGCAGGGCCGCATCCGCCGGCAGCCAGCCGCTCAGCGCGCCGTCAGCTTCGCCGTGACCTCCATCTCCTCGCCGCCGCGGCGCAGGCGGATCCTGACCTCGGCGCCCGCGGCCTTCTCGCGCAGCAGCGCCGAGTAGCCGCGCAGGTCGGCGATCTCCGCGCCGTCGATCGCGAGCAGCACGTCGCCCGCGACGATGCCGGCGAGTGCTCCGGCCGAACCCTCGGTGACCTGCGCGACCTTGACCCCAGGACCGGGGAAGGCGAAGTCCGGCATCGTGCCGAGGCTGACCCGCCGGCCGGCCGCCGCCGGCGGCGCCTCGCCCACCTTCTGCCCCGCGATCGTCGCGGTCAGCGGTTCCCTGCGTTCGCTGAGGTAGGCCACCGCCTCGCGCGCGAACGTCGCGACCGTCACCAGCCCCGCGGCGTCGATCTTCGCGACATCGTCGCTGGGCCGGTGGTAGTCCTCGTTCGCGCCCGAGAACAGCTGCACCGCGGGCACGCCGAACTCGACGAAACTCTGCTGGTCGCTGCCGCCCGGATCGCCGGCGATCGCCTGCGCCTGCACGCCCGTCGTGAAGCCGATGCCACGCACGACGTGCGGCCACTCGGTCGCGGTGCCGCAGCCGAGCACCTGCAGCTGGCCCGCGCCGAGCCGGCCGACCGTGTCGAGGTTCAGCATGCCGATCACCGAGGTCGCCGGATACTGCCGCATCGCGCGCACGTAGAAGCGCGAACCCTTGCGGCCCCACTCCTCGCCCGAGAACGCGACGAACACCACGCTGCGCTCGGGCCGCAGCTGCGCCTTCAGCACCCGCGCGACCTCGAGCAGCACCGCGATGCCCGACGCGTTGTCGTCGGCGCCGTTGTGGATCTGGCCCGCCATGCCCTCGCGCACGTCGGGCCAACCCCGGCCGAGGTGGTCGTAGTGCGCGCCGAGCACGGCCGACTGGCCGGCAAGTGCCTGGTTGGTGCCGCGCAGCACGCCGACGACGTTGTGCAGCAGCACCGGGCCGCCGTCGGGGCCCGCGGCTTCGCGGAAGGCCTGCAGGAACGTGCCGTCGTCGCCGCCGGGTTCGAGCCCGAGTTCGCCAAGGCGCGCGGCGATCCAGTCGCGGGCTGCCGTGAGGCCCTCGGTGCCCACCCCGCGGCCCTGCCGTTCGTCGGCGGCGAGCCACTGCACGTCGGCCAACATGCGCGCGCCGTCGAACGCGGGCGCCGGGCGCGCCAGCGGTTCGCGCGGCGGCAGCGCGAGCGCGGTCGCGGCGCTGCCCTCG
>VGXW01000063.1 GCA_016873195.1 Planctomycetota bacterium | reverse complement strand
GGGCGCGCGCGCGAACGGCAGCCTGCTGTAGAGCCCGACGCCGAAGTAGCCGGGTGACGGACGCTCGATGCGGTGCGGGAAGTCGCGCAGGCCCGGCGCGAGCGCGGCCTGCCACTTCGGCGTCAGTTCGCTGCAGAACACCAGGTCGGGCGCGTGCTGGCGCAGCACGGCGAGAACTGCGGGGGCCGCGTCCTCCGACTCGCGCTGCAGGTTGAGGCTCAGCACGCGCAGCGGAGCCCCTTCGGTGCGCACGGCACGGCGCGCGGCGAACCAGCCCGGCAGCACCGCGCAGAGCGCCAGCGCGCCGGCCGCCGCGTGCGCGAGCGCCCAGCGCCAGCGCCGCGCGAGCAGCAGCAGCAGGGCGGCCGGGACCAGGCACAGCGCCGCCTGCACCGGGAAGCACGCCGGCAGGTCGACGAGCCAATGCCGCACGGGCACGAACGGCGCCACCGCCGCCGCGTAGGCCGGCAGCGTCAGCAGGATCAGCACGTTGGTCGCCCGGGGCCGCACGGGCCGCCAGGATGCCGCGGGGGCCCCGTGAGGAAAAGCCGCGGGGCCGCGTTGCCGGCCCGCGGGCAGGTCTGGCATGATCCCCGCCCCCGATGCACGCCGAACCGCACCTGGACCGCGCGACGATCCTCGGCCAGCTCCGCACGTTCGTCGCTGGTTGGTTCCGCGACGGCCGCGAGGAGGGCCTCGGCGAGGACACGCCGCTGGTGACCTCGGGCATCGTCGACTCCACCGGCGTGGTCGAGGTCGTCGAGTTCGTCGAGCGCAGGTTCGGCGTGCGGCTGACCGACGCGGACATCTCGCTGCGGAACTGCAACACGCTCTGCGGCTGGGCCGTTTTCGTCTCGAGTCGCCTGCGCTGAAGCGCGGCGCAGGGTCCGCGCGCGGTCGCCCCTGCCCGCGACCGGGTCAGGCCCCGGCGGCGGCGCGCACGGCGGCGATGCGCGCGCCGGGCACGCGGCGCAGGCCCCAGGTGAGGCCCAGGCGCGCGAGGCTCCAGATCCACCACTTCGTGGGGTCGAACTGGTACCAGCGCACGCCGTTGCGGTAGTCGACCTGGAAGCGGTGGTGGAAGTTGTGGTAGCCCTCGCCGAAGGTCAGCAGCGCGACCCAGAAGCTGTCGCGCGCGGAGGTCTCCCGGCTGTAGGGCCGCTTGCCGAACATGTGCGTCAGCGAGTTGATCGAGAACGTCGCGTGCCACTGCACGGTGAGCCGCAGGAACCCGGCGACCAGCAGCGCACCGAGCGCATCGCCCCACAGCGCGCCGATCGCGGCCGGCAGCGCCGCGCCGAACAGCACGGCGAGGACCACGTAGTGCCGGTGCTGGAAGCGGACCAGGGGATCCCGTTCGAGGTCGGCGACGCCGGCCGGCGGCCGCGCCGGTGCCCGGTGCACGACCCAGCCGATGTGCGCCCACAGGAAGCCGCGCCGGATGTCGTAGGGGTCCTCGTCCTGGTCGGTGTGCGCGTGGTGCACGCGGTGGTCGCGCGACCAGTTCAGCGCCGTGTTCTGCACCGAGGCCGCGCCGAACGCCAGGTAGAACGCGCGCAAGAGCCAGTGCGCGCGGTAGGCGCCGTGCGAGAACAGCCGGTGGTAGCCGCCGGTGATCGACAGGCCGCAGCAGACGCCCCACAGCAGCGCGAAACCGACCGTCCACCAGCTGAAGTGGACCGCGGCGAGGTAGACCACCGCCGCGACCGCCGTCGCATGGGCGGCGACGAGGAACCAGAGGTTGGTCCAATGGAGCCCCCGCGGCGGGGAAAGCGCTGGAAGACTCGGCATTCGATGGCGTGCTCGCGGCGGCTGCCTGGCCGCGCCGCGCCGAAACACTCGGGGCGGCGGCGGCAACGTGGCGGAGCTCGGGGCCGCTGCGCCAGGAAGATGCAGGGACGGTAGGGCGGGGGGCGACGTGAATCCAGCCACGGGTCCTGCCCGGGTGCCTCGACGGGCTCCGTCCGTCCGACTACCCTCGCCGGTCCCGCCCGGCCTCGGCCAGGTTCCGCACCATGCACTCCGCACCCGGCCACCTGCGCCCCACCGCGCCGTTCTGGCGATGGCCGGCTCCGCGCCTGTCGCCGGTACCGGCGGCAGCGCCCGCGCGCGCCCGCTGGCCGCTCTTCGCCGCGTTCGTGCTCGCGGCGGCCGCGTTCGCCGTGAGCCTCTCCTGGCACCCGCGGCTGGTCTCGGGCGGCGAATACGACCAGTACCTGCAGCTCGGCGAGACGATGCTGCGCGGCGAACTGCCGCAACACGACTACCACCCGATGCTCGTGCCGGGATTCGTGGCCGCGGCCGGATTCGTGATCGGCGACGCCTTCGCCGGCGGCAAGCTCGTGGCGGCGCTGGCGCTCGGCGGCACGGTGCTCGCGCTGGCGCGCCTGCTGCGCGCGGGTGCCTGCGGCGCGGTCGCGGCGCTCGGCACGCTCGCGCTGGCGACGATGCCGCTGGTCGTGCTGCAGGGCCTGCAGGTCGCCGCCGACCTGCCGGGCACTGCGTTCGTGCTCGGCGCCTACACGATCGCGCTGACCGGCCGGCCCGGCCTGCGCACGTGGTGCTGGGCCGGCGCGCTGGCCGGGGCCGCCGTGGCCACGAAGTGGAACCTCGCGCTGCACGGCCTCGTGCTCGGCGCGCTCGCGCTCGCGCAGCCGCGGCGGCTCGGCAGCCTCGCCGCGCTCGGCGCGGGCGCCTGTGCCGGCTTCCTGCCGCACGCGTTGCCCCGCCTGTGGGCGTGGCATTCGCCGTTCGCGAACGAGAACTGGCGCAACGTCGCGCTCAAGTTCGCCTTCGACTACGACCTCGTGGCGCTGCTGCAGGCGGGCGACCCGGTGGCGGCGGCACTGCTGCGCGCGCACTGGCCGGACTGGGCCGTCCGCGGCCTCGGCGACGCGGGCGGCTACCTGGCGAACGGGCTCGCGCGCGACTTCGCGGGCGCCGCTGCCGGGCCCGGGATCCGTGCCGCCGTGCTCGCGCTGCTGCTCGGCGGTCTCGCCGCCGCGTGCGTGCGGCGGCAGCGCCTGCCGTGCTGGCTGTGGGCCGCCGCACTGCTGCACCTCGGCTTCGTCTGCACGGTCTTCTGCCCCGTGCCGCGCCTGTTGCTGCCGGGCCTCCTGCTCGCGGGCAGCGCGTGGTTCCTGTCCTGGCCGGCGAACCGCCTCGGCCGCGCGATCGCGGTCGCCGGGGCGCTCGCGCTCGCGTGCGCGTCGGCCGCCGGCGCGGCGCCCGCGTGGCGGACGTTCCAGCAGGACCACGCCGAGACCGAACTGGCCGCGGCGCGGGAACTCGTGCGGGAGCGCGGCGAGTTCACGCAGCTCGCCTGCACGTACCCGTTCGCGGACCGCGAAGTGCACTGCGCGCGCGTGGCCTGGCTGCCGAACTTCGGCGCGCGCAGGAACCCCACGGCCGAGCAGTTCTGGGCCCGGCTCGATTCCGTCGGCCCCGCGTCGTTGTTCGTGATCGGGCGCACGGGCGGCGCGATGCACGAACTTGCGCGCACGGTCGACCTGCCCGCGGGCTGGCGGCGGCTGCGCGGCGACGGCGCGATCGTCGTGCTCGAGCGGCTGCCGGCCGTGCGGCCGGTGCTGCACCTGCCCGCGGGGCCGTGGCGCGCGGGTCCGCTGTCGCTGCGCATCGATGCGCCACCCGAAAACGTCGTCTGGGCCGGTGCCCGGCTCGAGGGACCCGCCGTCGGACTGCGGTTGCCGTTCGCGGCGGCCGCCGGCGCCTTCTCGCTCGACCTGCCCGCCGGCTCGCTCGCGCCGGGTCCCTGGCGGCTCGTGCCGGTTCTGCTGCTCGCGGACGGCAGGCTCGTGCCTGGCGACACGGTCGACCTCGCTGTCGAGTAGCCGGCGTGCGCTTCCACGGCACCGCCCGGGAACCGCGCGGCATGCGCCGAGCTGCGTATTGTAGACAAGAACGTCCAGTGATTACCTGAAGTGCTCCGCATGACCGCCGACACGATCGCCCAGTTCCTCACCGACGACCACCGCGCCTGCGACGGCCAGCTCGCCGCCGTCGAGGCCCACGTCCAGCAGAAGCGCTGGGCCGAGGCCGCGGCCGCCTGGACCACCTTCGAGCAGGCGCTGCGCTGCCACTTCGCGCGCGAGGAGCAGGTCCTGTTCCCGGCCTTCGAGCAGACGACCGGCCAGCGGGGCGGGCCGACGACGGTGATGCGCATGGAGCACGAGCAGATGCGCGCGCTGCTCGGGCCGCTCGGCACGGCCGTGCGCGGCCAGCAGGCGCGCGCGTTCCTCGACGCCGCGGAGTCGCTGCTGCTGCTGATCCAGCAGCACAACATGAAGGAGGAGCAGATCCTCTACCCTATGTGCGACCGGTTCCTCGCCGACGGCGCGGGCATGCGCCAGAAACTCGCGGCGCTGCGGCCGGACCAGGGGTGAGCGTGGTTCCGCGGCGGCTCGACGTCAGCAGGCTCGAACCGCCCGAGCCGATGGTGCAGGCGCTCGCGGCGCTGCGCGAACTCGGCGCGGACGAGTACCTGGTGATCGCGCACCGGCGCGAGCCGGTGCCGCTCTACGACCTGCTGCCGGGGCTCGGCTTCCGCCACCGCGTGCAGCAGGGGGCCGCGACGGCGTTCGAGATCGTGATCTGGCGGCAGGCCGGGCCCGAGCCGGAGGCGGGGCCGTGACCGCGCCGGGCCTGCCGGCGGGGGCGCTGCCCGGGTTCGGGCCGCCAGGCGCGGACGGTCTGCCGCCGCTGCACGTGCCGCTGCGGTTCTTCCTGACGGCGGCGCTGTCCGGCGTGCTGCTCGGCGGCCTGTGGCTGCTCGAGGGCGACGCGGCGTTCGGCAGCCGCTGGGCGACGAGCCAGCTCGCGGCGACGCACCTGCTGACGCTCGGCTTCTTCGTGATGGTGATGTTCGGGGCCCTGTTCCAGGTCGTGCCGGTGCTCGGCGGCGGCGCGGTGCCGCGCGCGGTGCTGGTCGGGAGCATCGTGCACCCTTGTCTCGGGCTCGGCACGGGCTGCCTTGCGTGGGGGCTCTGGAACTGGAGCCCGGGCTGGATGCAGCTCGGGGGACTGCTGCTCGCGCTGGCGTTCCTGGTGTTCGTGCCGGCGGTCGGCGTTTGCGTGCTGCGCGCGCGGGCGCTGGCCCTGCGGCCGGTGCGGCTCGCGGTCGGCGCGTTCGCGGTCGCGGTCGCGCTCGGCCTGTTCCTGGCCGTCGGGATCACGTTCCCGGAACTCGGCATCACCTTCCGGTCCTGGACGAACGTGCACGCGGCCTGGGGCGGGCTCGGCTTCGGGCTCCTGCTCGTGGTGGGGGTGTCGCACCAGGTGGTGCCGATGTTCCACGTGACGCCGGCCTACGGGCCGCGCACCACGCGGTTCGTGCCGCCGGCGATCGGCGCGGGGCTCGTGCTGCTCCTGCTGCCGTGGCCGGCGCCGCGCGTCGCCGGCGTCGGGCTCGCCGCGGCGGCGGGGCTGTGGCACGTGCACGCGACGCTGCGATTGCTGCAGCGGCGGCGGCGGCGGCGGCTGGATCCGACGGTGCTCGGCTGGCAGTGCGGACTGTTCGCCGTGGGCGCGGGGCTCTGGCTCGCGCTGGTCGACGCGGTGGCGCCCGAAGCGGTCGGCTGGGTGGCCGAGGCGCCGGCGCGCGAGGTGCTGGTCGCGGCGCTGTTCGGCTTCGCCGGGCTCGGGACCGTGGTGGTCGGCATGCTGACGAAGATCGTGCCGTTCCTCGCGTTCCTGCACCTGCAGCGGCTCGCCGTGGCGCGCGGCGACTTCGCGGCGATGGTGGGGCTGCCGACGATGGACCGCTTCGTCGGGCGGCGCGCGGCGTTCGTGGCGGTGGGTCTGCACGCGGCGGCGGCGGCGGTGGTGGTGGCGGCTGCGCGGTGGCCGGAGTTCGGGCGGGTGGCGGGTGCTCTGGCGGTGATGTCGTTCGGGTGGCTCGGTGTCGTGATCGCGGTGGCTGCGTTGCGGTACGGGCGGGCAGCGCGCAGCATCGTGCGCGCGGGCGCGTGAGCCTGCGTCCCCCCGGGAGATTCGCACCACCCCGGCACTTCCGCACCCGCGCCCGGCTACATTGCCCGGCCGCTCCGCCCCTTGCATGAAACGCCGCACGCTCGTCGTCCTGATCCTCCTGATCGGCGGGTCCGCCGCCGGCATCACCTGGCAGGCCCTGAAGCCGAAGGAACCCACGAAGGTCCTGACCGCCAAGGCCGAGACCGTGCCGCTGCTGCGGTCGATCGTCTCGGCGACCGGCGAGATCCGCGCCAAGGAGTTCGTCGACATCCAGGCCGAGGTCTCCGGCATCATCACCGAGCTGCTGGTGCGCGAAGGCGACCAGGTGCACAAGGGCGACGTGCTGCTGCGGCTCGACGACCTGCAGCTGAAGGCCGAGGTCGACGCCGCGCGCGCGCAGGTCGGTTCGGCCGAGGCCGACGCGAAGAACGCCGAGGTCGGCGTCGCCACGGCGATCGCCAACGTCGCCGCCGAAGAGACCGCGCTCGCGAACACGAGGGTCGAGCTCGAGCAGGCGCGCATCACGCGCGACCGCTCGGCGGCCTCGCGGCAGCGCAAGAAGGAGCTGTACGACAAGGACCTGATCGGCAGCGAGGAGTTCGAGATCGCCGACGCGGACGCGCGGCTGACGCAGGCGCGGTTTCTGTGGAGCGAGGCGCGCGTCAAGCAGGGCCAGGCCTCGCTCGACGCGGTGAACTCGCGCGTCGAGGCCGCGAAGGCGATGCGCGACGGCTCGCTGCGCCGCATCGACTCGGCGCAGGCCGCGCTCGCGCGCGCGAGCGACATGCTCGGCAAGACCGTGCTGCGGGCGCCGCTGTCGGGCCTGCTCACGAAGTTGAACGTCGAGAAGGGCGAACGCGCGGTGCCCGGCATCCAGAGCAACCCCATCGCGACCCTGATGACGATCGCCGACATGTCGGTGATCGAGGCCGAGATCAACGTCGACGAGGCCGACATCGTCAACGTCAAGCTCGGGGCCGTCGCCGAGGTCGTCGCCGACGCGCTGCGCGACGTGAAGATCGCCGGCACCGTGACCGAGATCGGCCAGAGCCCGATCCTCGCCAGCAGCTCCGGCAGCGGCCAGAACCAGGAAGGCAAGGACTTCAAGGTCGTCGTGCGGCTGCAGGAGCCGCCGGCCGCGCTGCGCCCCGGCTTCACCGCGACGGCCGACATCGTCACCGCGACGCGCGAGAACTGCCTCGTGATCCCGATGCAGGCGCTGACCGCGCGCGAGGTCGAGGTCGACGCCGAGAAGCGCTACGTGCCGCCGCCCGAGCCGTCCGGCGACGTGATCCCGGCACCGCCGACCGCCGCCGAGCGGCAGCGGCTGAAGGAACTCGAGGGCGTGTTCCTGCTGGTCGACGGCCGCGCGCGCTTCCGGCCGCTGGTGCAGGGCATCCAGGGCGACATGGACCTCGAGGTGCTCGAGGGCCTGCAGGCCGGCGACGAGGTGGTGATCGGCCCCTACCAGGAACTGCGCAAGCTCGAGGAGTGGGACCGCATAGCCGTCGACAGCAAGCAGGACGCGACCGCGCTGCGGCTCCGGCGCAAGGCGCGGTGAGCGGGGCGCCATGACGAGCAGCCGCGAGCCGGCCGTCGCAACCGACGAGGTCATCCGCACCGCGGGGCTCACGCGGTCGTTCCCGATGGGCAGCACGACCGTGCACGCGCTGCGCGGCATCGACCTCGTGATCCGGCGCAACGAGTACGTCGCGATCATGGGCCCTTCTGGCTCGGGCAAGTCGACGCTGATGAACCTGATCGGCTGCCTCGACACGCCGACCAGCGGCGAGTACTGGCTCGACGGCCAGCCCGTCGCACAGCTGCAGGAACAGGACCTCGCGCAGATCCGCAACCGCGAGATCGGCTTCGTGTTCCAGACCTTCAACCTGCTGCCGCGCGCCTCGGCGCTGCGCAACGTCGAGCTGCCGCTGATCTACGGCGGCGTGCCGCCCGCCGAGCGCAAACACCGCGCGGCGGAGGCGCTCGAGCAGGTCGATCTGGCCGATCGCATGGACCACCGGCCGAACGAGCTGTCGGGCGGACAGCGGCAGCGCGTCAGCATCGCGCGCGCGCTGGTCACGAGGCCGGCCCTGCTGCTCGCCGACGAGCCGACCGGCAACCTCGACAGCAAGACGTCGGCCGAGATCATGGTGCTGTTCGACCGCCTGCACGCGGCCGGCAACACGATCGTCGTGGTCACGCACGAACGCGACATCGCCGAACGCAGCCACCGCATCGTCACGCTGCACGACGGCATGGTCTCGAGCGACGAGCCGCACCGCAGGAGCCGGCAGCCGTGAACGTCGTCGAGTCGACGCGCCTGGCGCTCGAGTCGATCTGGGCCAACCGCCTGCGTTCGTTCCTGACCCTGCTCGGCGTGATCATCGGCATCGCCGCGATCATCGCCACGGCCGCGGTGATCCACGGGCTGAACCGCTACGTCGCCGAGAAGCTGTCGAACCTCGGCAAGGGCGTGTTCACCGTGCAGCGTTTCGGCCTGATCACGAACCGCCAGCAGTTCCTCGAGGCGATCCGGCGCAACCGGCGTCTGCTGCCGGCCGACGCGCGCGCGATCGAGGCGCGCTGCCCGGAGGCCGAGGTCGTCGCGTGGGAGACGCACGCGACCGTCGACCTGAAACGGCTCGACCAGGAGATCCGCGACACCGACTGCGGCGGCATCACGCCGGCGATCCTCGAGATCGAGCCCTACGACCTCGACCAGGGGCGCTTCCTGGTCCCTGGCGACGAGGACCGCGCCGCGCCGGTCGTGTTCCTCGGCGCCGACGTCGCCGAGCGGCTGTTCCCGAACGTCGATCCGATCGGCAAGGACCTGCGCGTCGGCGGCCAGCAGCTCGAGGTCGTCGGCGTCGCGGTCAAGAAGGGCTCGTTCCTCGGCTTCTCGCAGGACAACTACGTCAAGATCCCGTACGGCCTGCACCGCAAGCTGTTCGGCACCGGCCGCTCGATCAACATCAGCGTCAAGGCCGCCGACGACGCGCGCATGGCGGAGGCGATGGACGCGGTGCGCGCGGTGCTGCGCGCGCGGCACCACCTGCGGCCGGCCGACGAGGACGACTTCAGCATGGTCACCGCCGAGGGCATCAACGACCTCTGGAGTCGACTCACGCAGACGATCTTCACCGTCGCGATGTTCGTCGTCGGCATCTCGCTGGTCGTCGGCGGCATCGTGATCATGAACATCATGCTGGTGTCGGTCGTCGAGCGCACGCGCGAGATCGGCGTGCGCAAGGCGGTCGGCGCGCGGCAGGGCGACATCGTGCAGCAGTTCCTGATCGAGTCGGTGCTGCTGTCCTGCCTCGGCGGCGCGATCGGCGTGCTGATCGCGTTCGCGGCCTCGACGGCGCTTGCCGTGCACACGCCGCTGCCGGCGTCGTTCCCGGCCTGGGCGCCGGCCGTGTCGTTCCTGATCTGCACGCTGATCGGCGTCTTCTTCGGCATCTACCCGGCGCTGCGCGCCGCGCGCCTCGACCCGATCGAGGCGCTGCGTTCGGAGTGAACGATGCGCGCCTTCTGGACCACGACCGTCGAGAACACGCGACTCGCGTTCGACACGCTGCTGGCCCACCGGTTCCGCTCGTTCCTGACCGTGCTCGGCATCTTCATCGGCGTGCTGCTGGTGGTCGCCGTCGCTTCGGTGCTGAACGGCTTCCGGCAGTCGGTCGTCGACCAGGTCGAGGAGTTCGGCACCAACAACATCTACGTGTTCCGCTTCCCGTTCGTGAACCTCGGTCCGCCGTCGCGCGAGGTCCGCATGCGCGAGCCGCTGCAGCTCGGCGATGCGTGGGCGATCCGCGACCACTGCCCGTCGGTCGACGACGTGTCGCCCGGCATCTCGGCGCCGACCTTCCGGTCGACGGCGACCTACCAGGGCGAGGAGATCCTCGGCCCGCGCGTGCGCGGCGTGTTCCCGAACAACGTCGCGGTCGGCAACCGCGTCGTCGCCGAGGGCCGGTTCTTCACCGAGCAGGAGAACCTGCACTGTTCGCCGGTCGTCGTGCTCGGCGCGTCGGTGGCGAGCGCCCTGTTCCCGCGCGGCGGCGGCGTCGGCAAGCAGGTGCTCGTCGACGGCCACCGGCTCCACGTGATCGGCACGCTGCAGAAGCGCCGCGAGGGGCCGTTCGGCGCCGAGAACGAGGACGACACGCTGTTCCTGGTGCCCTACTGGACGGTGCAGCGCTACTACCCGGGCCGCGACGACCACTTCCTCGCCGTGCGCGCCGTCAGCGGCAAGCTCGAGGAGGCCAGGCAGGAGATCGCCGAGGTGCTGCGCCGGCGGCGCAAGGTGCGCTGGAACGAGGAGAACGACTTCGAGATCGGGACCGCGGACTCGATCATCTCGTCGTTCGACGACATCGTGTTCGCGACGATGGCGGTGATGTTCCTCCTGTCGACGGTCGGCTTCCTGGTCGGCGGCGTCGGCGTCATGAACATCATGCTGGTGTCGGTCAAGGAGCGCACGCGCGAGATCGGCCTGCGCAAGGCGCTCGGCGCGCGGCGCGCGGTGATCATGGGCTTTGTCCTGCTCGAGGCGATGGTGCTGTGCACGCTCGGCGGCGTGCTGGGCCTCGTGGCCGGCGAACTGCTGCTGCAGGCGGCCGCGGCGGCGATCCACGGCCTGCCCGCGGCGACGCCGGTGTGGGCGCGCGGCTTCGCGTTCTTCGGGTCGGGCAGCGTCGGCCTGTTCTTCGGCCTCTGGCCGGCGTGGAAGGCCGCGCAGCTCGATCCGATCGAGGCGCTGCGCTGGGAGTAGGGCCGCGCCGCGCGCCTACTGCAGGGTCAGCGCGGTGCGGTTCGGCCCGAACGAAGCCCCGCCGGCGCCGAACACCGCCGTCTGGAAGTGGAACACGAGGCCCGCGAAGCCGCCCGGCAGTGCCACCTCGGTCGCGGCGCGGCCGTTGCTGCCCGCGACCGCGAACGGCAGCACCATCGCCGTCGCCGGGTCGACCAGGAGGCTGCCGCCCACCCCCGGGTAGGTGAGGCCGGGCGCCGTGCCGAACGAGGCGAGCGGGAAGCACAGGTCGCTCTGGGCCGCGTGCATCGCGACCTGCACCTGGGTGCCGCCGCCGCCCGAGCCGAGCAGCGTCATGCTGCCGTCGGCGAGCACGCCGTGCACCTCGAGGTCGTCGACGAGGCACTCGACCAGCGAGGCCGCGAGGTCCTGCGCACGCACCCGCAGCCGCATGCGGTCCGTCAGCGGGGCACCGAGGTCGACCACGAGCGCGGTCCAGGCGCCGGTCGAGTTGCTGCGCGTGAACGCGGGCGACCAGTTCGTGCCGCCGTCGCGGCTGATCGAGACGGTCATCGGGTCGTCGCCGACACTCTCCGCGTACCAGTACTGCAGCCGCACCTCCGCGGCGAGCAGGTGCTGCAGGTCCAGCACCGGCGTCTCGAAGTCCGTGTAGCCGTTGTCGACGTCGTAGGTGCCGGCACTGGTGCCGGCGCGGCCGTCGGTGACCCAGCAGCGGCTGCCGCCCGGCGTCGTCTGCGTGCCGGGCTGGATCGGCGTAGAACCACTCGCGGTCGCCTGCGGCGTGCTGCGCTCCCAGAGCCCGGTCGTCGCCGTGCCGGCGGGCGCGCGGCGGCTGCCGCGGTCCTGCTCGAAGTCGTCGCGCAGCACGAGCCGCCGCGCGATCAGGTCGATCGTGACGGTGCGCCGCACGGTGCGGCCGTCGCCGGTGACCGACACCTCGAGCTGCGCAGCGGGCGCTGGCAGCCCCGCGGCGACGGCGAACGTCAGCACCGCGCCGGTGCCGGCCGTGCCGAAGGCGGGCACGCTGCCGAGCGAAACGGTGCCGTTGCCGACGGTCACTCCCGCGGTCAGCGACTGCAGCGCGACCCCGCCGGTCGCGGCGGCGATGCCGAAGTTGCGCACGGTGACCGCGACGGTGCCGTTCTCGCCGGCCTGCACGGTGCCGTTGCCGTTGCCGCCGGGACCCTCGGCGACGACCACCGCGTCGATCGCGAACGCGGGCCCCGCGGTCAGCGCGACCTTGCGGAACATCGGCTGGTGGCGCGTCGCGATGTCGAGGATCGCCTGGCCGCTCGGCCAGAAGCCGCCCTCGTTGCTGCGGC
The DNA here is from genome assembly GCA_016873195.1 of Planctomycetota bacterium. Lineage (GTDB taxonomy): Bacteria > Planctomycetota > UBA1135 > UBA1135 > UBA2386 > VGXW01. The sequence goes on along the minus strand of VGXW01000063.1, from coordinate 6,049 downwards.
CGAGTTCCGCGGTCCACGAATACGAGCCGCGCGCGACGTGGTGGTGGTCGACCGCGCCGCCCGAGGCGATGTAGAGCAGGGCGCTGCAGCTGCCGTGCTGGATGCCGTTCTCCTGCACGTAGTAGCTGCCGAGCGTGTTGTAGGCGGCGACGTTGGCGGGGTCGCCGTTCTGGTAGGCCCAGGGCCGCAGCAGCACGTCGGTGTAGGTGTGCGTGCTGAACACGTTCACGAACTGGCGGCTCGCGGAGAACGCCTCCAGCACGGCGGTCTCCGGCTCGCTGAACGCCGCCGTGCCGCGGTAGGTCTCGCTGCTCGGCGTCGTCGAGCTGCCGCCGTTGGGCGCGGTCCAGCCGGTCGCGTAGTTGCGGTTCAGGTCGACGCCGTAGCTGCCGTCGCCGTTGAGCCGGCGGTTCTTGCGCCACAGGCCGCCGCCGCCGGGGTTCGTCTGGCGGTTGTACTCGTAGCCGTCGGGGTTCACGCACGGCACGAAGAACAGCTCGCGCTCGTCGACGATCAACGTCGCCTCGGGGTCGACGCCGTAGTTGGACAGGAGCCAGTCCATGAACACGATCGTCGCCTCCATCGACAGCGGCTCGCGCGCGTGGTGCAGCGCGTCGTAGAGCACTTCGGGCTCGTTCTCGTCGATGCCGACGTTGTCGCTGATCTTGACCATCCACAGCGGCCGGTTCTCGATCGAGTTGCCGATCGACACCTTCTGGCTGCAGATCGCCGGGTACTGGGCGGCGAAGTCGTCGAGGATCGACACCAGCTGCGCCAGGGTCCAGTGGCCGCCCATCGCGCCCTGGCCGAGCGGCGGGTTCACCGCGTCGGGGCCGGCGTTGGGGAAGCGCGCCGCCTGCGCCGCGTACCACGCCGACAGGTCGCGCTGCAGCACGGTCACCTGGAAGCCGCGCGCCTGCAGCACTGCGAGTTCCTTGTCGTCGACGATCACCTCGACGCGGCGCTGCGCCGGCAGCGGCAGCTGGCACGCGGCGAGGTCGAGGTCGAGCGCGAGCAGTTGCTGCAGCTGTGCCGGGCCGGTCGTGCGCACCAGCACGAGGTGGCGCGGTGGCGGGGCCGCCGCGTCGGGAAGCTGGGCCGCGAGGGTGGCCGCGAACGTTGCGGCGGCGAACAGGAAGCGCGCTTGCATGGTGGTCCTCCGTGGCAGGGGGGGGCGAGGGCAGGCCGCCGGCCACGGGCCGTGAAGATACCGCAAGACGGCGCCGGGCGAGTGCCGCCGCAGTGCGATGCCCGCCCGGCTGCTGCGCCCGCGATGCGGTGCGGCGCCTATGCGCGCCGCGGCGCGGGCGGCTGGCTCACGAACCGACGATCAGACGGGCGCCGTTGCCGAACGCCGCGCCGGCCGGGCCGGTGTCGATGCTGATGCCCTGCTGGTAGAGCGTGAGGCCGACGAAGTTCGGCGTGACCGGGATCGCGAACGGCCAGGTGGCCGTATTGCCCGCGCCGATCAGGAACGTCGTGGTCAGCGGGTCGGCGAGCAGGTCGCAGCCCGGGAAGCCGTACGGAGCCAGCGACATCGGCAGCGGGATCGAGCCGTACGCCAGCGTGTTCGAGAAGCCCGTGGCGATGATGCCGAGCCCTAGCGGCAGGTTGCGCAGTTCGGCCGAGAAGGTCGCGCCGGCCAGCGGCATCGACGCGGGCGCCGGGCCGAGGGCCGGCACGCCGAGCGCGCCGGGGCAGCCCGTTCCGTACTGCGTGTAGAGCGCGCCGGTGATGATGAAGTTGTCGACCGCGAACACGTTGCCGACCACGGTGCCGCCGCCGAAGAAGCGGAACTCGGCCGGCAGCGGCGCGCCCTGGCCGGGCAGCGCGAGCGGCGTCGGCGGCGTGTAGACGGTCCAGGTGTTGGTCACGCCGTTGCGGATCCGGAAGTCGAGGTAGGTGCCGGTCGTCAGGTCGGCCGTGCAGCCCCACGTGTGCCAGACGTCGACCGCGAGGTTCTGGAACGCGGGATCCGGCAGCACGGACTGGGTGCCCGTGAGGGTCGGGCCGAGCACGTAGTCGGCGTTCCACGTGGCCGGCGGGAACGTCAGCGGCGTGGGCCAGCGCGCGAGCAGGTTCACGTAGACGTTGGTCGTCGACGGCTGGAAGGAGAAGCTGCCGATGTTGTTCGTCTGCACGACGGTGCCCGTGTACTTGCACAGCACGTCGAACTGCACGTAGACGAGGTTGTTCGCCGGGTAGGTCGTCGCGCGCTGCGCGCGGGCGTAGGCGGTGCCGCCAGCGGCGGCGCCGGCGTAGAAGTTCGCGCCGCCGTTCGGATTCGCCGGCACGTTCAGCGTGTTGCCGGCGTAGGTGAACACGAGGCCGTCGGTGCTGCCGGCGACCGGGAGGTAGAAGCCGTCCTGGCCGGTGATGATCGTGCCGGCGGCGCTGGCGTTGAACGTCGGCGCTTCGAAGCCGGTGGCGTAACCTTGGGCCGCGAGGGACGCGGCGAGAACGAAGACGAGGCAAACTGCCGGGGCAGGTTTCATGGTTGCTCCATGTGGACTTTCGCAGTTCCTGAACGGTGAGACGGCGGTCTAGCCCGCGCGGGCCAAGGCCTCGATCAAGACGGCTACTGTTTTGCGCAGATGCCACTGCGAAGCGGACCTGCTGAAAATGGTGTGCCGCCATAGAACACGGCGCAGTGCAGCGAGTGCGTCGGCGAAGGACGCGACCGTCTTGCCCGGGTACCAGGGCCGCGCCGTCCAGGTCTTGGTGGCACCATGCGTGAGGAGGTACCACGCCCAGACGACGGAGTAGATCCACAGCGAGAGCGATGCAGCACGGTGCGGACCATCACCCTTCCAGGTCTGCGGGTCTTCGCCACCGAGGGACTGCTTGACGTTGCGGAAGGTGTCTTCGATCGACCATCGCCCTGCGTATTGAGAGGCAACGGCGGCGGGCTGCGCCTGGAGGGCGGTGGTGATGAAGAAGTCATCGTGCTCGTTGTCCTCGGGATCCCGAACCACCACGAGTCGGATGGTCTTGGCCTTGCTGACCTGGTACCAGAGAACGTCGCGGGTCAAGACCAGGCGCTCGACGAGGCGGCCGCGCATGTTCACCTGGACGCGACGCCACCCGTGCTTGGTCTTCTTGGCGAGCACTTCCGGCGTGGGCAAGCGCTTGCCCTTCATGGCGGGTCGGCCTCGTTGGCCCTGCCTGCGGGAGTGTGGGAGATCGTAGATCGCGGCGTCACGTCGGATGCGCGAGGTGACCCTGGTGCGCGGAAGCTCACGGCCGACGAGGGTGGCATAGGCACCATCGCAGCAGAGCTCGAAGGAGCGGGTGGGGAGCCAGTCGGCGACCTGCCGGATGAGTTGCTCGGCCAAGTCGAGGGTGGTGAGGCTCTTCTTGCGGTGCAGGCGCACGCCGATCGGGAGACCGAGGGGCTCGCCACCCCAGGGTGGCTGGATCCGGAGGGTGAGGACGACGAGGTTGAGCCCGAGGGCATAGGCGACGCGTTTGCCAGTCGAGCGGACGGCATCGCGGAAGACGCCTGCGCCGTCGATCTTGCGGCCGGTCTTGTGGAACAGGGTGTCGTCTAGATCGAGGCAGAGAGGGCCGTCGGGAACGAGCGCGCCGACCAGCTTGGTGACCAAGAAGAACCAGAGCTGGGTCAGGTCCCAGGCCCCGGCGCGAAGGAAGCGATGGTAGGCATCGTGCGCACGTCGTGGTCGCGGCGCGAGCATCGAGAGCATGTTGGTGACGGTTCGGCGGCCGGGGCAAAGCACCCAAGAGCAGACCAGCTCGACGAAGAGGGTGAAGGAAGGTCGAGTGAAGGCCGCGGCGCCGGCGGAGAGCCAGCTCATGAAGGTGGCGAGCGCGGAGCTCAAGCCGTCCTCCGGGCGCTGGAGAAGGAGAGATGCGAGGAGCAGAGGGAGGAGTCGATGGCCATAGCACACCGCCAAGTGCGGACGAGAGACCGCTAGCTTCCTAGTGCTAGCGGGCCTGGGGTAACATGCCTCGCTCCATGAATTCCGAAGATCAATCGCTCGAGCTGAAGATCGACGCCATCAAACGCGAGCTCTTGAAGCTCGGCCCGCTACAACCGGGCAGCCTCTCACAGCAATACAACGTGTGCGGCAAACCGGGCTGTCGCTGCAAAGCGGACCCTCCCCAGAAGCACGGGCCCTATTACCAGATCAGCTACACGCGCAGGGGCAAGAGCAGCTCGCGCTTCGTCACTCGCGCAGCGGTACCACTCGTCAAGCAGCAACTCCTCAACTACGAGCGCCTGCGGGAACTGGTAGACCGCTGGATCGAGCTCTCGACCAAGTTGTGCACGAACCAGGTCGCGGAATTGAAATGTGCGCGGAAGAAGCCCGCATCAGGCGCCTCGGATTGAACGGATCAGCCGTGCGAGCCATCACCCAGCGCTGGCTCTGGTCGCCAGGAAAGTGCGAAAGTCCACTCTTGGCGATGGGCTGGTTTCCGGCTCCATCCGAACGTGTTGGCCTGAGGCAAGGAAACTCGACGCTTCAGGTTCGCCCGACTCGTTTCGCTTCCCTGTCCCGTTTCAGGAGCAACCAATGCGCGTTTCCTTTCTGCTGGCATCGATCGTTTCTCTCGCCGGGCTGGCCCGGGCTCAGTACTTCGAAGGGTGGGAGCCGGGCCCGACCCCCGTTGGCGTCGCCCCGATTCCGGCCGCCTGGACATCCGTGAACAACAGCGCTGGCGGCCCGGGCACCAATCCGAACTGGCAAGTCCGCAACGATGGTCAGGTGTTCCCCGCCTACACCGGCACGACCTATGCGTTCGCGAACTACAACTCGGCCACCGGCGCGAACAACATCAGCAACTACCTGATCTCGCCGCTCTTCACGTTCAACAACGGGGACTCGATCAGCTTCTATACGCGCACCGTCACCAGCCCCGTCTATCCAGACAGCCTGGACCTGGTCTACAACACGACCGGCTCGATTCTCCCGGCCGACTTCACGAACATCCTCGTGCAGGTGAACCCCGGCCTCACGACGACCGGCTATCCGAACACGTGGACGCTGTTCACGGCGACCATCAGTGGCCTGAGTGGCCCCACGCCGGGCCGCTTCGCCTTCCACTACAATCCCACCAACGGTGGGCCCGCGGGCAACAACTCGGACTACGTCGGCGTCGACGAGGTCATCTACGTCCCCGCGGGCGGCGGCACTCTCGCCACCAACACGTCGTACGGCGCAGGCTGCTACGCCCGCTCCGCCACCTGGTACGAACTGTTCGGCACGTTCGACCTCGCCAACACCTCAATCCTGCTGGTCCCGAACGGCAGCGGCTACACGATGATCCCCGGCACGCCGACGGCGTTCGTGCACACGGTCCCCGGCCTCGCGCTCACCGACGACTCGATCGGCACGCTGGCGCTGCCCTCGGCGTTCAACTACCCGGGCGGTTCGACCACCTCGCTGTCGATCTGTTCGAACGGCTACATCTGGACCCAGCCCAACGCGCTGGCCGACTACTCGCCGACCGCGGCCGAGCTGTTCACCAACCCGGCGCGCTACTGCCCGCTCTGGTGCGACCTGCTGCCGGACGGGGCGACGAACGTGAACAACGTGTTCGCCCAGGTCGACACGGTCAACAACAAGGCCTACGTCACGTGGGTGAACGTCCCCACGTATGCGTTGGGCGGCACGGTGAACATGCAGCTCGAGTTCGACCTCACCTCCGGTACGGTGAACTACACCTTCGGCGCGGTCACGCTGCCGAGCATCGTGGCGCTCACCGGCTGGACGCCGGGCTCGGGCTTCTCGACCGTCAACCTGGGCAGCATGGACGTGTCGGCTTCGCTGCCGTCGTTCTCGACCTTCTCGCCCGAGACGTTGCCCCTTGCCCTGTCGGCCTCGGCCACGCCGGTCATCGGCAGGACGATCACCTACACGACGAGCAACGTCCCGGCGACCGGCATCTCGGCGCAGCTGATCAGCCTGATCCAGGTCAACCCGGGCATCCCTGTCGGCGGCGCCCCGGGTTGCCTCCAGCTCGTCGACCTTCCCACGGCGGTCACGATCCTGATGTTCGGTTCCCCGACGGCGACCTTCAGCTTTTT
>VGXW01000062.1 GCA_016873195.1 Planctomycetota bacterium | reverse complement strand
CCCCGCCGACCACGGCTACCAGGCGGTCGCGATCACCCCGGACCACTGCCACCTCGACCCGGCGACCACGACGGAGGCCGAACTCGACGAGGTCGCACGGCGGCTCCGCGACCTGGGACTCCGGCCCGTGATGGAGACCGGCGCGCGCTTCCTGCTCGATCCGCGGCAGAAGCACGAACCTACGCTGATGACGCGCGAGCCGGCCGCGCGGCAGCGGCGGCTCGACTTCTACGGCCGGGTGGCGGCGATGGGCGCGAGGCTGGGTGCCGAGGTGGTCTCGTTCTGGTCGGGCATCGACCGGCAGCCCGGGCCCGACAGCCAGGACCGGCTCGTGGAAGGCGTCGCCGCGGCCTGCGCACGGATCCGGGCCGAGGGCCTGGTCCCGTCCCTCGAGCCCGAGCCCGGCATGGCCGTCGAGACGGTCGGCGCGTGGCGGAAGCTGCACCAGATGCTGGGCGCCGCAGCCCCGGCCCTGACGCTCGACGTGGGGCACCTTTACGCCGTGTGGGAAGGCGACCCGATCGCGTCGATCCCCCCGCTCGTTGCCTCTCTGGCGCAGGTCCACCTCGAGGACATGAAGATCGGGGAACACGAGCACCGGCTGCCCGGCACCGGGGACGTCGACTTCGGAGGGGCCATAAGAGCCTTGTCGCAAGAATCTTACAGAGGACCTGTCTGCTTCGAACTGTCGCGCTCGAGCCACGTCGCTCCGGCGGCCGTGGCCGCTTGCCGCGAACTGTGGGATCGGGCCCTGGAGCGACCCCTCGGTTGACCTGCCCGCCGGGGAGCCTACGCTTCGACCTCCGCGCCGCTTCCTGCCGGCGCGCCTGCACCGCAGATGAGTTCCTGCAATCGAACCTGCCCCTCTGTCGAAGGCCCCGTTGCGCCTCTGATCACCCACCGGATCGGGGCCGAGGTCTGCATGGCCCGCCAGCGGAACTTCTTCCACAAGTGCCACCGCTGCGTGTTTCGCGGCAAGCCGGCAGACTGGTTGCTCGAGCCCGCGGCTGAGGTGGTCCGCCTGAGCGCCACGGCCGAGACCCCCGAGAGCTCCTCGGTGCGGAAGGTCGAACTGCAGGCGATGCGCGGCAACCGCCGCCGCCGGGACGCGATCGGTCCGAAGGCCGCGAAGTCGGCCGAAGCCGGCGCGTGAGGTGGTCGCCGCCGGCAGGCGGTTCAGCTGGTGTAGCTGCCCTGCACCTCGCGCAAGGCCTGCTCGGCACGGGCGTAGTTGGCGACCAGTTCCGCTGCGAGCCGCCGGCTCTCCTGGAGTTCGTGCTTGCGCGCCGCGACCTGCATCGATTCGCAGGTCTCCTGCAACAGCCGGGCGCCGAGATTGCCCGACGAGCCCTTCAGGGAATGGGCTGCCCGCTCCATCTTGTCGAAATCGCCGGCGATCAGACCCTCGGTCACGGCCCGGACCTTCGTGGGGCCGTCGTCGAGGAACATCCGGATGAGGTCGAGCAGCAGCTCGGGGTCCCCGTCGTCCGAGAACGACAGCAGCTCTTCCACGACGCTCATGTCCAGGATCTGGTCCATCTGTCCTCCCAGGGTGCGACCCAAGGTGCTGCCCCGGGATCGACCGGGTCCGCCGCGGACTTGATCCCGTTCCTGGACGAACCGGATCCGCCAGCGATACCGCCTACTGCGTCGCGATCTCGCGCACCTGCTCGTCGGTCAGCAGGCGCTTGCTGGTCTTGCCCGCGTTCAGCACGCGCAGCACGCGATCCTCGGTCGGCTCGATGCCGAGTCGTTCGAGCACGAAGGCCGCGTTGGACTTGCCCGCCATCGGACCGACCGCGATGCGCTGCTCGAGCCCGACCAGGTGCGCTGGCACGCCCGAGTAGACGGAGTCGGCCAGTTCGATGTCGCCCTTGCGGAACGCCTTGATCACCGCCGCGGCGTGCACGCCCGTCCCGGTCTCGAACGCGTCGTGCCCGAGCACGGGGTAGTTGTGCGGGATCCGCAGGTCGAGGGCCTTCGCCGCCGTCTGGATGTAGCGGGGCAGGTCCTTCAGGTCGTTGTCGATCCAGCCCTCGAGGCGGCAGTTGACCAGCAGCAGGTCCATCGGCGTGTTGCCCGTGCGCTCGCCGACGCCGAGCGCCGTGCCATGGATGCGGGTGGCCCCGGCCTCGACGGCGGCGAGGCTGTTGACGAGCGCGAGCCCGCGGTCGCGGTGGCCGTGCCAGTCGATGCCGATCGTCGGATCGTGCCGGTCGGCGATCTTGCGCACGAACCTCAGCACCGCGCGCGCGCCGTGCGGCGTTGCGTGCCCGACCGTGTCGCAGACGCAGAGGCGCCGCGCCCCGAGTTCGATCGCCGCCGTGTAGAGCGTCTCGAGCGTCTTCGGCCGCGCTCGCGTCGTGTCCTCGGTCACGTACATGACCGGCAGCGAGTGCTTCTGCGCGAACGACAGCGCCTCCTGCGTGTTCTGCAGCATGCGGTCCAGCGTCCAGTCCTCGGCGTACTGGCGGATGTAGCTGCTGCCGATGAACGCGCAGACCTCGATCGGGATGCCGGCCTTCTGGCTCATGTCGACGACCGGCTCGATGTCGCTGACGACGGTCCGGCAGGCGACGTTCGCACCGATGCGCAGCTTGCGGGAGGCAATGTGCTGCGCGAGCCGCAGGATGTCCTCGCGCGGCCGGCCGCCGGCGCCCGGCAGGCCGAGGTTCGCCGTGTGGATGCCGATGCGGTCCATCAACTCGACGAGTTCGATCTTCTGGTCGAGGGTCGGGTCGCTGGCCGCAGGCGACTGCAGCCCGTCGCGCAGGGTCTCGTCGTCGAACTGCAGCGAGCCGACGGGCCGGAACCGGCCGCCGGTGAGGTTCCAGTCGTGGATCAGTTCCGCGATGCGGGTCATGGTTCGTAGATCCCGCGGGTCCGCGGGAGTAGCGGGATCATGCCATGGTCCGGCCCAAGTTGCCCGGACACGGCTTTCGGCAGGGGTCCGGCGCCTGCATGATCGGCCGGTGCGGCGGCGCCCGAACGGCGCCCCGCCGGACCCTGCCTTGCCCAAGTTCGATCCTCGTGCCCGCCTGGTGCTCCGCGACGCGCTGGTGGTCGCCGGCATCGCGGTGCTGGTCTTCCAGGCGCTGCGGCGCGGGGTCGCGGACAAGTACCCCGTGCCCTCGGGCAGCATGGAACCGACCCTGCACGGCGACGAGGCCGACGGCGACGTGGTGCTCGTCGACAAGCTCGCGGACGCTTCGTCGCGGCGGCGCCACGACCTGGTCGTCGTGGCGCACCCGCACGACGGCCGGCAACAGCTCGTGAAGCGCATCGCCGCGCGCGGCGACGACGTCGAGGCCTGCTGGATCGACATCCGCGACGGGGACGTGTGGCTGGGGCCCGACCGGCAGCAGGTGGAACGCGAACGCAAGGACCCGCTCGGATCGCGCCCGCTGCGCGCGCTGTGGGCCGCGGCGCCGGGCACCGATCCCGAGCAGGCCGCGCTGCTCGAACTCGGCGCTGCCCGCGGCGAGGGCGCCGCGCTCGCGTTGCCGGCGCTCGGGGTCGACGCCGGCACGGCCCGCGCGCTGTTCCGCGAAGACGTGCTGCGGCAGCGGCGCGACGATCCGTCCGGGCGCGTGACCCCGGCCGGTTTCCTGGGCACGGCGCGCGCGGTGGACACGACCTTCGTGCCGGCGACCGGCCTGCGGGGCCGGGCGCGCGACGGCCTCGGCGTGCGCGATTGCGGCATGGACCTCGCCGTCGCGCAGCTGCCCGAGGCCCTGCTCTGCACGGTCGACGACCTCGGCGAGGCGTTGACCTTCCACTGGCGGCCGGCGACCGGCGAGGTCGCCCTGTGGCGCAATGGCGCGGACGTGGCGACGGCGAACCTGCCGCCGTGCGGCGGCGGCGCCCACCGCGTGGAGTTCGGCCACCTCGACGACCGCATGTTCCTGGCCGTCGACGGCCGGGCCGACGCGCTGGTCTGCGTGGCGCGCGGCCCCGCGTGGAATCCTGGCGGGGGGCCACCGGCCTGGCCACGCGAGCCGCGCGTGCACGTCCACGTCGGCGCGCTCGGCGCGCGCGAACTGCGGCTGTCGGCGCTCGCCGTGTTCCGCGACCTCCACGCGCAGCGTGACAGGAACGCCAGCCTGCCCGGCACGCCGGGCTCCTGGCCGCGGTTCGTGGCTCCCGGCTGCTGGTTCCTGCTCGGCGACAACGCCCTCGACAGCCGCGACAGCCGCCACTTCGACAGCGTGCCGGCGAGCGCGTTCCTCGGTCGGCCGGTCGCCGTACTGGGTCCCTGGCCGCGCACCCGGTGGCTCGCGCAATGACCCGGGAGGCCGAGGATCCCGCGCCCGACCCGCGCGCGGCGACGGCAGTCGGCGGCTGCCTCTACGCCGCATTGCTCGCGGGCGGCCTGCTGTGGTTGTGGTCGCGCGACCGGCTCGGCATCCTGCCCGAGCGGGCGATCGGCGCCCACGGCGCGCCGCTCGCGGCGGCCGCGGGCCTCGCCGTCGGCCTCGCCGGCGCCGGTCTCGCCGCGGTGGCTTCGCGGCGCTCGGCCCGCCTGCGCGGCATCGAGGCGAAGGTCCGCGGCATGTTCGCGTCGATCGCCGAGGCGCCGCAGTTCGCGCTGGTGGTCGGCGGCGCGATCGCCGAGGAGGTGTTCTTCCGCCTCGCCGCCCAGGATGCCCTCGGGCTCGTGGGATCGGTTGCCGCCTACGTTCTGCTGACTACGACCACTGCGGGCTGGCTGTGGCTGCCGGTCGCGGCCCTGCACGCGACCGCGCTCGGCCTGCTGATGCACTGCGGCTTCGGCCTGCTCGGTTCGACGACCGCGAACGCCGTCCTGAACTACCTGTCGTTGCGGAGGATCGTGTCCTCGTGAAACTCCTGCCCCCCTTCGTCCTGGCGCTGGGCCTCTGCGCCCAGGATCCCGCCAAGGCACCGGTGCGCGCGCCCATGCTGCTGCCCCAGGCCGTCGTGCTGCCGCGCGGCGAGACCGAGATCGCGGTCGACGGCACGCTGTCCGACTGGCCGGAACTGCCGGCCCTGCGCCTCGACGACCAGCGCCAGATCTCCGGCACCGCGACCGGCGCCTGGAACGGGCCGAAGGACGCGAGCGCGGTCGCCTTCCTGCTCTGGGATCCGCAGTTCCTCTACGTCGCCTTCGCCGTCAAGGACGAATGGCACCGCGCGCTCGACGCGGAGACGCTGCAGCTGTCGGAGGTCCCGGTCGCCGATTCGGTGGTGCTGACCTTCGATCCGGACCGCAATACGCGCAGCAACGGCCCCGACCCCGGCCGGGCCGAGGATCGCGAGTTCTGGCTGGCCGACGAGCCCGCGCGCGAGGTCGTGCAATGGGACCGGTTGCGCGGCACCGCGCGCGTGCTCGACGCGGCCCAGGGGCGCGTGGTCGTGCTGCACGACCTCGAACACGGCCTGACCACCTACGAGGCGCGTCTCGCCTGGGAAGAGATCCTGCCGGCGGGACGCAAGGCGGAGGCCGGCACCGTGCTCGACCTGCAGATCGTCGTCGACGACTTCGACGAGAGCACCGACCCGATGCCGCAGACGCGAATCGGCTGGACGTTCGGCGTCGGCCCCGTCGTCGATCCGGGGCTGCTCGGCAGCATCATGCTGGTCGCCGACCAGGGGGCGCTGCAGGGCAAGGTCCCGCAGTTCCCGCCCAAACCCGCGGTCGCGCCGCAGCAACCCGTCGGTGACTGGGAGGACCTGACGGCGCGGTTGCTGAAGACGGGGCCGGCCGTGCACGACGGCGCGCGCGCGCCGGAGGAGGCCGGCGGCCTCCAGCGCTTCGCCGTGCTCGAGGAGATCGACGGGCACTGCGAGCGCTTCCCGCGCGTCGACTTCGTCGCGCTGCACCAGCGCATCCACCGCCGGATGCTGCGCGAGGTCGCCGGCATGCAGGCGCGCGGCCTGCCCCATTGGTGGGCCGGACGCCTGACGGCGGTCTCCGCGGCGGCGGCCGAGCCGATCCCGAACGGCACCGTGCGCCTGTTCCGGGTGCCGATGGGCGGCTGGCTCGTCGGCACGCCGACCGGCGGATTCGGCGTCGACCTGGCGGGGTCCGACCTGGCCGAGAACCTCTGGGGCCGGACCGAGTTCTGCGTGTTGACGCGGCCGCTCGACATCACGTTCCGGAACGACCAGTTGCTGCTGCGCATGATGACGAACAAGCCGCCGCGGGCCGTGCTGACGCACATCGCCTTCCACCTGCCCGTCGTGCAAATGGCCGACATGCCGCTGGTGGAGCCCGGCACGACCTTCGGACCGCCGGCAGGGGTGTCGCTGCACGCGCTGGGCAGCAAGACGAAGGACGGCAAGGTCCCGTGGTCGTGCAGTTACCGCATGAGCGTCCCCAACGGCCCACGGCTCATGTGGGTGGGGCCCACCCTGCAGCCCGCCGAGGTGGGCACCGAACCGGTCGACGCGATGGTCGCCTCGCCGCGCAATCCGGCGCTGCTCGAGATCGTGCGCAGGGTCGCTCCGGGTCTGGTCGTGCTCGACGACGCCTTCCTCTGCAGCGGCGCTCCGGGTGTGCAGAGGATTTCACTGCGCGACCTGTATCAACTGCAGAAGGCCATGCAGCCGCAGCGGTCGCTGCTGCTGGCGCCGGGCGAGGGCTGGGACATTCCGGCGCCGCGCTGACTTCGACTGGAGCGACGGCCGCAATTTCCGGATGCCCGCTTGCGGCGCGGCAGAGCTGGGCCGAGAATCCGGCCCGATACCACGTGGCGGACATTCCCGCCACACAACGACTCCCGAGGAAAACTGATGGCAGCAAAGAAGAGCAGTGAGGCGATGGACTTCATCGTCGAGTGCCTGAAGGGCAACCGCGCCGCGAGCTACGCGGACATCGCGGAGGCCGCCGGCAAGAAGAGGCTGAAGATCTACCCGATCATGTACGGGCGTGCGCAGGCGCTGCTCGGCATCGTCAAGTCGGCCAAGCGCGGCGAGGGCAAGGCAGCCAAGGCGAAGGCCGGCAAGGCGAAGGCCGGGAAGCCAGTGAAGGGCAAGCGTGGCCCGGGCCGCCCGCGCGCGGCCGCCTTCACGACGTTCGACGGCACGATCGAAGGCATCGTCGCGGCAGTCAAGTCGTCCGAACAGGCCAAGGCGAAGTACCGCGCCGCGCTCGAGAGGATCCAGACGATCCTCGCCGACGTGCTGGCCTGATGTCCCACCGCCGCGACGCGGCGACCGGCAACCGGCGAAACCACGCAGTCGGACGCCGCTGCGGCGGTTTCTATTGAGCCCCCGTACGGAATCGGGCAAGTGGCGCCGCGCGCCGCGTCAGTCAACTGTGCGCGGCGAGCAGGGTCCGCCACTGCGGCGCGTAACGTGCGGTCACGAGTTGCGCCGCATGTGCGACGAAGCGCTGCAGCAGTTGCAGTGACCGGGGGCCTGACTTGCCGTCGTGCAGCGCGCGGCCGTCCAGGTGCGTCACCGGCGCCACGTCGCGCAGGGAACTCGACAGGAAGATCTCGTCGGCGGCGCGCAGGTCGTCGACGGTGAGATCCCGCTCGACCACGTCGTCGCCGGAATCGCGCAGGAAGTCGATCAGCAGGCGGCGCGTGACGCCCGCGAGGATGCCGGCGTGCAGCGGCGGCGTGCACCACGCGCCGTCCACGAGCGCGAAGACGTTCGCGGTCGAGGCCTCGGTGACGAAACCCTGGGCATTGAGCATGACGCAGTCGGTGGCGCCCGCGGCCCTGGCTTCGGCGAGGCCGAGCACGCTGTTCAGGTAGTTGCCGCTCTTGGTCGCCGGGTCGAGCGCGCGGCGGTCGTTGCGCAGCCGGTCGATCACCGCGAGCTTCGTCGGTTTGCCCGAGATCGACGCGAGCGGGCGCACCAGGATGGCCCAGCACGGCCGGCCGGTCGCGCAGGCGAGGTCGATGTTCGGCGCCGAACCCGTGCCGCGCGTGACGACGATCCGCACGTAGCTGTCGCCGTGTCCGGCGGCCGTGAGGGTCGCGGCGATGCGCCGCGCGAGCGGGCCGTCGTCGAGATCGAGGTCGAACCGCAGCGCGGCGGCCGAGGCGCGCAGGCGCGCGAAGTGTTCGGGCCACGCGAACGGCACGTCGCCGGCCGTCCGGACCACTTCGTAGACGGAGTCGCCGAACAGGAAGCCGCGGTCGAGCACGGAGATGCGCGCTTCGGCCTCGGGCACGATCACACCGTCGAGGTTGCAGAGGTTCGCCATCGGGGCCCGGATGGTAAGCTCGCGCCCCCTCATGTGCGGCTTCATCTCGATCTTCGGTCCCGCCGGCGCGGACGCGATCCACGACGTGCTCAACGGCCTGCTGGCCATCCAGCACCGCGGCCAGGACGCCGCGGGCGTCGTCGCGTTCAAGGACCGCTTCCAGGCCAAGAAGGGCCTCGGGCTCGTGCGCGAGGTGTTCCAGGACAAGCACCTGCAGCGCCTGCGCGGGCCGCTCGCGGTCGGCCACGTGCGCTACCCGACGGTCGGGCTCGGCGAGGACACCGACGTGCAGCCGTTCTGGCTCGACTACCCGGTCGGCACGGCGATGGCCCACAACGGCAACGTCACGAACTTCCACGAGCTGAAGCGCACCTACTTCGGCCAGCGCAACATCCACCTGGGCAGCAACTGCGACCTCGAGGTCGTGCTGTACGTCTTCGCCGACGCGTTGATGCGGCGCGCCGCCGACCCGATCACCGTCGGCGACGTCGAGACCGCCGTGCACGAGGTGTTCACGCGCGTGAAGGGCGCCTACTCGGTCGTCGGCATCACGAGCCAGGGCCTGTACGCGTTCCGCGACCCCTACGGCATCAAGCCGATCATCTTCGGCCGCAAGGCGACGCCGGCAGGCGCCTGGTATGCCGTCGCCAGCGAGTCGGTCGTGCTCGATGTGGCGGGCTACGAGGTCGTGCGCAATCTGCGGGCCGGCGAGATGCTGTGGATCGGCGAGGACCACGTGCCGCACTTCGTGCAGGTGGGCGACCGGCCGCACCGGCCGTGCATCTTCGAGTTCATCTACTTCGCGCGCCCCGACACGTTCCTGGACGGCACGTCGGTCTACGAGGCGCGCATGGAACTCGGCCGGCGGCTGGGCCGCGCGTTCCGCCGGACGGGATTGTCCGCCGACGTCGTGATCCCGGTGCCCGAGTCGGCGCGCACTGCCGCGCAGACCATGGCCGAGGAGCTCGGCCTGCCGTGCCGCGAAGGGTTCGTCAAGAACCGCTACGTCGGCCGCACGTTCATCATGCCCAACGACAAGGCGCGCCGGGACTCGATCCGCGCCAAGCTCAATCCGATCCGCGCCGAGTTCGAGGGCAAGGACGTGATCGTGCTCGACGACTCGATCGTGCGCGGCAACACGAGCCGGCAGATGGTGAAGATCGCGCGGCAGATGGGCGCCCGGAAGGTGTATCTCGCGAGCTACTCGCCGCCGCTCATGTATCCGTGCCTCTACGGCATCGACATGTCGACCAAGCGCGAGTTCGTCGCGCGCGGACGCACCAGCGAGCAGATCGCCGCCGAACTGGGCGCCGATTCCGTTCTCTACCAGACGATCGACGAGATGGTCGACGCGGTGCGCACGGCCGGCAATCGCGAACTCGAGTTCTGCAAGGCCTGCTTCGAGGGCCTCTATCCGACGGGCGACGTCACCGAGCAGATGCTGAAGGACATCGAGCTGGACCGCATCGCCGCGACCGAGGGCTGAGGTTCCCAGCGGGTTGCCCGGGGCCGGTCAGCGGGCGGAGCGCGCCACCTTGCCGCGCAGTTTCGGCACGAGCAGCAGCGCCTCGCGCGCGATGCGGCCGTCCATCTTCGACTTGCCGACGCGGCGGTCGACGAAGTGGATCGGCACCTCGCGCACGCGGAAGCCGGCGCGCACCATGCGGAACGCCATCTCGATCTGGAACGCGTAGCCCTGCGCGGCGACCGCGCCGAGGTCCAGTCGCCGCAGCGCGTCGGTGTGGAAGCAGCGGAAGCCGGCCGTGTTGTCGCGGACGCCCGAGGCGAGCCACAGGCGCGCATAGAGATTGGCGCCGCGCGACAGCATGCGCCGCTTCCAGTCCCAGCCGACGGTGCAGCCGCCCTTCACGTAGCGGCTGCCGATCACGAGTTCGTGGTCGGCGGAGGCCATCACGACGCGCGGCAGGTCCCACGGCGCGTGGCTGAAGTCGGCGTCCATCTCGCAGACGCGCTGGTAGCCGCGTTCCATCGCGAAACGGAAGCCGGCGATGTAGGCCGTGCCGAGCCCCTGCTTGCCCTGCCGGTGCAGCACGTGCACGCGGTCGTCGGCCGCGGCGAGCCGGTCGGCGATCGCGCCGGTGCCGTCCGGCGAACCGTCGTCGACGACCAGCACGTCGCAATCCAGGAAGCAGTGGATCGCGCGCACGATCGCCGCCAGGTTCTCCTGCTCGTTGTAGGTCGGGATCACGACGAGCGTGCGCCACGGCGCGCGGTGGGGGCGCAGCGGCACGGGGCCGCGCCCGTCGGCGATGCCCTGCCGCGCCGCGGCCAGCGCGGCCGCCGGGTCCTGGCCGGCGAGCACGACCAGGCGCGCGCTGTCGCAGCCGTCGCGCACGGCGAGTTCCGCGGCGGCGAAGTCGGCGACCGTGCGCAGTTCCTGGTCGAGCGTGCGGGGCGCCGGCTGGGCGGGGGACGGCCTGCGGGGGGCCTCGGCGCGCGTGGGTTCGCTCATGGGTGCTCCGCGCCGGGTCCTGCCCCGCGCGGGGCGGGATCGTAGCCGTGCAGCCGCCGCGGCAGCAGCGCGGAATCCGGCCGGCGCGCCGCGGGTCGTCGCGGCGGAAGTCCCGTCCCCACGGGCCGCTGGTCAGCGCAGCAGGCGCAGGCAGTGATCGAGCAGCACGACGTAGGCGTTCTGCTCGAAGGCCTCCGGCCTCAGGAACTGCACCGGGAAACCCTCGGTGCCGCGGAACGGCCGCAGCACCCAGGCGACCTGCACGCCCGTGAACGCGAACAGCACCAGCCAGCCGCGCAGCGCGTGGCGGTGGCGTGCGTCGCGTGCGAGCAGTGGCGCGTAGTGGCGCGCCAGCACGCGCTGCGCGGCCCACGTCGCGGCGCCGAACTGCACGGCGTCGCACAGAGTCAGCAGGTAGGGGTCGAGCACGCTCGCGCCGAGGAACACGAGCATCGGCGCCTGCGCGCCCAGCGCGATGCCGAGCGTCGCCTGCGCGGCGAGCAGGCCGCGGCAGGCGGCGCGGAAGTCGTCGCGCAGGCCGAGCACCGTGTTGACGACGAAGAAACTCGGCAGGCACAGGCCGGCGACGAAGGCGATCAGCAGCGGCACCTTGATCGCCGCGAAGAGCGCCGTGCGCACGTCGCCGGCCGCCGCGCCGAGCCCGAGCCCCGCCAGCGCGCAGCCCGCGGCGCCGACGCCGAGGCAGGCGCGCGCCGACGGCGTGACGTCGGCGCCGCCGCGCAGCAGGTTCTCGTCGGTCGCGAAGTTCATCGGCCGAACAGGTTGCCGATCGTGCGCAGCACCGCGACCAGGAAGTTGTCCTCGCGCGCGCGGAACCACTCGAACGGCGCGCCCGGGTTGCCGAGGAACGGCCGCAGGAGCCAGCCCATCTGCGCGCCGACGACGCCGTAGACGACGCACCAGGCCGCGAGCAGCCGCCGCGCCTGGTCGGCGGCCTGGTGGGCTGTCCGCGACGACGGAGCTGGCAGCGACAGCGCGGGCGGCAGGACCGGCGGCGTGGCACCGGGCTCCACCGGCGCGGCGGGCTCGAGCGCCTTGCCCGGCGGAACCGGCGTGAACACGTCGCGCGTGGCGCGCCGCAGCACCGCGAGCCCGAGCACGCCGCCGAGCGCGAAGATCGCGACGTTCAGCAGCAGCAGGAACGCGTAGCTCGTCGAACTCGCGGCGAAGAACGCGAACACCGGCCCGAGGCTCGCGATCACCGTCAGGTCGACGAGCACGGCGAGCAGCATCAGCTTCAGCGTGTTGCGGAAGTCGAGCGGCAGGCGCTGCAGCGCCGCGAACACGTACAGCGACGGGAACGACACCAGCAGCGTCAGCACGAACAGCAGCGGCACCTTCAGCGCGCTCGCGAGCGTCTGCAGCCACGCGTGGCCGGTGCCGTTGAACGCCGAGTAGCTGCCGAGGCAGATGCCGTAGATCGCCCCGAGCAGCAGGCACAGGCCGATCAGGCGGCCGACCGGCAGGTCGATCCGTCCCGTCGCGAGCGCCTCCCGGCGCGTGAAGTTGCCGCGCAGCACGCGGTCGAGGGTGGCGAGCAGCGAGCGGTCGGCGGGGGTCGGGTCGGTCGCGATCATGCCGCCATGCTATTCGCTTTGCATAGCAAAGCAACGCCGCTCCCGGCCGTGCCTTGGACTTGCCCTGGCAACGGCGGTATCCCTGCGCGGCGTGACTACCAGGTTCGAACCGGCGGCGGCCAAACACCGCCTGCTCCAGCTGATCCGCGAACGCGCCTACAAGGACGGCATCGACATCGTGCTGGCCTCGGGCAAACGTTCGGACTTCTACATCAACGGCAAGAAGGTCACGCTGCACCCCGAGGGGCTGTGGCTGATCGGCAAGCTGCTGCTCGAGAAGCTCGGGCGCTACCCCGAGATCACCGCGGTCGGCGGCCTCACGCTCGGCGCCGATCCGATCGCGAGCGCGGTCGCGGCGCTGTCGCACGAGACCGGCCAGAACCTCGCGGCGTTCCTCGTGCGCAAGGAGGCGAAGGGCCACGGCACCGGCTCGCGCATCGAGGGCGACCTCGAGAAGGGCCAGAAGGTGGCGATCATCGAAGACACGGTCACGACCGGCGGCTCGGCGCTGAAGGCCATCGAGGCGGTGCTCGAGGCCGGCGCGGTGCCGGTCGTGGTGATGGCGATCGCCGACCGCGAGGATCCGGACGCCGACGCGTTCCGCCGCCACTACAAGGTCGAGTCGCTGGTCACGCTGAGCGAGATCCGCGCGCGCTGAGCCATGACCACGGTCGCGATCGTGCCGGCGGCCGGGCTCGGCAGGCGCATGGGCGCCGACAAGGCGCTGCTCGATCTCGGCGGCACGACGGCCGTCGAACGGGTCGCCGCGGCGTGCGGCGACGCGGGCATCGACGAGGTGATCGTCGTGCGCCGCGAGGGCGCCGCGCCGCTGCCGCCGGCGCTGGCGGCGCGCCGGATCGTGGTGCCGGCCGGCGGCGAGATGGCCGACAGCCTGCGCGCCGCGCGCGCGGCGCTCGGGCCCGCGGTCGCGAAGGTCACCGTGTTCCCCGTCGACCACGCGCTGGTCGGCGCGGAGACGGTGCTGGCCCTGGTCGCCCTGCTCGACCGGCCCGGCTGCACCGTCGCGGTGCCGGAGTTCCGCGGCCGGCGGGGCCACCCGGTGGCGATGGCGCGCGCGGTCTTCGACGGGATCGCCGCTCCCGCCGTGACGCTGCGCGACGTCGTGCGCGCCAACCGGCCGCAGCTGCGCGCGCTGCGGTCCGCGAACCCGTGGGTGGTGGCCGACCTCGACGAGCCCGAGGACCTGCGCTCGGCGCGCTGCGCGCTGCACGGCGAGCCGTGGAGCACGGTCGCGCAGATGTTCCGCCACCGGAGCCGGCGCAGCTACCGGCCCGATCCGGTGCCCGCAGCACAGCTCGAACGGCTCGTCGACGCGGCGCGCCACGCGTCGACGTCGAGCCTGATCCAGGCCTACGCGGTGGTCGCCGTGCGCGAGCCGGCCGTGAAGGATCGGTGCGCGCGCCTGTGCTCGGACCAGCAGCACGTTCGCGACGCGCCGGTCTTCCTCGCCGTCTGCGCCGACCTGCACAAGATCGCGCTGGCCTGCGGCCGGCACGGTGCTTCGGTGCAGGCGCAGAGCCTCGAGCTGTTCCTGCAGGCGACGGTCGACGCGGCGCTGCTGGGCCAGAACCTGCAGCTCGCGGCCGAAGCCGAAGGGCTCGGCGCCTGCATGATCGGCGCCGCGCGCAACCACCCGGTCGAGCTCGCGCAGTTGCTGGGCCTGCCGGACCACGCCTACGTGGTGTTCGGCATGACGGTCGGCGCGCCGGCCGACGATCCGGTGCCGCGCGGCCGCATGCCGCTGTCGGGCGTGCTGCACTGGGACCGCTACGACGCGGCGGCTGCGGCCGCCGCACTCGACGGCGCCGACGCGAGCTTGCGCGCCTGGGCCGCCCGCACGAACGCGGAGCGCGGCGGCTACCGCGGCCGGCCGGTCAGCGCGACGAAGGGCTGGACCGAGCGCATGGCAGCCGCGTGGGGCGCCGACAGCGAGTACCTGGGGGCGCGGCGCACGCTGGCGGACGAACTGCGCCGGCTCGGGTTCGGACTCGACTGATCCGGGTCCGGCGGGCGGTGCGGCCCACTGCCGCGACTGCCGTCACGCCGGAGCCGGCTCGCGCACCGACCGCCACGACACCAGCGAACCGACGACCAGCAGCACGCAGCCGACCCACAGCTGCGGTGCAGGCGCCACGGCGAGGTAGACGCAGCTCGCCGCCGTCGACAACAGCGGCGTGAAGTAGGACGCCGCCGCGACCAGCACGAGGTCGCCGCGCCGCACGGCGTGGTCCCACAGCACGTTCGCGAGCGCCGAGATCGCGGCCAGCGCGGTGGCTTCCACCGCGGCGGCGAGGCTCCATCCGGTCGGCTCGTCCACGGCCGGCCGCATCGCCAGCAGCACGAGGCCGGTCGCGGGCACGAACCACTCCACGGCGCCGCCGGAGCCGGGCGCCGACCACTTCCGCGCGAGGTTCGAGAACAAGGCCCAGGTCACCGCCGCGAACAGCGCCAGCGCGGGCGCGGCCGGATTGCCCGCCAGGTGTTCGCGCAGCGCCGCCAGCGAGAATCCGCTGCCCGGCGTCAGCACGAGCACGAGGCCGCCGAGTCCGAGCAGCGTGCCCGGCAACAGCCACCAGCTCGCGCGCTTGTGCAGCAGCGGCAGCGAGAACAGGATCGTCAACGCGGGCCAGAGGTAGTTCACGAGCGCCACTTCGAGCAACTGCTGGCGGTCCTGCGCGAGCCCGAGCGCGAGGTAGAGCGCGGCGGTGTAGGCGACGAACAGGGCGCCGCAGCCGAACAGGTAGCGGCGCGGCAGCTGCACGAGGCGCGCGATCGGCCGCGGCGAGGCGGCGAGCCGGATCGCGCAGAACAGGCCGCCGATCAGGTAGACCGCGGCACCGCCGGTCACCGCGCCGACCCGTTCCGACAGGCTGCGCGCCAGCGCGAACGTCGTGCTCCACAGCAGCACGGCGGCGAAGCCGCTCAGCGTGCCGAGGCGGGCGGTGGGGGAGATCACGCGGCGCTTCTATACGCGCAAACCCCCGAGCTGCGCGAGGTGCTGATCGAGCGGGGGGCGCTGCGCGCCGACCTCGGCGAACGCGGTGTGGCGCGCCTGTCCGACGCCCGGCTCGGTCTGTGCCGTGCCCACGCCGCGGTCCGCGTGCCGCTCGCCGAGCCGCCGGCCCCCTCAGCGGTGCACGCCCGGCGCCTCCATGCCGGTGCGCTCGACCCACTCCACGTAGCTGCCCGGATACACGTGCGGCGGCCGCCCCGCCGCGCAGGCGCTGACGTCCAGCACCTTGGTCGCGAGCCCGCGCAGGAAGCCGCGGTCGTGGCTGACGAACAGCATCGTGCCGTCGAAGTCCCGCAGCGTCTGCACGAGCATCTCCTTGGTCGCCAGGTCGAGGTGATTGGTCGGCTCGTCGAGCACCAGGAAGTTCGGCGGGTCGAACAGCATCAGCGCCAGCACCAGCCGCGACTTCTCGCCGCCGCTGAGCACGGCGACACGCTTGTCGTGGTCGTCGCCCGAGAACTGGAACGCGCCGAGCAGGTTGCGCTTGGTGCCCGTCGACTCGAGGTGGAACTGCTTGTCGACCTGCTCGTAGACGGTCAACTCCGGATCGAGCAGGTCGAGCGCCTGCTGCGCGAAGTAGCCGAGCTTGACGCTGCCGAGCTTGACCGTGCCCGCGTCGGGCTGCAGGTGGCCCGCGACCATCTTCAGCAGCGTCGTCTTGCCCGAACCGTTCTGGCCCATCACGCACCAGCGCTCGCCGCGTTTGATCTCGAAGTCGAGGCCCCGGTAGACCGCGCGTGGTCCATAGGCCTTGTGCACGCCGCGCAGCGTCACGACGTCGTCGCCCGAGCGCGGCGGCCGCTTGAACGCGAACGGCACGATCTCCCGCTTCCTGGGCGGGTCGAGGCGCTCGATCTTGTCGATCTTCTTCTGCCGGCTCTGCGCCGCGGCGGCCTTGGCGACGTGCGTGCCGAAGCGGTCGATGAACCGCTGCATCTTCGCGATCATCGCCTCCTGCCGCGCGAACGTGGCCTCCTTCTGCGCGAAGCGGTTCTGCTGCTCGCGCTCCATGAAGTCGTAGTCGCCGGTGTAGGAGACGAACTCGCCGTCGTCGATGTCGACGATGCGGTCGACGAGCCGGTTCATGAAGTCGCGGTCGTGGCACGTCATCAGCACCGCGGCCTTCGTCTGCTGCAGGAACTGCTCGAGCCACAGGATCGACTCGATGTCGAGGTGGTTGGTCGGTTCGTCGAGCAGCAGCACGTCGAAGTTGCCGAGCAGCACGTTGGCCATGCCGACGCGCATCTTCCAGCCGCCCGACAGGGCGCCGACGTCGCCGGCGATCTGGTCGTCGGTGAAGCCCAGTCCGTGCAGCACCTCCTTCGCGCGCGCCTCGAGTTCGTAGCCGCCGAGGTCCTGGTACTCGCCCTGGATCTCGCCGTAGCGCGCGAGGATCGCGTCCATGTCGCCGGCCTTGGCTGGGTCCGCCATGTCGCGCTGCAGCTGCTCGATCTCGTGGTGCAAGGCGCCGAGCCTGCCGCTGCCGGCGATCGCCTCGTCGAGCACGGGCCGGCCCGCCATCTCGCCCACGTCCTGGCGGAAGTAGCCGACCGTCAGACGCCTGGGCAGCGCGACCTCGCCTTCGTCGGGCTTCTCCTCGCCGACGATCAGGCGGAACACCGTCGACTTGCCGGCACCGTTGGGCCCGGTCAGGCCGACCTTCTCGCCGGGATTCAGCTGCAGCGAGGCGTCGACGAACAGGACCTGGTGGCCGTGGCGCTTGTGGATGCCGGTCAGCGTGATCATCGGGGGCGGGCAGGATAGCGGCCCGGGCCCCGGCTGCCGACCACCGATCGCGCGGCGTCAGCGAACGCGCACGTCGCCGTTGTGCGTCGTGATCGCGACCCTGCCCTCGCCGTCGCCGATCCTCGCCCGCAGGGTGCTCCTGTCGAGACGCACGTCGCGCAGGCGCTCGCCGGCGCTGATTCCGCCGTTGTGCGTGCCGGCCGTCAACGTCGCGCTGGCCGCGGGCCCGAAGGCCACGTCGACTTCGCCATTGTGCGATTCGAAGGTCCCGTCGACCGGCCCCGCCGTCGTGACGTCGACGCCGATGCGACCGTTGTGCGTCAGGAACCCGAGCCGGCGCCCGTCTGCCTGCGCATCGATGCCGCCATTGTGCGTGGTGCAGCGCTGGTCGCCGGCCGTGCCGCGCACGACGAGGTCGCCATTGTGCGACTCGAGTTCGAGGGCGACCTGCCGCGGCAGCCGGACCGTGAAGGCGAACGACGGCGACAGGTTGTCCAGCGCGCCCTGTGGGTAGTGGCCGAACACGCGCAGCGTGCCGCCCTGGCGTTCGTGCCCGACGCTCATCAGGTTCAGGTTGTCGTCGGCTTCGCCCTGCGACCAGCCGCGCACCGAGAGTTCGGCGCGCACCTCGACCTCGACGATGGCCGGGTCGCCGGTGACCGAGATCGTGCCGTTGTGGCTCGTGCAGACGAAGCGCGCGAGCTCCGCGGCGGGGAGTCGCAGGTCGACCGTGCGGCGGGCCTCGTAGGTCGGCAGGGTGCAGGTCAGCAGGACGCAACTCGTGAGCAGGAGGGGGAGCGGCAGCAGGAGGGAGCGCATGGGATGTGCAGTGGAACCGGGAAGGTGGCCGGCGAGGTCGGGGCCGTGTCGGCGTCGGACACTTCGGCCGGCCACGCCGTGGTGGTCCGGACCGACGTCGCAGCGTGCGGCACGCGACTACGCGCAGCGGCCCCGAGTATGCCCGGAAGGGCTGCCGCCGGCTCCGGCTCCAGGCGGCCACGCGCCACGGACGCGGCAGCGCTCCAGGCAGGCCCCGCCCTGGCCCCGCCCTCCCGCCCAGTGGCGCGCCCGCGGCGATTCGGCGATGCTGACGGCATGCGTATCTCGCCGACCTGGTCGCTCCCGCTCGTGCTTGCCTTCGCGGCCTGCGCGCCGCAGACGTTCCGCGCCGACGCCGGCG
>VGXW01000061.1 GCA_016873195.1 Planctomycetota bacterium | reverse complement strand
AGAGGTCGACGTCCTCCCAGTACATGAAGTAGTCCTCGTCGAAGCCGCCGGCGGCCTGCAGGTCCGCGGTGCGGAACAGCACGCACGCGCACGGCAGGAACTCGACGAGCTCCGGCCCGCGGTCGCGCGCGCGCGGCCGGCGGCCGTGGCGGCACAGTCGCAGTGCGTTCGGCCCGAAACGAAGGCGCCCGCCCTCGGCCCAGACCCTGCCGTCGGCAAACACGACGGTCGGCCCGACGGCGGCGACGCGCGGATCGTTCGCGAGCAGTTCGACCAGCGGCGCCAGCGACCCCGGCGGCACGCGCAGGTCGTTGTTCGCGACCAGCACCCACGAGAGCCCGCGCTGCGCCGCCCAGGCGATGCCGCGGTTCATGCCGCCCGCGAAGCCCTGGTTCTCGGCCAGCGCGAGCACGTCGACGCGGTGCGGGCCGGGCGCGGCGCCGGACTCGGCGGCCGCGCGCTGCAGCAGGTCCACCGAACCGTCGCCCGAGCCGTTGTCGATCAGCAGCACGTGCAGCGGCAGGTCGGTCGAAGCGAGCAGGTCGGCGAGGCACTGCCGCGTGAGTTCGGCGCGGCGCCAGTTCAGCAGCAGCACGGCGACGGCCGGCTCAGCCACAGAGCCTCCGCACGATCCGCCAGTAGCCGGCGAAGAACCGGTCGAGCGCGCGCCGCAGCGCCGCCCTGGCGCCGCGCTCGGCGAGCCCCGGGTTCAGCGTCAGCGGCGCGGCCACCAGCAGGTCGCGGTCGGCCACCGTGCCCCCCTGCTGCGCCCGCCGCCGCGCGCGCAGCGCGGCCGGCAGCAGCCGCAGCAGTTCCCACTTGCCGCGCCACCAGCCGCCGAAGTGGCCGCTGCCCCAGCCGAACAGCGCGTAGACGACGCCGTAGACGAGTTGGGCGGGCAGGGTCAGCAACAGCGTGCGCCAGCGCATGCAGGTCAGCAGCACGTACCAGCGGTTGCGGCTGTGCAGGAACGTGCGGGCCGCCGGGTAGGCCGCCGCCTCGCCGCGCACCGACAGGCCCGCGGTGCCGCCGCGGTGCAGACAGCGCGCCGCGGCGCACAGCCGGATCGTGTGGCCGCGCATGCGGACCTTGTAGGAGAACTCGTTGTCCTCGTACAGGATGAACAGGTTCTCGTCGAACCCGCCGGCCTGCGCGTAGACGGCCTTGTCGACGAGCAGGCACAGCGCGATCGCGGCGCCGATCGGTCCCTCGGGCAGGGTCGCGCGGGCGAGCGGCCGGTACCAGTTGTGCAGCGACAGGATGCCGAGGAAGTGCAGGTCGCCGCCGTCGTAGTGCACGACGCCGGGGTCGTCGCCGCACAGCGAGCGCGCCTGCACCACCGCCGGGCGCGGTCCGGTCGCGCGGCACGCGAGCAGCGCCGCGAGCGCGCCGGGCAGCAGCACGACGTCGTTGTCGAGCAGCAGGCACAGGTCGTCGCGCGCCGCCGCGACGCCGACGTTGCGCGCGCGGCAGGGCCCGGCGTTCGTCCCGGTGTCGATCACGCGCACCTGCGGGAACCGCTCCGCGACGAGTTCGCGCGAGCCGTCGTCGCTGTGGTTGTCGACCACCAGCACCTCGGACGGAGGCGGCTCCTGGGCCAGCAGGGCCTCGAGGCACTCGGGCAGGTAGGCCCGGCCGTTCCAGTTCACGACGATCGCGCTGACCACGCCCGGGCGGATCCTAGGGCCCAAGCCGCGGTGCTCCAGCGGATTCCCCGCCCGGGTGCAGCGGGCGCGACCGCGGGCCGCACGACCCAGCCGTACGAGAAAACGGGTGACCGCCTCCCGTCGGGCGATCACCCTCCCTTGCACATCTCTCGTCCCGACGCACCCACCGCACGACCCGTACGGGTCCTGCAGCGTGTGCGCCGGCGGCGCGAACCGGCGGAACCGGCTCCTGCCGCCCACCAAGGCGACGGATCGCCCGGCCCTGGCCGGCCCATTCCGCGGAATCCGCGCCGCCGGACGCCCGCCTAGCGCAGCGGCGGCTCGAAGTCGGGGTGGCGGCAGACCTGCCGGTGCCGCAGGCAGTAGCGCAGGCTGCCGAGCGCGGCCAGCGTGGCCTTCAGGCAGATCCAGTAGCCCCACTTCACGGCCTTGATGTTGTCGAACAGGCCGATGGTGCCGACCGCGTCGGCGACCTCGCCGCCCTGGCCCTGCCGCTTGCCGCCGAGCTTCTTCTTCAGGAACACGAACGGGAACGCCAGCACCTGCGACCACGGCAGGTACTTGAACGCGTAGAGCCAGAAGTTGCGGACGTGGTAGTAGAGGCTGCGTTTGCCGTGCCGCATGCCGAACGGCGCTTTGTGGAACACCTCGACCTGCGGGAACATCTTGACGCGGTAGCCGAGGTTCAGCAGCCGCGTCGTCAGGTCGCGCTCGTTGCCGAAGATGAAGAAGCGGATGTCGTACCAGTTCGCCTTGCGCAGCGGTTCGGCGCGCGCCATCGAGCCGCAGCCGCGGAACGTCGGCAGGTAGCGCTCCTGGTTGACCCGCGGCGAGTCCTTGTACCAGTCGGGCATCTCGGGCTCGACCACCTTCGGCGACAGGATCGCCGTGTCCGCCGGCTCGGTCGCGAACTTCGCCAGCATCTGCGCGACGAACGTCGGCGGCAGCACGACGTCGTCGTCGAGGATGCCGACGAACTCGCCGCGTGCGCTGGCGAAACCCAGGTTGAACGTCTCGCACGCGCCGTAGCCCGAGTGCGGCATGCGGATCAGGTGCACCCACGGGAACTCGGCGAGCACCATCTCGGGCGTGCCGTCCGTGCTGCAGTTGTCGACGACGATCACCTCGTCGGCCCGGCGGGTCTGCGCCGCGATCGCGCGCAGGTTGTCGCGCAGGTCGCCGACGCGGTTCCAGACCGAGATCACCAGCGAAACGGTGGGTTCTGCCATCACGGCTCCTTCAGCAGCAGGCGCTGCAGCGCGGTCGCGAGGTCGCGCGCCGGCGCGAGGTCGGCGGGACGCAGGTCGGCGAACATCTCGCCGTAGAGCACGCCGGGCACGTCGAGGTTGACGGTCGCGGCGCGGTCGCGGTGCTCGCTCATGCCCGGCAGGTCGACGTAGGCGTTCTGGCTCGGGTAGGCCTGCAGCGCGTGGTACTTCGCCGGGTAGGTGTCGGTGATGTCGAACAGCACGCCGGTCGGCACGACGTGGTTGACGCCGTAGCAGAGGCAGCGGCAGTCGCCGGGCAACGTGGCGGCGGCCGCCGCCGTCGCGTGCGCGACCGCGAGGTGGTCGCGGTGCGCCTCGCCGAACCACGGCGCGTAGAGCGTCTCTGGCCGCACCGCCGCGAACAGCACCAGCAGGCGCGCCAGCAGTTCGACGTGGTGCTCGGGCAGTTCGCCGTCCGGGAAGTCCCAGTGCTGCGGCTCGCCGATGCCGAGCCGCCGCAGCGCCTGCTTGCCCTCGGCCCGCCGCACCGCGCGGATGTCGCCCGCGCGCGCCGCCGGATCGCCGCGCGCGCCGTCGGTCGCGTGCACGACGGTGACCGGTTGTCCCCGGGCCGCATGCCACGCGAGCATGCCGCCGGCGCCGATCACCTCGTCGTCGGGATGCGCGGCGAGCACGAGCACGGGGCCGCGCAGCGGGTCGCGCGGCAGCAGCGGGCAGAAGTGGTGCTTCATGGCGTGTGGGCGATCCGGGTGTAGTGGGCGAGATGGCGGGCCGCCGACGCGGCGATCGTCGGCAACGACGCGGGGATCACCGCGCGCAGCGCCGCGAGGTCCGCCGGGGCGCTGGCGAGCCCGCGCAGCGTAGCCGCCAGCCGGGGCAGCGGCGTCACGACCACGCCCGGCGTCGCGCCGCGTTCGGCCAGCGCCCCCTGGTCCGAGACCACGGCCGGCACCCGGTGCGCGAGCGCCTCGTCGACGACGAGGCCGTAGGTCTCCTGGCACTTCGACGGGAACACCGCGAGGTGCAGCCCGCGCGCCGGGTGCGGGCCGGCCGGCGTGTAGCGGCCGTGTTCGACGAGCCTGGTGCCCTGGGCCGCCGCGAGCGCGCGGACCTGCTCGCCGAACGCGGGGTCGAGGAACGCCCCCGCGAGGTGCAGTTCGCCCGGCAGCCCGGCGACGGCCGCGACGAGCTCCAGCACGCCCTTCGCGGCGACCAGGCTGCCGAACGTGCCGATGCGCAGCGTCTCGCCGGGCCGCGGCGGCGCGGCGCGGTGTCCTTCGGGCACCGGCCGCAAGAGCCCGTGCGGCACGACGTCGATCGGCCCAAGGTGCGGCAGGCCCTCGCGCACGGCGGCCGCCGCGGCGCGGCTCGGCGCGGTGCAGACCGCCGCCAGCGCGACCTCCGCGCGCAGCGCCGCGTCGCGCGCCTGCAGCGCCCGCGCCACCGCCGCCGGCCCCTGCTGCAGCGCGCGGTCGACGCAGCCCACGCACGGGCCTCGGTCGGCGCCCTGCGGGCAGGTGATGCCCGCCGGCGGCAGCCGGAAGTAGCGCGGGCAGGTGACCCACAGGTCGTGGAACGTCAGCACGGTCGGCAGCGCGAGGTCGCGGCAGGTGCCGAGCACGCCGGCACCGAGCGCGGCGAACGAGTGCACGTGCACGACGTCCGGGCGCAGGTCCGCGAGTTGGCCGCGCAGCAGGCCGAGCAGCCGCGGCCGCACGAAGCCCTGGTGGTCCCACTCGTCGAGCTTCTTCGGCAGCCGCAACACCGGCACGCCCTCGAACTGCTGCCGCACGAGGTCCTGCCCCGCGTGCACCACGTCGCTCGAGGTGATCACCGCGAGCTCGACCCCGAGCCCACGCAGTTCGCGCGCGAGCGCCGCGACGACCTGCTCGGTGCCGGCCCAGACCTCGGGCGGGTAGTTCGAGGTGACGAAGACGACCTTCACGACGACCACAGCTCCGCGGCGGCCCGGTCGAGGTACTCGCGCTCCGCGCGCTGCGCCGCCGGATCGTGCGGGTGGCGGGCCACGATCCTGCGCCGCTCCTCCCGGATGCGCAGCCACACGCACAGGCGGATCCACAGCCGCCCGCACCGGCCGTGGTGTTTGCCGAAGTAGGCGAGGCGGTTCCGGTGCCAGAGCACGAGCATCTTCGCGAAGTTCCTGGTGCTCGCGCCGCGGTGGTGCATGACCACGGCGTCGGCGACGTAGCGGATCCTGCGCCCCTTCCGCCACAGCCGCCGGCTCAGGTCGACGTCGTTGTAGAACAGGCTCAGCTGCTCGTCGAGGCCGCCGCAGGCGCGCCACTCCGCGGCGCGCATCACGAACACCGCGCCCGGCGGCTGCTCGACGTCGCGCGACTCCAGGTGGTCGAAGTCCGCCATCAGGTAGCGGCGCTGGATCGCGCTGCCGGGCCACCACGTCCCCCACCACGAGTCGAAGCACAGCGCCGAACCGAACGTCGGGAACCGCTGGCAGGCGCGCTGCACGCTGCCGTCGGGGTCGACCAGCTGCGGCGCGCAGGCGCCGTAGTCGGGGTGCTCGCGCAGGAAGTCGACCAGCCGGTCGAGCGCGCCGGACCGCACCTCGGTGTCGCTGTTCAGCGTGCACAGGTACTCGCCGCGCGCCGCCGCCGCGCCCTGGTTGTTGCCCGCGGCGTAGAGCCGGTTCTCGGCGTTGCGCAGCAGGCGCACCAGCGGAAAGGCCGCGGCCACCGCGTCGGCGCTGCCGTCCTGGCTGCCGTTGTCGACGACGATCACCTCGCGCGGGTGCCGCGGCGTCTCGGCGCACAGCGCGCGCAGGCACGCGAGCAGCAGTTCCCGGGTGTTCCAGTTCAGCACCACGACCGACAGCACCGGCGCCGTCATGCGCCACCCCCGCTGCCCGCGCCCGCCGCCGCCTGCGCCTCGGCCTGCGGCACCGGCACGCCGAGGTGCGACAGGCAGCGGAACTTCCACTGGCCGATCTCCTGCAGGCGCCCGCCCGTGAGGTCGTAGGCCTTGTAGTAGAACGTCGTGCAGCCGAAGTTCGCGAACATCACGTCGCTCGGCGTCCAGCGATCGCCGCTGCCGAACACGCCGCCCGACAGGTAGAAGCGCGCGTCGAGCGACATCAGCAGCAGGAACCGTTCGCAGCGCTTCGGCAGCACGATCACGGGCTTCTGCGCCGAGGCCCCGAGGTCGACCATCGGCCCGTGCGGCGGCGCCTTCTTCCAGCGGCGCAGCCGCGGCGACGACAGCAGCCACCGCGACCAGCGCAGCAGCGCCGCGCCGAACCGGCCGTACCACTTGCGGTAGTAGAGCTCCCGGCTCTGGTCGTGGCGCTTCCACATCGTCTCCGGGTCGCTCATGCCCGAGCGGTTCACGAAGTGCACGAGGTGCGCGTCGGGCACCTGCGTGACCGTGCGGCCGGCCCGGCGGATCGCGACCGACAGGTCGCTGTCCTCGTAGTAGAGCGGGAATTTTTCGTCGAACCGGCCGATCGCGTCGAAGAACCGACGCTCGACGAGGAACAGGCAGCCCGACATCATCGGCAGCGCGACCGGCCGCTCGGCGAGCCACACGCGGAGCCACGAACGGCACAGCCGCCGCGCGTGCCAGCGGCTCAGCGTGCGCGAGAACTCGCCGAGCGTGGTGATCACCGCGTCGGCGATCGTCGGCAGCGTGTTCGGCGGCAGCCGGCCCATGAAGTCGGTGTCCCAGAAGCCCTTCGGCACGACGATGCCCGCCCGCGGGTCGTTCTCGAGGTGCCGCTGCAGCTTCTGGATCAGCCCCGGCGTGAACAGCAGGTCGGGGTTGCTGACGAGGATCCAGCGCCCGCGCGCGTGCGCGTAGGCGAGGTTCATGCCCTTGCTGTAGCCCCCGTTCTCGCCGTGCAGGATCAGCCGCCCCGCCTCTGGATCGCGCTGCTGCTCGCGGATCGCCTGCAGTTCCCGTTCGACCGCCGCGACGCCGTCGGGCGTGCGGTTCGGCGACAGGTTGTCGACCACGATCGCCTCGTAGGGCATCGGCGCGCCGTCCGGTCGCGTCGGGCCGTAGTGACGCAGCGAACGCAGTGCGAGCACGCACTCGTTCCAGGTCATGTAGTTGACGATCAGGACGGAGAGTTCGGCCATGCCAGAGGGACTGGAGAGTCAGGATCGGCGGTCGCGAGCCGTCGACCCGAAGAAACCAGGACGCCTGCGGCGCCGGGCACTTCGGGCCGGTGGCACCGGCGCCTCTGTGCCAGGCATCAGACCTTCGGCGACAGCCGCCGCGCGAGCTTCTCGCCGAAGATCGTCTCCGCCTCGCGGTCCTGGTAGTCGGCCGACCAGTCCTCCTCGGTCGGCTCCATCGACCGGCGCAGGTCCTTGACCTTCTGCTGCTCGACCACGTAGCGGATCGGCCAACCCGCCGCGGCCGAACCCTCGTCGACGAGCACCTCGGCGCGCAGCCGGTAGCGTCCAGGCCGGCCGAGCCCGATCTGCCGCGGGCGCCAGCGCGACTGGAAGACCCCGTTGCCGCGGTCGCAGCTGGCGTGGTCGGCGGCGAACCCGCCGTTGGTGGCGACGTAGACGACCCCGTCGTAGCACTGGCCGAGCGTCATCGGCGCCGACTTCAGTTCGCGCCAGTCCCGGGCCGTCGAGCAGGCACCGAGGCAGCACAACAGGAACAGGGAACAGGAGGACCGGGCGGGCACCATGCGGGGCGGGGAGTATAGCGGAGCCGCGCGGCCGGCGCCGCGGTGGCGACCCGGCACCCCCGCCCACCTCGCCCTTGCCAGCGCGGCCGGCGCGCGCGACCCTCCGGGCGTGCACCCAGCGCCCTGCCTGTTCGACCTCGACGGCACGCTCGCCGACACGCTGGCCGACATCGCCGCGACCACCAACCACGTGCGGCGGGTCCACGGCCTGCCGCCCGCGCCGCTGGCGACCGTGCGCACGTTCGTCGGCGACGGCGCGCGCACGCTGCTGCGCCGCGCGCTGCACGAGGCGCTGCCGGCCGACCCCGCCGCCGCGGCGGCCGCGGTCGAGGCGTCGTTCGCGGTCTACGTCGAGCACCACGAAGTCCAGTGCACGGCCTCGGTGCGCGCCTACCCCGGCGTCGCCGAGCACCTCGCGGCCCTCGCCGCGCGCGGCCACGGCCTCGCGGTGGTGACCAACAAGGCCGAACGCTTCGCCGTCGCGATCGTGCGGCACCTCGGTCTCGACGGGCTCCTGCGCGTGGTCGTCGGCGGCGACACGCTGGCCCGGCGCAAGCCCGATCCCGCGCCGCTCGCGCTCGCGCTGCAACGGCTCGGCTGGACGGGCCCGGGCGGCACGATGGCCGGCGACGGCGTGCAGGACCTGCGCGCGGCCAAGGCGCTGGGGCTCGCCACGGTGGCCTGCCTCTACGGCTACGGCGACCCCGCGCGCCTGCGCGGTGAGGGAGCCGACCTCTACTGGCGCGCGTTCGGCGTGCCCGAGTGACCGCCGCTCACCGGAACAGCCGCACGAAGCCCTGCGCGAGCCGGTCGTCGAAGCAGCCGCGGTAGGCCTGCGCGAGGATGCGCAGCGCGTCGAACACACCGACGCGCGGCTGCTGCCCCGCGTAGACCTTGTCGAAGGTGTTGGCGAGGCCGACGAGCCGCGCCAGTTCGGGGATGCGCTCGCCGCGGAGCCCCCGCGGGTAGCCCGAGCCGTCCCAGCGTTCGTGGTGGCAGCGCGCCGCGTCGACGACCGGCGCCTGCACGCCGAGCCCGCGCAGGTAGTCGGCGCCGCGGTCGGTGTGCTCGGGATCGCGCTCGCGGCCCTCGTGGCCCACCTTGCCGACGTCGTGCAGGAGCCCGGCGAGGCCCGCGAGCAGGAGCGCGTTGCCGTCGCCGCCGAGCACGAAGCGCGCGAGCCCCATCGCCAGGAAGCCGACCGTGACGCTGTGGGTCGCCAGCCCCTGGCCGGCGCCCATCACGCGGCGGATCGCCGCGAAGCCGCGCTCCTCGCGCAGCAGGAGCCCGCTGGTCGCGAGCATCACGCGCTGCGCGCGTTGCAGCGCCGCGCGGTCGGGCGGCGCGCGCAGCAGGTCCTCGGCGACGCGCACTGCGACGCCCTGCAGCACGTCGGCGCGCCGTTCCAGCGGCACGCCGCGCTCGAGCAGCACGCGATCGAGCGAGGCCTCGACGCGGCCGAAGTAGGCGCCGCGGTCGACGTCGCGGATGAACAGCTGCGCGATGCCCTCGGCCTGCAGCCGCCCGAGGTGCCCCTCGTCGAGCGCCGCGCCCGCCGGGTGGTAGAGCACCCAGGTCCGGTCCGCCGTGCAGAGGTAGAGCGGGAACGGCACGGGCGCTGCGGCGACGAGCCCGGCGAGCGGGATCGGCGTGTAGTCGGCGCGAGGTGGTGCCGCGGTGGCGGTGCCCATCCACGGCCGCGATCGGCCACGCCGCGGTCCCGGCTTGACGGCGCGCGGCTGCCGCCCGTGGCAGCGCCGCCGCACGGCCGGATCAGTCGAACTTGCGCTTCTTGATCCTCTGGATCAGCTTCGTCGTCGAGTGGCCCTTCTTGTCGCCGGCGAAGATCGGCTTCGTGTCGAGCCGCTTCAGCGTCTCCCGCTCGGGCAGCGTCTTGGCCGAGTAGTCGGTGCCCTTGGCGTAGAGGCTCGGCTTCAGCTGCTCGAGCAATCCGTCGGCCGTCGGCTCCTCGAAGCAGGTCACGTAGTCGACGAAGCCGAGCGCCGCGAGCACCTCCATGCGCTCCTCGAGCGGCAGGATCGGGTGCCCCTTGCCCTTCAGCTTCTCGGCCGAGGCGTCGGTGTTGCACGCGACGACGAGCAGATCGCCGCGCGAACGGGCGTCCTCGAGACAGCGCGTGTGGCCGACGTGCAGCAGGTCGAACACGCCGTTGGTCAGCACGACGACCTTGCCGCTGGCCCGGAGGCCCGCGAGGATCGCGGCGAGGCTGCGGCGGTCGGTGAGGATCTTGTCCTTGGATCGCTGCCGCTTGGGAACGACGACCAAAACTGCCTCCGGGACGAGCGGGTTGGAAGGGGCGGCAGGAAGGATGCCACGCGAAGATGCCGGCGGCAACGGCAGTTGCGCCGCGGTCGGTGCGGCCCCGCCGAGGCCCGGGCCACCCCGCCGGCCTGGGCCGACCTGGGCATGGCAAGGCCGGCCGGCGCGCGGCAGCCTCTGCGGGATGCGCCGCGCCGTCCTCGCCGTCCTCCCGCTGCTGCTGGCCCCGTGGTTGCGCGCCCAGGAGCAGAAGGGGCCGCCGGCCGCGCAGGACCTCGGGCGCTTCGCCCGCAACCTCGCGCAGCAGATCGAGCAGTTGCGCGCCGTCGGCGACGAACGCAAGGAGGACCTGAAGCAGGCGGAACAGAAGCTCGCCGAGTTCGCCGAGGGGGTCGCGCAGACCGTCGGGCTCACGGCCGACCACTACGTGCAGGCGAGCAGCCCCTTCCTGCGACTCGCGCCGAAGACCTGCCTCCGGATCGCCGAGTCGGGCCTGCGCCGATTCCCCACGTCGCGCTTCCTCTGCGACCACGTCGGCGGGGCGCGCCTCGTGATCGCGGCCGGGCTGAGGCCGGGCTCGGCGCAGGTGGCCGAACTGACCGCCGCGGAGCAGGCGTTTCGCAAGGCGCTCGCGCAGGAGCCCGACACGTTCCACGCGCACGTCGGCATCATGCAGGTGCTGAGCCGGCTCGATCGCGTGCCCGAGGCGCTGGCCGAACTCGACCTCGTCGCCAAGGACCACGACGCCGAGCTCGAGGTGCCGGACAGCTGGCTCTTGCGCGCGGGGCTGCTCATGCGGTGCGGCCGCGCCGCGGAGGCGGTCCCGCTGCTCACGGGCGACGGTGCCACGGGCGACCTGCGGCCTGCGGCGCGCATCCTGCTGCTGCGCGCGCACGCGCTCGCCGGCGACGCGGCGGCGGCGACGGCGCTGATCGCCGAACTGCAGAAGGAGGCGCCCGGCACGCGCACGCTGGTCGAGGCCGCCGACGCGCTCGCCTTCCTCGGCAAGAAGCCCGAGGCGCTGCAGTTGCTGGCGCAGCGGCCGAAGGCCGGCGAGTGGAAGACCGAGGAGGAACGTATCGACCAGCTCCTCGCGGCCAGCGCCGCGGCCATGGAGGCGTTCTGGAAGGCGACCGACTTCTCGCCGAAGGGCCCGCTGCGCGCCGCGTTGACCAAGGCGCTCGACCACCACTTCCTGGTCATGGACCCGGCCGCGAAGCCGCAGCCGAAGAACACCGAGGTCGGTGCCGCGCCCGTGCTGATGGCGCGGCTGCTCGCGAGCGCGCCCGCGTCGCCGCAGAAGGACTGGGGCAACCGCGTGCTGCTCGCGCTGTGCCTGCGCGCCGCGCCCGGCTACAAGCCGACGCCGTTCGAGGCCAAGGTCGTCGAGATGACGAAGGCGATGAGCACGCCGACCGAAGCCGACCTGCCGGGGGTGTTCCTGGCGATGCGCCACGACGTCGGCGACCCGGACGCCGCGGGCGTGCTGACGGGTCTGCGCGCGCTCGAGAAGCTCGACCCGAAGCCGGCGCCGAAGGGCGGCAAGCCCGACCAGAAGCAGCCGGTGCCGCCGAAGAAGTAGCGCCAGCTCAGGGCAGCGGGGGCCGGCACCCGCACGCGGCAGCGAGGGCACGGCCGTGGTCGTCCACGAACGCCGCCAACCCGTTCTCACCGCCAGCCGAGCGCAGTTCGTCCAGGGAGCAGGAGGCGAACAGCTGCTCGGCCGGCCGACCGCCGGTGGTCAGCAGGCCCAGCACGCGCTTGGCGTCGCGCTTGCCGTCGGACGTGGAGCTCAGCCGGTGCGAACCGGTGACCGGGTCGAACCCGAGTTCGCCGCGCAGGTGTTCGTGCCGCCTGGCCGCATCCTCGCTGTCGGGGCGCCAGACCGCGATGAACCAGGCCTCGACTTCCGGCTCGGCGAGCGCGAGCACGACCTGGAAGGGGCGTTGCACGGCGCGCGGTTCCTCCAGCGCCTGCTGGAATCCGGCGCGACGCTCCGTGCCGTCGACGTCGCGGGCGAGCACGACGACATCCGGCTTGCGGTCGAGAGCCTGGAGGTAGGCCAGGACCTTGCGCACGGCCAACGCGTCCGCGGCACCGGGCCTGCCGTCGAACCGACCGCTGAGGCGGAAGTTGCGCCCGAATCTCGCGGTGCAGAGTTCGGCCACCTTCTTCCACGGCAACCAACCCCTGCCGTCGAACTCGAGCCATTCGCGGACGTGCACGAGCAACTCTGCATCGATCCAGTCGATCGCGCAGAGGCATCCGTCGGTGACCCGGTGCACGGCGAACTCGTGCGCCGGGTCTTCCGCCACCAGGGCCAGCGCGATCATCCCCGCCCCTCGGCGACCCAACTCTCTCCGGTGGCACTCCAGAACTCGCCCGGCTGCAGGTAGGGCCTCTGCTGGAACCACTTCGGGTGCTCCGACAGGCGGCTCACCGAACTGCTCAGCCCGTCGACGGACGCGCACACGAGCACGTCCTCCGGGGCCATCTCGTCGACGACGTAGGGCGAGTGCGTGGTCGCGAGGACTTGCAGTTCGGGCCGGTCCTGTGCGACGGCCTTCAGCAGTCCCACGAGTTCGCGCTGCGCCGTCGGGTGCAGCGCCTTGTCGATGTCGTCGAGCAGGATCAGCGCGGGAGGTCGATGGTGCAGCACGGTGACGACGCCCAACGCGAGCAGCGTCCCTTCGGACAGATGGCCGGCTGGAACCCAACCCACCTTGCCCCAGTCGACCTCGAAGCCGGAGCCCGTGTACTCGCGCCGTTGCTCCGACCACGACTCCTGGCCGTCGATCGAGATGCGGACCTTCTCGCGCCGCACGATGCGCGCCCGGGTGCTGCGGATGCGGCGCGCATCGGGGACCACCTTCGCGAGGTCGCGCTCGATCGCCTCGAACCGGCCGTCGCGCGCCCCGAGCATCTCCTGCAGCACGGAGGCGAGCCCGGCGCCGTCGTACTCCACGCGGGGGCTGCGTTCCTCCGAGTAGTGGTCGGCGGCGAGCTGTGTGGCATCGAGCCGCAGCCGGACCACGGAAGCGAGGTGGAGCGCGACGGTCTTCTCGTACAGATCCGCCAGCAAGGGGTCGTCCGAGCCCAGCGGATACTCCACGGGCCCGCTGTCCGCCTCGTTGCCGTGGAAGCACAGCTTGAACAGGAACCCTTCTTCTCCCTCGCGGCGGAGACCCGTGAGCCGGAACAGCCGGAATCGATCGCCGGCAACCGACAGGCTGAACTCCGATCGGCCGGGGCGCGAGACGAGCAGACCCGGATCACGCGGGCCCTGGAAGAGCGCTCTCGCGCGATCGACCTCGCTGCGCCCGCCCGCGAGTTGCAGCAGGAAGTGCAGGCCGTCCAGGATCGAGCTCTTGCCCGCGCCGTTCGCGCCGACCACGACGCGGAACCGGCCGAGCGGGACCTCGACGTCCCGGAGCAGCTTGAAGTTCGTGAATCGGGCCGTGTGGATCATGTCGTGGCGCGCTCGCGCACGAGTCCATGCTACCAGATCGCCGGCGCCGGCCAGCGGCCGCCTCGCACGCGCCGCGCCGCGGACTCAGCCGCGCCCGAGCCGCACGCGCAGCAGGAAGTCGTGCAGCGCGGGCCCCGCCGTCGCCTCGTGCGGCAGCGGCGAGGCGGCGGCCGCCGCTGTCAGCTCGCGGCGCAGCCGCAGGTACTCCGCCGCATGCAACCCGAGGTCCTCGGGTGCCAGCACGCCGTGTTCGGCGCCCGACTCCTTGCGCGCGATCAGTTCGGCGACGCGCGGCAGGCGCGCCGCCGCCGCGAGCACCGAGAGGTTCGCCTCGACCTCGCCCGTGCGCAGCAGGTGGATGCCGGTCAGCAGCACGCGGTAGACGTAGAGCAGCGGCTTGATGCGCGGCGGCGACTGCTTCTGGAACAGCCCCCACTGCGTCGCCGCGAAACCGAGGTAGTGCGCCGCGTGGCGGCGGCACGCGCAGCGGCGGCCGATCTCGCGCAGTTCGGCGTGCGCGGGCGAGGTCGCCACCACGAGCGGCGAGAACAGCTGCTCCAGCACGTAGCCGTTCGGCCTGGCCATGAGCCGCACGAACTTCGCGACGTCGTGCGTGACGAGGTCGAGGTCGAGGCCCGCCTCGGGCGCCATGCGCTCGATGGTCTCCGGTCCGCGCAAGAGCCCGACCACCAGTTCGAGCGGCAGCACGTGCGCGCCGCGCAGGTCGAAGTCGGAGTCGCGCGAGGCGAAACCGTAGAGGTGGGCGCCGCTCAGCGCGGCGAACAGCAGCGGGTGCGGGTGTGCGGCGGCCACCGCACGGAGCCGCGGATCGTCGGCGGGGTTCATGGCAGTTGCTCCGCGAGGGCGAGCCGGCGGGCGCGGCGCAGGAAACCGTCGACCGCGGCGTGGTCGGGCTGCTCGGGCAGGCGCGTGGCGGCGGCCGCCGCGGCGAACTCGGTGTGCAGTTGCTGGCGCCAGGCCTCGACGTCGGCCCAGGCGACCGCGCCGCCGCGCACGGCAAGCAGACGGTCCCGCAGCGGCCCCACGTGCACGGGCACCTCGCCACTGCGCAGCACCTGCACCCCCGCGTGCAGCAGCCGCAGCAGGTGCATCACGTGCTTCCACTTCGGCGCGCCGTGCCGGCGCAGGTCGGCCTCGATCTTGCGGAACTGCGAGGCGACGTATCCGCTGTAGGTCTGGAACACGAGCCGCGACAGGAAACGGTCGCGCAGCGCCAGCAGTTCGCGGCCGAGCGGCGTCGCGGACTCGACCAGCGGCGACCACAGACTCTCGAGCACGTTCGGGTTGGCCTTCAGGCCCATGACCAGGAACTTGCGCAGCTCCCAGAAGGTCTGCTGGCCCGGCTCGTCGTCGATCTGCTCGGGCACGCCGTAGAGCGACCAGTGCAGCTCGGCCGGCGGCAGGTAGACGCCGCGGCGGTCGGTGTCGCTGTCCTCGCGATCGAGCCCGTAGGCGCGCGAGCCGATCACGACGCGCAGGATAACGCGGTCGAACAGCGCCGGCTCGCCGTGCGGCAGGACCACGGTGCTCCTACGGCTGCTGGCCGCGGATCCTGTCGACGAGGCTGGTCGTCGACCGACCCGGCACCAGCGGCACCAGCACGACCTGCCCGCCGTGCGCCTCGACCCAGTCGCGGCCGACCACGCCCTTGTCGCGCCAGTCCTCGCCCTTCGCGAGCACCTGCGGCGTGACCGCCTCGATCAGCGCCGCGGGCGTGTCCTCGTCGAACGGCACCACGAAGTCGACGGCCTGCAGCGCGGCGAGCACCGCCAGACGGTCGTCGAGGCCGTTGATCGGCCGGCCCGGACCCTTCTGCTGCCGCTGCACGGACGCATCGGTGTTGACGCCGACCATCAGCGCGTCGCCGTAGGAACGGGCCCGCGCGAGGTAGTCGCAGTGGCCGGCGTGCAGGATGTCGAAGCAGCCGTTCGTGAACACGAGGCGCCGGCCCTCGGCGCGCAGGCGGCTGCCGACCTCGGCGGCCTGCTCGCGCGAGATCACCTTGCCCGCGGCGGCCGGCGTGGTCTCGCCCAGGCGCGCGAGGATCTCGGCGCGGCTCGGCGCCCAGGTGCCGAGTTTGGCGACGGTGATGCCGGCGGCGTGGTTGGCGAGGCGCAGGCTGTCCTCCAGCGACACACCGCAGGTGCGGCAGAAGGTCAGCATGGCGACGACGGTGTCGCCAGCACCGGTGACGTCGAACACCGCGCGCGCTTCGGTCGGGATGATGCGGTGCGTGCCGTCCTCCTTCTCGAAGAAGATGCCGTCCTTGCCGAGCGTGATCACGGCGGTCTTCGTGCCGGTGATCTCGCGCAGGCGCTCTGCCGCGCGGTGCAGGTCGTCGCTGTTCCGGATCGCGACGCCGGTCGCCGCCTCGGCTTCCTCGCGGTTGGGGGTCAGCAGATCGACGCCGCGATAGCTCGAGTAGTCCTTGCCCTTCGGGTCGACGACGGCGACGCCGCCGCGCGAGCGCGCCGCCGCGATCGCCGCGGCGATCACGCGCGGCGTCAGCACGCCCTTGCCGTAGTCGCTGAGCAGCACGCTCTGCCAGGGGAACGGCCGCTGCTCGAGCACCGTGAGCATGCCGCGTTCGGCGTCGCCGCCGACCGGCGCCCTGCTCTCCTCGTCGACGCGCAGCACCTGCAAGGTCTTCGCGACGTAGCGCGTCTTGCGCGTGGTCGGCCGGGTGCGGTCGACGACGAGCGCCTGCGTCCCGATGCCGGCCGTCTGCAGCAGTTCCCGCAGCCGCGCGCCGGCCTCGTCGTCGCCGACCGCGCCGAGCACGCTCGACCGGGCGCCGAGTTCACGCAGGTTCGCCGCGACGTTGCACGCGCCGCCGAGCAGGTAGCGGTCGCTGGCGAACTCGAACACGAGCACGGGCGCCTCGGGCGACACGCGGCTCGCGCGGCCGTCCGCGTAGCGGTCGAGGATCAGGTCGCCGACCACCAGGATGCGCGGGTCCGGCAGCGCCTCGAGCACGGCGGCGAGCCGGCGGTTCTCGTTGGTGGTCATCGGGGCTCCTGCAGGCAATCGCGCGCCTCTGCGGTGCAGAGCAGCGCCTGGTGCAGCAGCGGCAGCACGATCTCGTGCATCGCGAGGATCGACTTGCCCTCCTTCGGCGGCCGCTGCACGACGTTCGTGACGGCGCGGTACTGCTCGATCATGTCGAAGTTGCAGGTCAGGAAGTCGGCGCCGAGCTGGCCCCTGTTGCGCGCGACCGACACCGCCTTCAGGAACACCTCGGGCATGATCACCGCCGAGCCGACGTTGAGCCAGACGCCGCGGTCGAGGCGGCCGACGGTGTCGGCCAGCGTCCAGAAGTCGCGCTGCGTCGCCGCGCCGAGCGCCGCGCCGTCGAGTTCGGGGTCCATGTGCGTGATGTCGCAGCCGAACGCGACGTGCACGGTGGCCGGGACGTGCAGGCGCGCCGCTTCGGCGAACACCGACAGGTGGCGGTGCGGCAGATCGGCTTCGAGGATCGCGCGCCCGATCGCGAGGCCCAGGCCCTCGCCGCGCGCCGCGGCGCGCGCCGCGGCGCCGTTCAGGCCGGCGAACGTCTCGCGCCAGAAGCCGAACGAACCGTCGGGCAGGTTCGCGGCGACGTCCTCGCTGGTGGCACCCTGGTAGGCGGTCTCCCAGTCGTGGATCGCCGAGGCGCCGTTCGTCGCCACGTGCGTGATCAGCCCGCGCCGCAGCAGGTCGATCAGGAGCGGCGACAGCCCCACCTTCAGCACGTGCGCGCCGAGCGCGACGCCGACCTCGCGGCCGTGCTGGCGCGCGTCGACGACGGCCGCGACGACGCGCTTCAAGGCCTTGCTGCCGTAGATGTCGGGCAGCGCCTCGAACCACGGCAGGAAACCCGCGACCGGCGGCAGCACCTTCGCGAAGTCCTCCTTCTGGACCAGGTTCACGCGCTCGCCGAGCGGGCGCAGGCGCAGCGGGCGCGGGGAGCCGGAACTCGGCGGTTGCTGCGGGTCGGCCATCGGTGGCGCATCGTGCAGCGGCGGGCCGGCGGGGTCCAGCGCGCGCTGGGTCGCGGCCGGCGGAGAGCGCGGTTGGCCCGCCGCGCGGCTCGTGCCAAGATCCCTGCACCGGCCAGCACCCGCCGGCCGATGCCCGGCCCATGAGGATCCCGCGCCTTGCCGCCATCGTCGCGGCTCTGCTCGCCGTCGGCGCCGCCTTCGTGCTGGCCGCGATGGCCCTCGGTGGTCCTTCGCCCGGTGACACCATGGTGAACCCGAACGACGTTTCGCTGTCCGCGCTCGCGAAGGTGCCCGCGCCGCACTGGCAGGCCCTCGCCGGCAAACGCATCTGGTTCGCCCACCGCTCGGTCGGCCAGGACGTGCTCGCCGGCCTCGCCGACGTGCAGCGCGAGCTGCCCGCGATCCAGCTGCGGGTCGTCGCCGGCGGGCCCGAGGCGCTGCAGGGCAGACCCGGCCTCGCCGAGGCGATGATCGGCAGCAACGGTGATCCCGCGGGCAAGATCCGCGACTTCGGCGCGGCCCTGCGGGCGGCCGGGCCCGGGTGCGTCGACGTGGCGCTGCTGAAGCTCTGCTACGTCGACGTGCTGGCCGGCACCGACCTCGAGGCGCTGTTCTCGAACTACCGCGAGGCGGTGGCCACGCTGCGCGCCGAGCTGCCGGGCGCCACGATCGTGCACTGCACGGTGCCGCTGACGGCGCTCGGCGCGTCGTGGAAGGCGAGGTTGAAGCGCTTCCTCGGCCGCTCGCGCGAGGAGGCCGACAACCGCGCCCGCGAAGCGTGGAACCAACGGTTGCGCGACGAGTACCGGACCGGGCCCCTGTTCGACCTTGCGCGCGCCGAAGCGACGCTGCCCGACGGCACGCAGACGACCTTCGCGCTGGACGGCGCCCGCTGCCGCTGCCTCGCCCAGGCCTACACGACCGACGGCGGCCACCTCGGCCCGGCCGGCCGGCGCGCCGCCGCGCGCGAACTGCTGCGCGTGCTCGTGGAACTCGCGGCCCGCTGAGCGCGGCTGCCGCGGACAGGGACCGTGGGG
>VGXW01000060.1 GCA_016873195.1 Planctomycetota bacterium | reverse complement strand
TTTTCAGGGCGAGCCCGCCGATCAGGTGGCTCGCGGCGAGGAACTTCTCGGCGGCGAAGCTGCGGTCGGCGAACTGGTTGCTGAAGAAGATGCCGACGATCGACGCGATCGCAAAACAACTGCCGATCAACGCCTGCTCGGTGCCGGTGAACTTCAGCCCCGGCATGATCCCGAACAGCGGCGGCAGCCAGGCCCCCCAGATGAAGAACTGGAGGACCATCATCAGGAACAACTTCCAGCGGTGGGATCCGGGCATGGGCGAGAGCAGCGGAGTGGGAGCCGGCTCGGAGCCGGCGAGGGCTGGCCCAGCGTAGGCAGCCGGCGGCGGCGAAGAAAGCGCACGCCGCCGGGCGCCGCCGGCCGGCGCGGCGCCGCCCCCGCTAGAGTCCGTAGACCCAGGGCACGACGAGCACCGTCGTCGCGACCGTGACCAGCGTCAGCGGCGAGCCGACGCGCAGGTAGTCCGTGAAGCGGTAGCCGCCCGGCCCGTAGACCATCGTGTTGGTCTGGTAGCCGATCGGCGTCAGGAACGAGTTCGACGCGGCGACCGCGATCGCCATCGCGAACGGGCGCGGGTCGACGCCGAGCTGCGCGGCGCTCGCGAAGGCGATCGGGAACAGCAGCGCCGCGGCCGCATTGTTCGTGATCAACTCCGTCGTCAGCACCGTCGCCAACACGAGGCCGAGCAGCGTCAGGTGCACGCTGCCGCTGCCGGTCGCCGAGATCACGAGGCGCGCCGCCTCGGCCGCCAGCCCCGACTTCTCCATCGCGGTACCGAGCGCGAAGCTCGCCGCGATCACGAGCAGCGTGTCGATCTCGATCGCCGCGCGCGCCTCGGTCGCCGTCAGCACGCCGCAGGCGATCAGCACGATCGCGCCGACCAGCGCCGCCTGCAGGATCGGCATCAGGCCGGCCCCCGCGACGACGACGATCAGGATGCCGACGAGGCCGACGATCCAGGCCTTCTGCGTGATCGCGGGCGGCGTGCCC
Organism: Planctomycetota bacterium; assembly: GCA_016873195.1. Classification (GTDB taxonomy): domain Bacteria; phylum Planctomycetota; class UBA1135; order UBA1135; family UBA2386; genus VGXW01. The sequence goes on along the minus strand of VGXW01000060.1, from coordinate 17,467 downwards.
CCCATGCCGGCGACCATCAGGAAGTCGCCGCGGTCGCGCCAGCGCTGCCGGAAGCCGGGGTCCGCGAGCAGGATCAGCGCGTCGCCGAGCTTCAGCCGCACCTGGCCGAGTTTCTCGTGCACGGGCTGGCCCGAACGGTGGATCGCGATCACCGCGGCCTGGTAGCGCGCGCGGAAGTTCGCTTCCTTCAGCGTCTGGCCGACCAGCGGCGAGGCGGCGCCGATCACCGCCTGGTAGAAGCGGTGCCGGGCCGTCTGCAGGTCCGACATGTGCGGCGCTTCGGCCGACTCGAGGCCCCGCCGGCTCTGCAGGTCGACGACGAGGTCGGCGCGGCCGACGAAGCTGAGCCGGTCGCCGCCGTGCAGCCGCCGCGCGGGGCCGACGGGCGCCAGCAGTTCGCCGTCGCGCTCGATGCCGGCCAGGAACACGCCCTGCAGGTTGCGCAGGCCGGCCTGCTCGACGGTGAGGCCGTCGAGCGGCCCGCCCGCGACGACCTTCATGCTGACCGAGAACTCGCGCACCTGGTGCACGAGCTGCGACCCCACGGCGCGCCGGTCCCGCTGCAGCCAAGGCACCGTCAGCACGAGCACGAGCAGGCCGGCGACCGCGACGGGCAGGCCGATCGGCGTGATCTCGAACAGGCCGAGCGGCGCCTGGCCCGCGTTCTCGAGCAGGCCCGAGACCACGAGGTTCGTCGACGTGCCGATCGTGGTGACCACGCCGCCGAGCACGACCGCGTAGGACAGCGGCATCAGGTAGCGCGACGCCGACTCGCCCGCCTTCTCGCACCAGCGGGTCACCTGCGGGATCAGCATCGCGACGATCGGCGTGTTGTTCAGGAACGAGGAGGCGGCAGCCGAAGGCACGAGCAGCCTGGCCATCGCCCAGCGCCCCCCGGTCTTCCTGCCCATGAGCCGCTCCAGCATCGGCTGCAGCAGCCCCGTCTTCTCCGTCGCGCGCGCGAGCACGTAGAGCGCGGCCACCGTCACCGGCGCCGGGTTGCCGAAGCCCGCGAACGTCTCGGCCGGCGTGATCACGCCGCCGAGCAGCAGCAGGACCGCCGCGCCGAGCATGACGTTCGCCGGCGCGAGCCAGTCCTTGACGAGGCACAGGAACGCGAGCGCGGTGACGCCGAGGGTGAACCAGGCTTGCCAGGGCATGGCGGGGCGGAAGCCTAGGTGACCGGCGGCGCCGAGTCGCGCCCCTTCCCGGCCGCGCGCGGCAGCCAGAGCACCGCGACCGCCGAGCCCAGCGCGCAGGCCATGCCGATCCACAGGGCCGGGGCGAACGAGCCGGTGGCCGCGAACAGCGCGCCGAGTGCGGGCTTCAGCGGCAGCTGCACGGCGCGCGCCAGCGCGTAGAACGACGCGGCGGCGGTCGCGCGCAGCACCGCCGGGTAGTGCGCGCCGAACAGCGCCCCGAAACACGACCAGGTGCCCGCGCCGAGGCCCATCGCGGCGACCGCGAGCGTGAACGCGCCGAACGCCGACGTGACCGCGCCGAGCAGCGCCAGCACCAGCGCGTGGCCGGCCGCGAACAGGAGACAGGACAGCACGAACAGGCGCACGCGGCCGAAACGAGCGGCGAGCCAGCCGAACAGCACGTCGGCGGCGACGTGCACCGCGTTGACCTGGATCTGGAACCAGCCGACGTCGGCCGGCGCCACGCCATGGTGCACGATCAGCGCCGCCGGCAGTTCCGCGTAGACGCACCAGAAGCCCGCCATGTGCAGCACCAGCACCAGCAGCAGCACGGCGCTGGCGCGGCGGTGCGCGGACGACCAGAGCAGGCGCGCCGGCGCGGGCGCGGCTCCGACGACGGCACGATCCGGGCCGGGCAGCGCCGCGCGCGCCCACAGCGCGAGCACGGCGAGGCCCGCCGAGCCGAGGAACACCGCGCGCCAGCCGATGCCGGGCAGCGGCGCCACGAAGAAAGCGACCGCGGCCGCGAGCGCCATCGCCACCGGGCTGCCCGCCTGCAGCAGCCCGTGCACACGATCGCGCTGGGGCCCCGACCAGTGGTCGGCGACGACGGCGTGGCCGATGCCCCACTCGCCGCCGACGCCGAGGCCCGCGACGAGCCGCGCCAGCAGCAGCGACCAGAAGCCGTTCGCGAGCCCGGTCAGCAGCGCCCCCAGCGAGAACAGCACGATGCTGACGACCATCGCCTGCCGCCGGCCGATCCGGTCGGCGAGGCGCCCGCAGGCGAACCCGCCGGCGGCGGTCGACAGCAGCATCAGGCCCTCGATCCACGCGACGGCGACGTCGCCGTCGAGCCCCGGGTCGCGCGCAATCGTGCGTTTGCTGAAGCTGAACAGGATCAGGTCGTAGAAGTCGAAGACCCAGCCGAGCCAGCAGAACAGCAGCACCTTGCCGCGGCCGCCGCCGAACAAGGAGAGCGCCGGGGTCGGATCGGCAATCGCGGAACCGGGCATCGCGGCGCGAGACTACCGGCCGCACGCGCGCCGTCACCCACCGCTTCCGCGCCCGGCGAGGAATCTCGCGAAACCAGCCGCCAGGTCCTCGCCGCGGTCGAGGAGATGCTCAGCGTCGGCGTGCGTCGGACCGGCTTCTTGCTGCGCGCCATGGGAGTCGAAGCGGCAGTCCACCGTCGCCACGAGAGGACGACGAACTCCCATGCTCCGTGCAGACAGGAGCAAGAACGTCTGGTGTTCTCGGAGGCTCCGTGGCCCCGGACCTCGGGCCCGTCTCCTTCCCGGCGGGATCGCCGTCGCCGGTGGTATCCTGCGCGCCCCCATGTGCGTGCCCACGCGCAGGAAGACCGTCCCGGTCCGCATCGGCTCCGTCACGATCGGCGGCGGCCAGCCGGTCGCCGTGCAGTCGATGACCAACACCGACACCGCCGACGCCACGGGGACCGCCGCGCAGGTCGCCGAGCTGTTCCTCGCCGGCAGCGAACTCGTGCGCATCACCGTCAACACGCAGGAGGCGGCCGCCGCGGTGCCCGAGATCCGCGCCCGCCTGCACGACCGCGGCCTCGCCGTGCCGTTGATCGGCGACTTCCACTACAACGGCCACGTGCTGCTGCGGAAGTTCCCGCACTGCGCCGAGGCGCTCGACAAGTACCGCATCAACCCGGGCAACGTCGGCAAGGGGCCGAACCACGACAAGAACTTCGCGACGATGGTGCAGTGCGCCATCGACCACGGCAAACCGGTGCGCATCGGCGTCAACGCGGGTTCGCTGGATCAGGAACTGCTGCGCGAGCTGATGGAGGCCAACGCGAAGTCGTCGGTCCCGCAGGACGCGCAGGCCGTGCTGCTCGAGGCGATGGTGCAGAGTGCCCTGCGCTCGGCGCACGCCGCGGAGGCGCTGGGTCTGCCCCGCGACCGCATCGTGCTGTCGTGCAAGATCAGCAAGGTGCAGGAACTCGCGCGCGTCTACCAGGCGCTCGCCGACCGCACCGACCACGCGCTGCACCTCGGCCTCACCGAGGCAGGCATGGGCATCAAGGGCACGGTCGGCTCGACGGCGGGCCTCGCGATCCTGGGGCAGCAGGGCATCGGCGACACGATCCGGGTGTCGCTGACGCCAGAGCCCGGCGGTTCGCGGACGCAGGAGGTGCGCATCGCGCAGCAGATCCTGCAGGCGATGGGCATCCGGCCGTTCCTGCCGCAGGTCACCGCGTGCCCTGGCTGCGGCCGCACGACGTCGAGCTACTTCCAGGAACTGAGCCAGCAGGTCGAACGGTTCCTGCACGAGCGCGTGCCCGAGTGGCAGCGGCACAAGCCGCAGGTCGCGAACCTGCAGGTCGCGGTGATGGGCTGCGTCGTCAACGGCCCCGGCGAGAGCCGGCAGGCGCACATCGGCATCTCGCTGCCGGGCACCGGCGAAGCGCCGCGCGCGCCGGTCTACGAGGACGGCGTGTTGGTCGCCACGCTCGAGGGACCGACGCTCGCGCGGGACTTCCTCGCGCGCATCGAGGCCTACGTGGCGCGCATGCACTGAGTGCGGGGCGACCTCATCGCACGCGCACGCCGGCGATGCCGGTCGCCGGATCGAGCCGTTCGGCGCCGGCGGCCGCCGCGAACTGCGCGAAGCCCGGGCCGAACGCAGGCCAGCGCTGCGCGAACCACGTCACCGCGGCGTCGGTGACCACCAGCTGCGCGCCGCGCTGCCGCTGCTCGTGCGCGACGAACTGCAGCACGCCCGCGATCTCCGCCGCGGTCGGCTCGCGGCCCGTTCCGCCGCGCCAGTCGTCGTACCTGGCGCGCGCGACGAGCAGGTCGAGCCGCGGGTCGACGACGAACGCGCCGTCCATCTCGGGGAAGTCGGCGACCAGGAACGTGGTCCGCTGCGCCCGCGCCAACGCCGCCGCGGCCCGCCCGAACTCGCGGTCGGGCGGCAGGCGGCCCGGTTCGCCGCGGCACAGGCAGCCAGCGACTGCGGTCGCCAGCACCAGCCAGGGCCAGCGGCGCCGGGGCAGCGAGTGGAGCGCGAGCCAGCCCGCCGGCAGCAGCAGCGGCAGCAGGTAGGCGCCGCGTTCGTCGGTGGCGGCGTGCACCAGGGCCACCGTGACCACGAGGTAGCCCGCGAGCAGCAGCACGAACAGGCCCGTCCACGCGGCGAGGTCGCGGCGGCGGACGGCCGCGAAAGCGAGCAGCGACAACGGCGCGAACGGCAGCAGCCACTCCGTCAGCACGGTCGGCGGCAGCTGCGCGGCGAACTGCGCGTCGCGCCACCAACGCAGCAGGTAGGCGAGCGGGTCGCCGGCGGCCGCCGGGTCGTCGGGCAACGCCGCGAAGCCGGCGACGGCCGCGGGCGGGTGGCCGGAGAGCCGCAGCGCGACGAAGAGGCCGCCGAACACGCACACGTGCGCCAGCAGGAACCACGGCACGCTGCGCGCCGAGCGGACCACCACGCGCCGGCGGTTGGCCCACAGCAGGGCCAGAGCGAGGGCCGGCACGAGCAACTGTCCGGTCCCGTGCAGCAGCGCCGCGAGGCCGGTCAGGGCCCCCGTCCCCAGCGCGCCGCGCGGCGACGGCGACTGCGCCCAGCGCACCGCGCTCGCCACGGCGAACGCCATCGCCGCGGCGAACGGCGCGTGCAGCTCGACCACGGTGGCGAAGTGGAACATCGCGGGCGCGGCGGCCGCGAGCAGCGCCGCGGCCCGCGCGAAGGCCCGGTCGCGCGCAAGCCACCACGCCGCGCGGTGCGCGCCGGCGACGGCCAAGGCGCCGCCGAGCGCCGACAGCACCCTCAGCACGGTGAACGCGTCGTCCGTGCACGGCCACAGCAGCCAGCGCAGCGCGTGCGCGAGCGGCAGGTAGCCCGGGTGCTGCGGGTGCACCGCGCCGGGTTCGTCGAGCCACAGCACGAACCACCGCCAGTCGGTGCCGTGCAGTGCCGCCTGCGGCAGCACCAGGTAGGCCGCGAGCGCCGCCGCAGCGAGCCCGAACGCCTCGCCGCGCGCCTGCCCGTTCCGCTGCGTGGTCGCGCCAGTCGTCATGCTGCACGCGCGGTCCCGCGGGCCGCGCGCGGAGAGGGTAGCCAGCGCAGAGGTCCCGGACTACCGTGTGGTCCGGACCATGCCCGAACCGACTCCGCTGCAGGACGAAGCCCGGCGGCGCTCGCTGCGCGCGCTCGCCGAACGGCTCGGGCACCGGTTCGACGACCTCACGCTGCTCGACCGCGCGCTGACGCACGCCTCGATGGGCAACGAGGGCCGGCCGAGCTACGAACGGTTCGAGTTCCTCGGCGACGCGTTCCTGAACTTCGCGGTCGCCCAGAGCCTGTTCCGCGCCGACACCGAAGTCGCCGAGGGCCAGCTCACCGAGACGCGCGCGCGCATCGTGAGCAAGAGCCCGCTCGCCGCCGTGGGCCGCGGCCTCGACCTCGGCAACCACCTGCTGTCGGGCAAGGGGCTCAAGGAGGCCGAGCGCCAAGGCGAGCGCATCCTGTCCGACCTCGTCGAGGCGGTGATCGCCGCGGTCCTGATCGACGGCGGCGTCAACGCCGCGCGCGCGTTCGTCAAGCGCCACGTGCTGCCGAAGGGGCGCAGCGCGGCCGTGGCGCCCGAGCCGGCCAAGGACAGCAAGACCGCGCTGCTGCACCACTGCCAGCACCACAAGCTCGGCCAGCCGCGCTACGAACTGCTCGAGACGATCGGCCTGCAGCACGAGCAGGAGTTCCGCGTCGTCGCGCGCCTCGTCGACGGCCGGCGCGAGGAGGGCCGCGGGCGCACCAAACGCGCCGCCGAGAAGATCGCCGCGGCGACGCTGCTGCAGCGCCTGATGGGCGGCAAGGCGGGGCCCGCGGGCGAGTGACGGCAGGAGCGGGGCCGGACGTTCGGACGCGCAGCGGAGCTCGGTTCCCTTCACCGACGCGCTAGCGCCACGGCATGTGCCGCGCACCGCCGCGCAACAACGGCGGGTCGCGCTGCAGTTCGACGCGCAGTTCGGTCACGCGGTCCTTCACCTGGACGCCGGTGACCAGCCCCAGCCTGGCCCCCTGCACTCCGCGCACTTCGACCTCGTAGGTGCCGCGCGGCAGATCGCCGAACGCGAACCTGCCGTCGGCGGCCGTGCGATGGAATCGCCAACCCGCGACCATCTCCACTCCGTCGTGGCGGCACCGCGACTCCTCTCGGAGGCGGTCCTCGGCGAAGCGGTCGTCGTTGCCGCCCCAGAGCCCGACCTCGACGCCGACCACGGGTTCGCCGTCCGCGTCCACGACGCAGCCGCGCAGCAGACGCGGCCCCGGCACGACCACCGTGCCGTAGTCGAGCTCGATGCCCTTGTGCCCGCCCTCGCGCCCGACCAGCGCACGTCCTTCGCCGCCCGCGAGCAGCGTCGGGATCTGCTCGTCGTAGCCCAGGCCCGTGAGCTCGAAGCGGCCGTCCGCGTCGCTGCGACCGACCGCGGCGAAGTGGAAGTAGATCTGCGTGTTGCTCTCGACGCCGAAGGCCGCCACCGCCGCGCCGGCGAGCGGCGCACCGCGTTCGTCGACGAGCCTGCCGCGCGCCGTGGTCCCGGCCCCCAGCCGGAACGTTGCTTCACCGGCGCCCGCCTGCGGCGCGTGCCAGATGCCGCGCTGGTGGTCAGGCGTGAGGCAGTGCAGTTCGCCGGCCCCTTCCGGGAAGCCGGCCACCACGAACCGCCCCGCGGCGTCGCTGCGCGCGCGCACCGGCGACTGCCAGCCCAGCAGCAGCGCGGCACCCGGGATCGGCGCGCCGGTGTTCGCGTCGCAGACGCTTCCCGTCACGGTCCGGCCCGCGCGCAGCGTGGGGGAGCACTCGACCGGCGCGGCGGCCGTGAGTTCGACGTCGACGTCCTTGGGCACGGCCGCACCATCGGGCAGGAACCGGACCGTGTAGCCTTCGGAAGCCAGCCGTTCGCAACGGTAGTGCCCCTCGGCGTCGGTGCGCACGGACCGCACCGGTGATCCCTCGTCGAGCACAAGCACCTCGGCCGGCTGCCCGGCCCCGTCCGCCGCGGCCCGCACCTGCCCGAACAGCGTGCACGCCGACTCGAGTTCGAGCCGCAGGTCGGCGCCCACGAGGCGGCCTTCCCGGAGGAACACGGCGAACGGGGCGTGGTCCACGACCAGCAGGCAGGGCACCCCGACCGGTCCCTGCATGCCGAAGTGCCCGTCGCGATCCGTGCGCGCGCGCGCCGACCTGCGCCACGGCGGTGCGAGTCCTTGGTCGAGGCCGCGCAGATCGATGCCCGCGAGCGTGCGCAGTTCGACCTCGGCCCCGGCGATCGGCACGCCCCGCGGGTCGACCACGGTGCCGGTCACGGGTTCCATGGTCCACTGCGCGGGCAGCGCCACGGCGATCGGGAGCAGCAGCCCGAGCCACGCGCGGGATCGCACCATGCCGCCAATGTAGATCGGGTCGTGAGCGCCGCAAGCTGCCGGCGGGGTCCGGGATGCCCCGCGTTGGGCGGCGGCGATGCCGCCGGGAATCTCCCCGGCGTGGTCCCCGTCCAACGCCGCAACCTGGAGAACCCATGAACAACACCTTTCTCACGCCATCGCTGATCTTCGCCCTCGCCCTGTCCGCCGCCGCGCAGGACGAAGTCGTGCGCGCCGCCGAACGCCCAGCGGCCTTCGTGCTCGACGCCGGCACGCACGCGATCCCGGAGCTCGTCGACCGCGTCGCGACGTTCCTCGACCGCAACATCCTCTACAACGCGACGGAACTCGAGAGCGCCGGAAAGCTCCGCATCACGCGCCGGACCGAGGTCGACGCGAAGGGCTGCTGGGAGCTCTTCGGCTCGCTGCTCTACCACAAGGGTCTCGCGATCGTGACCCTCGACGAAGCGCGCGGTTTCCACGAGGTGATCTCGATGCAGGGTCCGCGCAACCGGGAGATCATCAACGGGGCCATGTTCGTCAAGCACGAGGAGGTCGAGGCCTACGCGAACTGGAAGGCGACGCCGATCCTGACCACGGTGCCGCTGAAGAACATCAACGCGCCGATGGCGACGAACGCGCTGCGGCCGTTCTTCGCGCAGACGGGCTCGCCTGGCGGCGGCGCCCTGACGCTCGGCACCGTCGGCAACCCGAGCGACATCCTGGTGCAGGGCTTCGGTCCGCAGGTCGCCGCGGCGTGCCGCATGCTGCGCCTGATCGACGTCGGCAGCGGAGAGACCGACGACGTGGTGCAGGTCGTGCGGCTGCAGCACGCGCTGGCCGGCGACGTCGCCGCCTCGCTCGTGGCGACCTGGTCCAACCGCGCCGCGCTGCAGGCGATGCAGGCGCAGGGCATGCCGCCCCCGGCCGATCCGGTGCGCGTGGTCCCGCACGCGCCGCTCAACGCGCTGATCCTGACCGGCTCGGGCCCGCAGGTCCGCGACGCGCTGCAGCTGATCGCGACGCTCGACGCGCCGGCCGTGGCGCCGGGCAAGCACACGGCCGACCTGGCCCGCCGCGTGCAGGAAATCGAAGAGCGGCTGCAGGCGCTCGAGGGACGCGGGCCGCGCAAGTGATCGCGGCCGGCCGCCGCCCTACGCTCCGCGCATGACGACGATCGCATGGCTCGGCACCGGGCTGCTCGGCGGCGGCATGGTGGAGAACCTGCTCGCCAAGGGCCACCCGGTGCGCATCTGGAACCGTTCCCGGCAGAAGCTCGCACCGCTCGCGCAGAAGGGCGCGATCGCCTGCCAGGACCCTGCGGACGCCGCGCACGGTGCGGCCCGCGTGCACCTCGTGCTCGCCGAGGACACGGCGGTCGACGCCGTGATCGCTGCACTGCGGCCCGGGCTCGCGCCCGGCGTGCCGGTGATCGACCACGGCACGAACCTGCCGGCGAAGGTCGCCGCGCGTTGCGCCGCGCTGCGCGCGCAGGGCGTGCGCTACGTGCCGGCCCCGGTGTTCATGTCGCCGCAGAACGCGCGCGAGGCGAGCGGGCTCATGCTGCTCGCGGGGCCGAAGCGGGATGCCGACGAGCTGCTGCCCGCGCTGCAGGCGATGACGGGCAAGGTCCTCTACGTCGGCGAACGGCCGGACCTCGCCGCGGTGCTGAAGCTCGCCGGCAACTCGACGTTCTTCGCGCTGGCCGCGGCGATGCACGACGTGCTCGCGATCGGCAGGGGTGCCGGCGTGGCCCCCGAGGTCATGCTGTCGCTGTTCGACGTGTTCAAGCCCGGCGCGGCGATGTCGTTCCTCGGCCGGCGAGTGCTGCAGGCGGGCACGGGTCCCGCGAGCTTCGAACTGACGATGGCGCGCAAGGACGCGCGGTTGATGCTCGAAGCTGCCGGCAAGCAGCCGACGCTGCTGCTGCCCGCGGTGGTCGCGGCGATGGACCGCGCGATCGCGCGCGGCGAGGGCCAGGCCGACTACGCGGTGTTCACGAAAGACTGACGCCCGCTCGGCCGCCGCTCACTGCGGCAGCACCACGTCGGCACGCCGCGCCGCCGGCTCGACCTCGAGCTTCTCGACCACGCCGCCGCGGAACACGCACTCGACCACGGTGCGCTGCGGCGCGTGCAGGCGGAACGACACGTCCCACTGCTTCGGCCAGCACGGCAGCAGCAGGATGCGCCCGCCGTCGGCCTGCAGCAGCATGCGCTGCGCGGTGTCGAGCAGGTTGCTGCCGTGGTCCTGGTCGGGGATCCAGTCGAAGTTGGGCCCCCACATGGCCGGGAAACGGTGCGCGCGGTGGTGGTTCCGCACCTTCGCGAGCAGGTTCGCCTGCGCGTCGGCGACGAGGCCGAGCAGCGCCGCGTCCTGGCCGTCCTGCGCCCAGCCGTTCGTGAAGCGGTCGTGGCGGGCCAGGAACGATGCGCGCGCGACTTCGAGATCGGGTTTGCCGAGGCCGTAGAGGCGGAACGGGAACACCGCGTAGAGCTCCGGAGTCTCGCAGTTCTGCCGGCTCGGGTCGTACTTCGCGGCGGGGGCGAGCAGCCGCACCTGGTCCTGTTCGCGCACGGGCACCGGCGGCAGTGCCAGCTCGAGCGCGGCCCAGCGCAGCCGCTGTTCCTCGGGGACGAGGTCTGGCGCGAGCGTGCGCAGGCGCTCGAGGCACCAATGCAGGCCCGCGACGGTCGGCAGGTCGTTCTCGACCGAGTGCCAGTGCGTCTCGAGCGCCTGGGTCGGCGCGATGCGCAGTTCGCCCGCGTCCGTGCGCGGATAGGCCGAAGCGAACCAGTCGAGCACCGGTCCGGCGATCGGCAGCACCTCTGCGCGGAAGAACCCAGCGTCGCGCTCGTAGTCGTAGCGGTCGAGCAGCAGCGCCAGCAGTTCGAGGCCTTGATTGCGCGCGTACTCCCACCACGGGCAGAGCACCTTGCTCGCGGGCAGGCCGTCGCGCTGCCAGCCGTAGTCGCCGTTGGCGTGCGTGCCGAACGGCGTCATCGTCTCGGGCCAGTAGCCGCCGGCTGCGCCGTGCCAGACCTTCGCGCGCGCGATCGCGACGGGCAGCGTGTCGCGGTAGAGCCGGAACAGGCTCGCCTGCATGTCGAAGTCGCCCTGCGCCAGCATCGGGTAGTAGGGCAGGCGCGTGTTCTGCCACCAGAAGCAGTCGCCCCACTTGCGCCAGTCGGCGTCGTAGGGTTGGCCACCTGTCGGCTTGGGTTCGACGGTGAAGATCGAGCCGTTGAACTTGATCGGGAAGCGGCCGCGGCCGCCGCAGGCCTGGATCCAGCGCTGCAGCACGAGCGCCTGCGTCACGCGCGAAGCAGGCGCGGGGTCGGCGGGCTCTTCGCTCGCCATCACGAGTTCGCCGTCGCGCCACAGTTCCATGCGGCCGGTCGCAGGGTCGAACGTCGCGGCGACGCGGTGCGGCTCGCCGCCCGGCAGCGCGTTCGCCGCGATCAGCTGGCGGTCGCCGACGATCAGGCGCAGCGCGTGGCCGGGGTGGGTGTCGAACAGGAAGCCGTCGCTCGTGCCCGCGGTGACCTTGTCGACGATGCGACCGATCGGGTGCGCGGGATCCTGCGCGACGGTCGCTTCGATGCGCAGCGTGCCCGTGAAGACGCGGCCGCGCAGCGCGTCGACCTGCCGCGGCAGTTCGCCGTCCGCGGCGGCATGGATGATCTCGCCGCCGTCGGTGATCTTCAGGTTCGTGATGCCGCCGACGAAACGGTTGCCGCCGTTGCTGTCGACTCCCACGCGCAGCGGGTGGTCGTTCGCGGGCACGCCCGCGGCGGCGTCGCCCGAGACGAAGATCCACGAGCGGGCCCAGAATCCGTTCCACCACGCCGCGGTGCGCTCGCGGGCGCCGGTGTCCGCGGCGGCCGCGGCGAGTTGCCGATCGGCCTCCGCGTCCCACGCGGCGGGATCCTCGGCGACGAGGCACGGCGCGGCGACGAGCAGTTCGTGGCGCTTCGCGGCGGGCAGGCGCAGCACGGCGCGCGAGGGGTGTTCGTCCCGCAGCTCGGCCCCGGCGGCGCTCGCGAGCAGGCCGAACGTGCGGTGCCGCAGCACGTCGGGAACGGCGTCCGACGGCAGGCCCTGACGCGCGGCGGTGAAGGCGACGACCGAAGTGGCGTTGTGGTGGCGGAACCCGACGGCGAGGCCGTTCCGGTCGCGGCACAGCACGCGCGCGTCGCCGGACTCCTCGACGACGACGTCGTCGGGCGCCTGCTTCATCGTCCAGCTCGACTGCAGCTCCTCGCCATCGAGGCGCCGGCTCTGCGTGCGCCACGTCTCGACGGTCGCGGTCAGCGACTGCGGCATCGCGCTGTCGGCGAGCACGCGCACGGTGTCGCGGTCGCTGTCGACGGACAGCGCGAGCGCGACGCGGCGGTCGCCTTCGCCCCAGGTGACCTCGATGCGGCCGTCGCGCAGCACGAGCCGCTGCTCGAAGAACTCGGCGTCGACTGGCGCGCGCACCTGCACGGTGACCTTGCCGAGCTTCAGCAGGCGCGAGGCTTCGCTGAAGCTGTCGGTGCGCGACACGTAGAAGCAGAGCTTGCCGCCGGGTTCGCTCCAGACGTTGCAGCCGACCTCGCCGTTGCCGATCGGCATCGAGCCCGAGGCGTCGCGGCTCGGGGTGCAGAAGACGACGTCGTAGGCGGCGAGGTCCTGCGCGCGGAGCGGGATGGGCAGCAGCAGCAGCGGGAGGAACGCGCGCGCGGTGAGCCTCATGGCGCGGATCTTCCGCGATGCGGGCCGTGCGGCGCGAGCGAGAAGCGGCCTGCGGCGCGGACGGCGGCGGTGGCGCGGAAGGCTGATCAGCCGCGCGCCAGCGCGAGCTCGACACGTTCCTCCGCGGCGGCGGCGGCCAGCGCCTCGTCCAGCGTGGCGAGCGCTGCGCGTTCGCGCAGGGCGAGCTCGAGGTAGAGCGCGTCGTAGGTGCTGAGCCGGTGCTTCCGGGCGAGTTCGATCACCTTGCGGAAGCAGGCACCCAGGCCCTGATGGTCGACCTGCAACGGCAACGCCTCGAGGCCTGCGAGCAGCGCGTCGAGCTGCCGGGCATCGATGCGCCCCCTGCGTTCGCGGGCGACGAGCACGTTGCCGACCTCGCAGGACCACAGGCCCGGGACGAGGCCCTGCCGGCTCGTGAGTTGCCGCACGGCCGCGAGGGCCGGCGCCGAAGCGGGCTCGTCCCCGAGGATCGCGGTCAGCATCACGCTGGCGTCGATCACCAGGGACCGGCTCATCGCCGCCCTTCCCCGATGGCCTCCCGGATCTCGGCCACGGTCATGCCCTGTCCCGCTGCGCGCACTTCGTTGCCGATGGCGGAGAGGCGGTCGAGCACGGACTGCACCTGCTGGGCATCGACCGATTGCTCGAAGGCCACGAGCCGCGCGACGGGCACGCCGTGGCGCGTGATGACGATCGTCTCGCCCTGCTCGACGCGGTCGAGCAGTTCGCTGAGGCGGGTCTTGGCGTCGAAGGCGCCGACCGTGGAGAGGGTGCGGGTCTTCATGAGTGGGAGGATCATCGGCCGGCTCCTTGCAGAATTCAACCAGTTAGACCAGTCTGGACGGAGGTGGCCTCGCCACCGCATGTTCGGTGGCCTGGCCTGCTGGTGTAGTGGCACGGGTCGGTGCGATTCTGGCGCCCGGGACCGCGAATCCTTGGCGGGTGTCGCGCCGCCGGCCCGGCGGATCTCGCCGGCGGACGGATCGCGCGCGGCGGCGTCGGCCGTCTGGCGCAGCAGCAGCAGGAACTGCAGCAGGCTGCTCTTGCCCGAGCTGCCCGCGCCGAACAGCGCGGTGATCGGTGCGAGCCGCATGCGCCTGTCCGCCCACGACTCGGAGTTTTCGAGCCAGAGCTGCGAGATCCTCATGACGCTCCGCCGCCGTCCGGGGCCCGTGGCCCCAGCGGTGACCGAACGCGGCTGCTTCCTCGCGCCAGCGTGCGCCTTCCCGCCCGCCGCCCCCGCCGTCCCGCCGCCCGATTCCTGCTGCGTTCCGCAGCGCGCCACGCCACCAGGGCATGGCAATCCCCATGGCGACATCTCCGCGAGTCCCCGACCTGCGCGCCGGCGACCTGTCCGCCCTGCGCGCCGCGATCGAGAGCGGCTGTGCCGATCCGGCCCACGCCCGCTTCCAGCAGCGCCCTGCAGCTCGCTGAGGCAAACCGCCCCGCCACGCGCCTCACCAGACCCGCAGGAACCCAGGGGGGCAGCCGCACGGCGACCCCTGAGAGCCTCGCCGTCGCGCGCCCGGCGGTTTGCGCGGCGGGGCCACCCGGCCACCGGATCCCCCGTTGGCGGATGCGGACGCGTCGTGCATCCTCCTCTGCATGCGCACCACGCTCGACCTCGACGCGGACCTGCTTGCGGCGGCCAAGGCCGCACTGGGCACGAACTCGAAGACGCACACGATCGAAGTTGCGCTGCAGATGGCGATCGCCCAGGCGGCCCGACATCGGCTCGCCGCCTTGCGCGGCACGATGCCGTCGGCGCGCGCACCTCGCCGGCGCCGGCCGGCGCGCACCGCCCGGAGGCCCGCCTGATCCTGGTCGACACTTCGCTCTGGATCGACGACTGGCGCGGGCGCGCCAGGGCAAACCAGTCAGGCGACCTGCTGGAGAACGACGCCGTGCTGCTGCACCCGTGGGTTCTCGGGGAACTGGTCCTCGGCGGGCTCGGTCGCCGCACGGCTTCGATCGTCGCCGACCTGCGCACGCTGCAATCAGCGCCCGTGGTCCCCGACACCTGCGTGCTGGGGTCGATCGACCACCACCCACTCCCCGGCACGGGTATCGGCCAGGGGGACGCGCAGTTGCTGGCCTCCGCGCGGCTCCGTGGCGCCTACCTGCGGACGCACGATGCGCGACTCGCCACGGTCTGGGCGGCTCACCGCGCCCGCTGAGCCCCGCCCCGCCCGCCCCGCGCCCATTCGTCGATTGCACGCCTTCCTGCCCCCGGTACTCTCTCCGCCCTTCCGATCGCGCCGATACCGGCCCGCACGCCCATGCCACGCATCACCCTTCCCGACGGCAAGGTCCTCGACTTCCCCGCTCCCGTGACCGGCCTCATGGTCGCCACGGCGATCGGCCCCGGCCTCGCCAGGAAGGCGATCGGCGTGAAGCTCGACGGCACCGAGATCCGCGACCTCGCGCGCCCGATCGAGAGCGACTGCGCGCTGAAGGTGATCACCGCCAGGGACGACGACCCCGACGCGCTGTTCCTGCTGCGCCACTCCGCCGCGCACGTGCTCGCCGAGGCGATCTGCGCGCTGCACCCCGGCACCCGCCTCGCCTACGGCCCGCCCGTCGAGGACGGCTTCTTCTACGACCTGAAGCCGCCGCAGCCGATCTCGGAGGCCGACTTCCCGGCGATCGAAGCGAAGATGCAGGAGATCGTCGCCGCGAACCGACCGTTCGTGCGGTGCGAGTACACCGCCGCCGACGGCCTCGCGCGCACCCAGGACGACAAGTACAAACGCGACAACGCGGAGCGGGCGCTGCAGAAGGGCGACAGCAAACTGTCGTTCTACGTCAGCGGACAGCCCGGCAAGGACTGGGAGGACCTCTGCGCGGGCCCGCACGTGCCGTCGACCGGCTGGCTGAAGGCGTCGAAGGTCATGGCCGTCGCCGGCGCCTACTGGCACGGCGATCAGGCGAGCGACCAGCTCACGCGCGTCTACGGCACCTGCTTCGCCGACGAGAAGACCCTGAAGGTGCATCTGCACCGGCTCGAGGAGGCCAAACGCCGCAATCACCGCAAGCTCGGCAAGGAGATGCACCTCTTCCACCTCGAGGAGGACAATCCCGGCCAGGTGTTCTGGCACCCGCGCGGCTGGTCCATCTACGTCACCTTGATGGACTACATGCGGCACAAGCAGCGCGAGCACGGCTACGTCGAGGTGCACACCCCGAGCGTGATGGCGCGCTCGCTGTGGGAACGCTCGGGGCACTGGGAGAAGTACCGCGAGAACATGTTCACGACCGAGTCGGAGAAGCGCGACTTCGCGATCAAGCCGATGAACTGCCCGGGCCACCTGCTGATCTTCAAGCAGGGCCTCAAGAGCTACCGCGACCTGCCGATGCGCATCGCCGAGTTCGGCTCGTGCTGCCGCAACGAGGCCTCGGGGGCGCTGCACGGCATCCTGCGCGTGCGCGGCTTCGTGCAGGACGATGCGCACATCCTGTGCACCGACGCGCAGGTCGAGAGCGAGGTCGTGAACTTCTGCCGCATGCTGACGGCCGTCTACGCGGACTTCGGCTTCCCGGCCGAGCGCATCGGCGTCAAGCTCGCGACGCGGCCCGACAAGCGCATCGGCGACGACGCGAGCTGGGACAAGAGCGAGAAGGCGCTCGGCGACGCGGTCGCCGCGGCCGGCATGCGCTACACCCTGTCGCCCGGCGAGGGCGCGTTCTACGGGCCGAAGCTCGAGTTCACGCTGTTCGACGCGATCGGCCGCGGCTGGCAGTGCGGCACGATCCAGCTCGACTCCAACCTGCCGGGCAAGGACCGGCTCGATGCGACCTACGTCGCCGAGGACGGCAGCCGCAAGAACTGTGTGATGCTGCACCGCGTGATCCTCGGCAGCCTCGAGCGTTTCCTCGGCATCCTGATCGAGCACTTCGAGGGCAAGTTCCCGCTGTGGTTGGCACCCGAGCAGGTGCGCATCCTGCCGATCAGCGACGCGCAGCTCGGGTTCGCGCGCACGATCCGCGACCGACTCGCCGCAAGGGGCATGCGCGTCACCGTCGACGAGAAGGCCGACATGCTCGGTGCCAAGGTGCGCGAGGCGCGGCTGCAGCGCGTCAACTACTTCGCCGTGGTCGGCCAGAAGGAGGTCGAGGCGAGCGCGGTCGCGCTGCAGAACCAGGCCGGCGAGAAGCTCGGTTCGTTCGTCCTCGACGCGTTCGAGGCGCGCCTGCTGCAGGAGATCGACGAGAAGCGGCTGCCGGCGAGCGTGGCGAGCTGAGGTGCCCGCCGACGCGGGAGTGCCGCGGCAGGCACCACAGCCTCCCGGATGGCCGCGGCCTTCTTGCGGTGCACGGCATCGCACGCCGGGGCCAGAATCCGCCGCGGTACGGGCATGGTGGCACCGTGTGACGCGGCGCCGATGCGCGCCGCCCCGGCGCGCTGCCGCTCGACGGGGAGGAGTTGCCGGTGCGTGGGATACGATCTAGAGTCCTCAGTCCGCCTCGGAGGTACCGAGGCGCGAAGATCCCGACTCCCTCCAATACCCCATGACCCACCTTCTCACGCTTGCCGTCGCGGCCGCGATCTCCGGTTCGTTGCTGGCGCAGACCAACAACCGAATCGGGCTCACGACTGGCCTGGCCACCTACTACACCACGCGCGTCGGTGCCACCAACATCGTCGCGGACGTGATGAACCACTACGACAGCCGCAGTTACCAGGACTGGCTGCTCGACCCCGCCGACCCGACGGGCACGACCTACAAGTTCCTCGGCTTCGAGTTCGTCATCCAGGACCAGATCGGCACCACGACCGAGGCCTACAACCTCGTGGCCTACAACGAGGACCCGCTGAACGTCAACTTCCCGGACCCGAACGGGCTGTGGTTCCGCACCGGCAACCTCAACATGCCGGCCTCGACGTCGACCGGTGCCGTGGCGTGGATCATCAC
>VGXW01000059.1 GCA_016873195.1 Planctomycetota bacterium | reverse complement strand
TCGAGTAGACCTTCTTCGTGTCCGCGACGACGTCGTTGTAGATCATCGCGTGCCACTGCTGCGCCAGCGGCACGAGGTGCGTCGGGTTGAACGTCCGGTCGATCACCGACCGCAAATGCCACTTGTAGCGCTGCGTCCAGTCGGCGAAGAACGGCAGCGTCTTCGTGAACGCGGGGCGGTATGCGGCCGTCGTGTAGGCGTCCGGGCTCAAGATGGTGCTGCCGCGCATCGCCTCGTTGAGGTCGAACGGGAACGTCGTGCCGTCGTGGTGCACTTCGTCGATGTAGAGGAAGTGGTCCTTGCCGCTCGACAGGTAGCTGTCGGTGTTCGTCGTGACGTTCATGACCGCCGCGTAGCGGTAGAACGAGTCGACGTTGAACACCGCGGTCAGCGTCGACTGCGGTGTCGCGGCCGTCATCGCGCCGAGCACGGTGCACATGTTCATCAGGTCCGTGCCGTCACCTTGTTTCGCCTGGTAGGCGGCGAGGTAGCTCGACACCACGTTCGGGCTCAGCACCGTGTAGCAGCAGCGGCCGTTGCCGAACGTGCCCGAGGTCGGGAAGCAGCGGTAGCGGTTGCCGTCGTTGCTGCGGAACCACTCCTTCATCATGTCCTTGTTCGGCTGCTGCGCGTTGATGTAGACGCCCCAGTAGGTGCCGTTGAGCCACAGCCGCACCCAGTTGCACTTCGGCGCGACGCCGTGCTGGCGCATCACGTAGTAGGTCAGCGGTTCGCGCAGGAACAGCGGGTCGTGGAAGCCGTTGTTCAGGTTCAGGTGGTCGTAGCCGTAGAGGTCCTGGCCCAGGACCTGGCCCGGCAGCCCGGACTCCATCTCGATGTTGAAGCTCTTCTTCTCCCACCCCTGCTGCGGCTGCGGCGGCAGCTGCGTGTAGGACGTGTTGCCACGGAAGCGCACGCCGACGTTCGGGTAGGCGATGCCGTCGACGGTCAGGGTCGCGTGGATGTTGATCTCCGGCGTGTAGTTCTGGGTCAGCAGGGTCCACCAGTTCGTTTGCGCGAACTGCAGGTAGAAGTCCCGGACCGTGTTCATGTCGTAGAGGTCCGGCACCTGCGCGCAGAGAGGAGCGAGGAACGCCGCCGCGACGGCGACGAACGCGGAACGGAGCTTCATGGGTGCTGGGGGGGTGCGGCGGCAGGGCAGGACCGCCGTGAGGGTATCGGGTAGGCTACGTGAAGCTCCGGGCCCGGCCCACCCCTGCGCGGGACGATTCTGCGACGTGGATCCGGACCGCGGCGATCGGCCCACCGGCGATCGGCCCACCAAGGTCCTCGTCGTCAGGTGCGGGGCCCTGCGCGCGCGCGGGTCGCGGCGTTGCCAAGCCCCCGCCGGGCCGGGCAGACTGGTGCACATGCGGTCCAGCCTCCGGTGGTGGTCGTTGCTGCTCGTCGGCTGCGCGGCCGGGCCGTCGCCCGTCGATCCCGCGCTGGCACCGGTGGCGGCGGACCTCGCGCCGTTCGTCGCGCGGCAACTGCGCGAGATGGAGGTCCCCGGCGCGTGCGTCGCCGTGCTGGACGTCGACCCGGCCACCGGGGCGGAACGGATCTGGGCCGAGGGTTTCGGCGTGCTGCGCCCCGATGGGCCCCCGATGCCCGCCCGTGCGGTGCACCGCGTCGCGTCGATCAGCAAGCTCTTCACCGCCACCGCGGCGATGGTGCTCGTCGAGCGCGGCCAGCTCGACCTCGACGCACCGGTGCAGCGCTACCTGCCCGGTTTCGCGCCGCGGAACCCGTTCGACGTCCCGGTGACCTTGCGCGCGCTGCTGGGGCACCGCGCCGGGATCGTGCGCGAGGGCCCGGTCGGCCACTACTTCGACCCATCGCAGCCGACCCTGCAGGCGACGGTCGCGAGCCTGAACGACACGGAGCTCGTGTTCGCCCCCGGCAGCGCCTTCAAGTACAGCAACCCGGGCGTGGGTGTCGTCGGCGAGGTCGTCGCGCGCGCCACCGGCAAGCCGTTCGAGGTGGCCCTGCGCGAACTCGTGCTCGAACCCCTGGGCCTGCGCGACAGCGACTTCGCGCCGCGTGCGGACCTGGTTGCCCGGCAGGCCCGCGGCGTGATGTGGACCTACGACGGGCGCGCGATCCCGACGCCGGAGTTCGCCTTCGGCTTCGGCCCCGCCGCGAACCTGCGCAGCACGGTGACCGACCTCGTGCGGTTCGCGCGCAGCTGGTTCCCGTCGGCGACCCGGGGCGTGCTGTCGCCGCAGGCGCTGCAGCGCATGTGGCAACCGGCCGACGGCACCGCGCGCGGCTGCGGGCTCGGCTTCTTCGTGCGCGACTTCGCCGGCCACCGCCAGGTCGGCCACGACGGCGCGGTCTACGGCTTCGCCTCGGCGCTGCGCGCGCTGCCCGACGACGGCATCGCGGTCGCCGTCGTCTGCACGAAGGACTTCGCCAACGAGGTCGCCGAGTCGATCGCGGCGCGCGCGCTCGCGGCGGCGCTGGCGGCGCGGCGCGGGGAGGTGTTGCCGCCGCCCGGGTTTCCGGTAGCGGTCGGCGTCGCGGCGGCCCGCTCGCTCGCCGGACTCTGGCTCTGCGGCGAGAACTGGGTCGAGTTGAAGGAGCGCGGCGGCGAGCTGTTCTACGACCCGAACCTCGGCGTGCGCACGCGGCTGCGGCGCGCCGCGGACGGCGCGCTCGTCGCCGACGACCCGCTCGGCTGCGGCGGTGTCCGGCGGCTCACGATGCTGTCGAACGGCAACCCTCACGACGGCGAGTGCGAGTACGTGCGCGACGATCGCGCACCGGGAGCCCCGCCGCCGGAACTGCTGCCGCTGCTCGGCGAGTACGGGTGGGAACACGACGCGCTGATCGTCTACGAGGACCGCGGCCGCCTCGGCGTGCTGATCGAGTGGGTGGTGCGCGATCTCCCGGAGCGCGAGGGGCCCGACCGCTACCGTTTCCTGCCGGGGCTGTACGGCGGCGACCGGCTCGTGTTCGAGCGCGACGCGGCCGGGGGGGTGGTCGCGGCCGTCGTCGGTGGCGCGCGGTTTCCGCGGCGACCGGATCCCGCGCGCTCGTTCCGCATCGTGCAAAGGCGCCCGCTCGCGGAACTGCGCGGACCGGCGGCGCACGCCGTGCTGCCGGCAGCGCCTGCGGGCGCCCTGCCGAGCGACCTCGTCGACCTCGCCGCGCTGGACCCGACGCTGCAGGTGCAACTCCGCTACGCGACGGCCGACAACTTCCTGGGGGAGCCCGTCTATCCGGCGGACGCGAGGGCCCGGCTGCAGCGCCCTGCCGCCGAGGCGCTCGTCCGCGCGCAGCGTGCGCTCGGGGCGCAGGGCCTCGGCCTCGTGGTGCTCGACGCCTACCGCCCGTGGTCGGTCACGAAGCTGTTCTGGGACGCGACACCGCCGGCGCAGCGCGAGTTCGTCGCGGACCCGGACAAGGGGTCCCGGCACAACCGCGGCTGTGCGGTCGACCTGACGCTGTGCGATCTCGCCACCGGGCAGAGCATCGAGATGCCGAGCGACTACGACGAGTTCACGCCGCGCGCCTACCCGGACTACCCCGGGGGCAGCTCGCGGCAGCGGCACTACCGGGAGTTGCTGCGGCGCACCATGGAGGCCGAGGGATTCGCCGTCTACGCCCGCGAGTGGTGGCACTTCGACTACCGCGGCTGGCAACGCTACGCGGTCCTGGACGAGCCGCTCCGCTGAGTTCGCGGCGCCTGCGGTGCGACGGTGGGCAGGGCGGCGCCGCCGGCGCGTGGTAGACTGGCACGCCGCATGCGCCTTCCTCTCCGGCTTCCCTGCACCCTCGCGCTCGCCACCCTGGCCGTGGCGCAGGCCTACGACCGCGCCGAACTGCGCGCGCACGCCGCGACCGTGGCGAGGAGCCCCGCCGTGCACGGCGACCGGCTCTGCGTGAAGCTCGCCGAGGGCTGCGGCGCCGAACTGCGGGACGGCCGCCTCGTGTCGCGGACCGGGGTGGACCTGTCGGCGGTGCAGCCGCTGTTCGCCGCCGCCGCGGCGGAGCCGCTGTTCACCGCCCTGTCGTGGGAGGAACTCGATGCCTGGCATCGCCGCGCGTGCGCGGCGCTGCCGCCCGGCAACCGGCCCGGCCACCTCGGCCTGTGGTTCCGCCTGGTGTTGCCGTCCGCCGCGGCGGCCGACGAACTGACGGACGCGTTGTTCGCGTGCGATCTCGTCGAGCACGTGCACAAGGAACCGCAGCCAGCCCTGGCCAGCGTGCGGCCCGTCGCGGGGGATCTGCCACCGCCCACGCCGTCGTTCACCGCCATGCAGGGATCGCACGAGCCGTCGCCCACGGGCTACGGCGTCTGGCGGGCGCAGACCGTCTACGGGGCGCGTGGCCAGGGCGTGTCGATGCGCATGGTCGAGGACCAGTGGTTCCTCGACCACGAGGACGTCAGCAAGCTCGTCGCGGCGAACTTCCTGGGCGCCGTGCCGACGCCGACGTGGCAGGCGGCGACCCACGGCGTGGCCGGGACGTCGATCTTCTGCGCCGACCGCAACGGCTACGGCCTGACCGGCGTCGCCGACGAGGTCGAGGTGAAGTTCCTCGCGGTCGCCTCGCACGGCATCCCCGCGAACGCGCTGCTCGCGGCGGGTGCCAGCTGCCAGCCGGGCGACGTGCACCTGCTGGTGCTGATGTTCCTGCTCGGGCAGCTCGGCATCGACGATTGGGTGCCGCTCGAGTTGCTGCAGTCGGTGTTCGACGCCACGCTGACGCTGACCGGCAACGGCCGGATCGTCGTCACCACGGCGGCGAACGGCGGGCGCAGTCTCGACGATCCACGGCTCCTGCGGCGGTTCGACCGCGGCTTCCGCGACTCGGGTGCGATCATGATCAGCGCGAGCGAAGGCAGCCAGCTGGCGCGCGCGTCGTTCGGCAACTTCGGCTCGCGCGTCGACGGCAACGGCTGGGGCAGGGGGGTCGTGGCGTGCGGGCAGGGCAGCTTGTTCTTCCCCAACCAGGATCAGCGCCAGGCCTACACCGCGAACTACACCGGGACTTCGCCGGCGGTGCCGGGGGTGGCCGGGGTGGTCGCCTCGCTGCAGGGAGCGGCGCGTGCGCAGCTCGACCGCAGCCTGACCACGGCGGAGATCCTGAACCTGCTGCACACGCACGGGCCGCTGTCGCCCGATGCGATCGGACGGCGGCCGGACCTCGTCGCGATGCTGCAGGCGATCGGGGCCATCGACGGGCTCGAGGCCGACGTGCCCGACACGGTGATCGGCGGCACCGCGACGATCGTGCTGCGCGGCGCTCCGGGCAGCGCCGGATTCCTGTTCGCGAGCTTCACGCCGGGCAGCACCAGCTTCGGACTGAACCGCAGGATCCTGTTGGGCCTCTCCACCCTGCAGACGATCGGGTTCCTGCCGATGCCCTCCGGTGCCGCGAACTGGACCCTGCAGGTGCCCAACGACCCGAGCCTGCACGGCGTGAGCCTCTACTTCCAGGCGGGCCGGCTCGCCGGCACGGCGCCGATCCACGTCACGAACAGCGTCCAGGTGACGATCCTCTGAAGCCTCCGTGCGCCGCGACGCGGCGACACGTGCAGGGCGAACCACGCACCCAGCACCGCTGCGGCGGTTTCGATCGAGATGGCCGCGGCGGGTGGGCCGAAGTCCGGTCCCCGCCGCCGATCCGTCCCGTCGCAATCCTGCGCAGGCCCTGGGCTTTTCCTTCGGCCGGGGCGCGAGCCATGGCTACGCTGACGGTTTCACGTCCCTTTCAGCGAGTCTGTTGCGATGAACCAGGAAGCCACTCCGAAGACTGCGAAGCTCTCGTTCGGCGACAAGGTACTCGACCTTCCCGTGATGGTCGGGTCGGAAGGCGAGGTCGCCATCGACATCCGTCAGCTGCGCGCCAAGACCGGCGCGATCACCTACGACCCCGGCCTCGGCAACACGGGTTCGTGCACGAGCAAGATCACCTTCCTCGACGGAGAGCAGGGTATCCTGCGCTACTCGGGCTACTCCATCGAGGATCTCGCGAAGCAGAGCAGCTTCGTCGAGGTGATGTGGCTGCTGCTGCACCAGCAACTGCCGAGCGCCGCGCAGCTCGCGCAGTTCACGCAGGAGATCACCTACCACACGATGCTGCACGAGGACCTCAAGCACCTGTTCTCGAGTCTGCCCAAGACCGGCCATCCGATGGCCGTCTGCGCCGCGGCCGTGGGTGCCCTGTCGACCTTCTACCAGAAGAACGTCGGGAGCCCGGCCGACAACAACTGGGGCGACTCGGTGCGCCTGCTCGCGAAGATGCCGACGATCGCGGCCTACTCCTACAAGCACGGCATCGGCCAGCCGTTCATGTATCCGCGCAACGACCTCGGTTACGCCGCGAACATCCTGCACATGATGTTCGGCACGCCCTGCGAGCGCTACGAACCGAACCCGGTGCTGGCGCGCGCGCTGGACCTGTTGCTGATCCTGCACGCCGACCACGAGCAGAACTGCTCGACCAGCACGGTGCGCACCGTCGGCAGCTCGGGCGCGAACCTGTTCGCGAGCGTGTCGGCCGGCATCTCGGCGCTCTGGGGCCCGCTGCACGGCGGCGCCAACCAGGAGGTCATCGAGATGCTGATGTCGATCCGCGACGGCAAGCGCTCGGCGGTCGAGTTCATGGATCTCGCGAAGAAGAAGGACAGCGGCGTGCGGCTGATGGGCTTCGGCCACCGCGTCTACAAGAACTTCGACCCGCGCGCGCTGATCCTCAAGAAGGCGTGCGACGACGTGCTCGGCCAGCTCGGCCGCCAGGACCCGCTGCTCGACATCGCCAAGGAACTCGAGCAGATCGCGCTGCACGACGACTACTTCGTCAGTCGCAAGCTCTACCCGAACGTCGACTTCTACTCGGGCATCATCTACAAGGCGCTCGGCATCCCGGTCGAGATGTTCACGGTGTTCTTCGCGATCGGTCGCATGCCGGGCTGGATCGCGCAGTGGCTCGAGTACAAGAAGGACCCCGAGGCGAAGATCACGCGGCCGCGCCAGGTCTTCGTCGGCGCGAACCAGCGGGCCTACCGGGCCGTGGAGACGCGGTAGCCGCGGGCCGGTCGCCGCGGGCAGGTCGCCGCGGGCCGGTCGCCGCGGGCAGTGGCCGTCACTTCTTCGGCTGCGCCGGCGCCGGGTGCTTCGGCGCCGGTTTGCCCACCGGTGTCTTGTGGAGCTTCGGCGGCGGCCCCTTGGGCTGCCAGCCGGCCTCCTCGGCCTGCAGCTGCGGGATCAGCTGGCGCAGGTTCTCCGCACGCTCCTCCGACGACGGGTGCGTGCTGAGCCACACGAACGTGCCGCCGCCGAGCCTGGCCATGCGTTCCCAGAGCTTCGGCGCCTCGTGCGGGTCGTAACCGGCGCGGATCGCGTAGCGCAGCCCCAGCACGTCCGCCTCGGTCTCGTGGTTGCGGCTGTACGGCAACGTCAAGCCGACCTCGGCGCCGATGCCGAGCACCGCCAGCACGCCGTCCTTCGCTTCCTCGCTCATCTCCGTCATGCCGAGACCGGCCTGCACGGCTGACAACGCGGCGCCGGTCAGCATGCCCTGGGTCATGCGCTTGCCGCCGTGGCGCAGCACGGCGTGCGCGACCTCGTGGCCCATCACGACGGCGAGGCCGTTCTCGTTCTGGGTCAGCGGCAGGATGCCCGTGTAGACGGCGATGCGGCCGTTGGGCAGGCAGAACGCGTTGGGCGTATCGTCGTCGCGCAGCAGCCGGGCTTCCCAGCGGAAGTCCTCCTCGGAGGCGGCCGCGATGCGCTGGGCGATCCGTTGCACCATCTCGTACTGCGGGCCGCGGTCGACCATGCCGTGTTCGTTGGTGAACTCGTCGTAGGCCTGCAGGCTCAGCGGTTCGAGTTCTCCGTCGCTGTAGAGGTTCAGGTTGCAGGCGGCGAGGGCGAGGCCCAGCAGGAGACCGAGGCAGGCACGCAGGGAACGCAGCATGGCGGCATGTTACGGGGCGCCCCCGGAACTGGCGACAAGGTGGCCGGCGGCGCCGGAACTCGCGCCGCGCGGGCGGAGCTTGCCAACCCGGCCGCCGTGTTCGATGCTGCGCCGATGCGGCATGACCTCGTGATCGCCGGCGGTGCCCGCACCGCCATGGCGGAGTACTCCGGCACGCCGGGCTTCGGCAGGTTCAAGGACGTGACGGCGATCGACCTCGCTGCCCACGCCGCGAAGGCGGCGCTGCAGCGCTGCGGGGTGAAGCCGGAGATGGTCGACGAGACGTTCGTCGGCAACGCCACGCAGAGCAGCAGCGACGCGCTCTACGGCGCGCGCCACGTCGCGCGGAAGGCCGGCGTGCCAATCGACAAGCCCGCGCTGACGGTCAATCGCATCTGCGGGTCGGGCATCCAGTCGGTCGTCTGCGCGGCGCACGCGAACCTGATCGAGATCAACGAAGCGTTCGCGGCGCAGTACCTGGGCTGCGAGAAGGAACTGCAGCTCGACCGCGACAAGGTCAACGTCAACGGCGGCGCGATCGCACTCGGCCACCCGCTCGGCGCCACCGGCGCGCGCCTGTTGCTGACGCTGCTGCGCGAACTCGAGCAGAGCGGCAAGCCGCTCGGCTGCGCGTCCGCCTGCATCGGCGGCGGCCAGGGCATCGCGATGATCCTCGAGCGGCTGTGAGCGAGGACGGACCGATGCTGCCCAGGACCGTGCAGTTCCCCGGCCGGGTGCTCTACCTGACCGAGGACCCGGAACTGCTGAAGTCGCAGCTCTACGGCGGCGCCGTGCTGCGGCACGACCCCGGCCTCGCGCTGGTCGACAACATCTCGACCGACGAGCTGACGCCGGGCTGGGTCTGCTACTACTACGACGCGACGCTCGCGCGCTACTGCCTCGTCGGGCTGCGCGGCGGCAACGTCGAGCAGGACGCGATCAGGAACGGCGGCTTCGCGGTGATCGTGTCGGGCGTGTCGAAGGGTTGCGGCAGCTCGCGCGAGACCGCGCCGTTCAGCGAACTCGCGGCCGGCATCCGGCTCGTGGTCGCGAAGAACATCGAGAAGATCTACGGGCAGAACTGCCAGAACATCGGCCTGCTGACGTCGACCGACTTCTCGCTGTTGCCGCGCATCGAGCGCGGCGAGGCGATCCCGATCGAGGAGTTCACGCAGGGGCTCGACCCGATCGCGGCCGCGATCGTGCGCCACGGCGGCCTGTTCGCCTACAACCGGGCGCGGCTCGCGGGGACCACGGCGCCGCCGCCGGTGACCACGCCGGGCCGGCCGATGACGCTGTGCGAGAAGATCATCGCCGCGCGCGCGATCGCCGACGCGAAGACCGGCCGGCTCGGTGTGCCCGCGGTGCGGCCCGGCGACGCGCTGTTCGTGCGCACCGACGTGCGCTTCAGCCACGAGTACGTGACGCCGATGGCCGAGGCGCTGTTCCTCGCCGGGCTCGGCGCCGACGCGGCGGTCACCGACCCGCGGTCGGTGTTCGCGTTCCGCGACCACCTGACGTTCCTCGACCGCATCATGCCCGAGGCGCACGTGAAGCTGGGCCTGCGCGAGCAGGCCGCGTCGCTGGCGACGGTGCAGCAGTCGTTCGCCGAACGCCAGGGCATCCGGCTCTACGGCGAGGTGCGCCGCGGCGGGCAGCTCGTCGGCAGCGAGGGCATCTGCCACAACGTGGTGATCGAAGACCTGGCCGAACCCGGCCAGCTCGTGATCGGCACCGACAGCCACACCTGCATGGCGGGCGCGATCGGCTGCTTCGCGTTCGGCGTCGGCGCGACCGACATGGCGAACTCCTGGTTCACGAAGGACGTGCGCGTCCAGGTGCCGGAGTCGGTGCGCGTGCTGGTGCACGGCACCATGCCCGCGGGCGTCTGCGCCAAGGACCTGATGCTGCACCTGCTCGCCGACCCGTTCTTCAGGAGCGGGGACGGCATCGGCAAGGTGCTCGAGTTCGCGGGGCCCGGCGTCTCGGCGATGTCGCTCGACGAGCGCGCGACGCTGACGAACATGGCGGTCGAGGCCGGCGGCTTCACGGGCATCATCGCGGCCGACGAAACCGTGGTCGAGGCGATCGCCACCCTGCGCGGCACCGACCGCGGCAGGCTGCGCGCGCAGATCGTCACGGCCGACCCGGACGCCAGCTACTGCAAGACGTTCCGGATCGACCTGGGCGCGCTGCAGCCGACCGTCGCCACGCCGGGCGATCCGCGCAACGGCATGCCACTGCGCGAACTGCGCGGCGCGCGGGGCCAGGTGAAGGTGCACCTCGCCTACGGCGGCTCGTGCACCGGCGGCAAGAAGGCCGACATGGACATGTACGCGGCCGTCGTGCGGCAGGCGCTCGCCAGGGGCCACACGCTGCGGGCCAGGACCTTCATCCAGTTCGGCAGCCAGCGCATCCGCGACTACGCGCTGCAGCAGGGCTACGTGGCCTTGTTCGAGCGCGCCGGCATCGAGCTGATCGACCCGAGTTGCGGCGCGTGCATCAAGGCGGGGCCCGGCGTGTCGACCACCGCCGACGAGGTGACGATCTCGGCGATCAACCGGAACTTCCCGGGCCGCTCGGGCCCGGGGCAGGTCTACCTCGGCAGTCCGTTCGTCGTCGCCGCGAGCGGGTTCCTCGGCTACGTCGGCGGGCCCGACGAGCTGTGATCGGGCCAGCGCCCCGGGCGGGGTGCCGCGGGCGTCACTGGCCGAGCACGGCGTGCACGGCCCGGCTGGTGCCGCCGACGCCGTTGCTCGCGAGCGAGTCGAGCACCAGCGCCTGCGAGAACAGCGGCAGGTCCGTCAGCGACGGGGTGTTCGGCAGCGGAATCGTATTGGTCGCCGTGCCCGCGGCGAGCAGCAGCAGCAGCGTCGCGTCGGCGCTGACCTCGAGCCGGCAGCCCGTGAGGCCGAACTGCGACAGGTCGGCGGGCACGAGAGGAAGGCAGGGGAGGTGGAATCGGGTCATGGGGTTGCGGTCGGTCGGGTGCGCGCCCCGGGAAAGGGGTCCGCGTAGGTTCCCAGGCGCCGAATCACCTGGTGGTGGCCGGCTGGACGTCCCGCGATCCTGCGGCGTCACCGCGGCAGGCTACGGACTCCGGCCCACCGGCGCAGGCAGACGAGGCACAGCACGGGCAGCCCCACGCAGGCGACGTAGAACCACGGGGTCCAGGCGGCCGACACGCCGCCGAGGTCCCCCGGCCCTTCCAGCACGGCAAAGCCCAGCATCGCGAGCGCGATGCAGCACAGCATCAGGCTGCCCGGCCGCACCGCGTGTTTGCTGCCCGGCGAGGTCGTCTCCACGAGCGCCATCACGGCGACGAACAGGCTCGTCGACAGGCACGTGAACCCGACCGTCGACTGCCAGCCGGGCGGGCCAAGGTGCGCCTGGAACAGCCGCTCGAACTTCACGCGCACCCACGGCCAGCGCGTCGCGACCGCGGTGGCCAGGGCGCTCGCGAGCAGCACGAGCACCCAGAGGCGCCGTTCGCGGGGCGGCGCCGCCGGCATCGGTTCGGGATCACCCAGGAAGCGCATCGCGACCCTTCTGCACCATCGGGGCGCGGCTGTCGAGCCCCCGCGATCGGTTCACCGCGGTGCCCGCCGCGTCACCGGCGCGGGCCCGGGATCAGGTGCTCGTTGTCGCCCTCGGCCCGGGCCCGCGTGGCCTCGGCGAGTTTGCGGTCGGCCGCGGCCGCGGCGGCGACCTCCTGCGGCGAGGGCCGGTACTCGACGCTGACGTTGGTGATCACCGGGGTCAGGATCCAGGTCAGCGGCGGGAATCCGTGCCAGTAGTTCTCGGTCGCGGTCTCGATCACGCGCACGTGGTCGCTGTCGGCCGTGTCGATCGCCGCCGTGGTCGCGTCGAGCATCGTGTCGATCGACGTGGCGCCGAGCAGCGGCAGCACGATCGCGACGTTGAGGCCGACGTTCGTGGTGGCCTTGACGAACACGGGCACGCCGTCGGGGCCGAGCCGGCCGTTCCAGTGCGTCGCGGTGCTGTGGAACGAACAGCCGGTGGCAAGGAAGGCGGCGAGCGACAGCGCGGCGAAGCGGGCAGATCGTGGCTTGGGCATGCGTGCACGATCCGGAACCGCAGAGTTCGCGGCAAGTCCCGGTCCGGGAGCGACTGCCGCGCGGCCGGACAGTGGGCCTCGGGCGGTGGCCGAAGAGCGCGACCATGAGCGATCGCGACGACTGGGCCCCGCTGCCCGCCGAACAGCTTGCTGCCCACCCTGGCGAGCGCGTCGACGTGCCGGCGTGCCCCGCGGCGGTCCAGCACGCGCCGCCGGAGCCGTCCCGCGCCGCAGCGCCCGCACCGCCCGATCCCGAGGCCGAACAGGCGCTCGCCGCGCTGCAGGCGAGGCTGCTGCAGGCGCCCGCGGGCACGAGCCTGGTGGCCGCCGTGCAGCGGCGCGAGGCGAAGTGCGCGCGCCGGCTCGCGGCGTCGTCGCGGGCAGAACTGCTGGCGGCTGCGCCGGTGGCCGCGAGCGCGCCACCGCTGCCCGTCGAGTACGCGCCGGGTCTGGCAGGCCGCGACGATCGCGAGGGCGAGCCGTGGTTCCTCGCGCTGCCGGAGGCGGAGCGATTGCGGCTGCGCGAGGCCTGGGGCCAGCGCCGCGAGCAGGTCGCCGCCGCCGCACCGCAGCAGCGGCGCGTCGCGAACCGGCGGTTCGCCGCGGCCCTGGTGGTGTTCGTGGCGGTGGCCGTGCTCGGCACCGGCGCGTGGTGGCCGGCGACGCTCGGCGCGGGCGTGCTGTGCGGCATCGCCTGGCGCAACTGCGCGCCGTGCCGCTACCGCGACCCGCTGGTCGCGCTCGGCTGCTTCTACGCCGCCTACCTCGCGGCCTGGGTCGCGAGCCGCTCGGACAGCATGCCGCCCGGGTCGTTCCTCGACGTGCTGCTGCTCGTCGCGCTCGGCGCCCGCGTGGGTTTCGACGGCGAGATCCGCCGCACCGGCGGGTTCGACGCGAAGTGAGCTGCGCTACTGCGCGGCCGGCGAGACCGCGTTCGACATCGAGTAGCCGCCCGGCGCCAGTGGATCGAGCACGGCGCCCTGCACGTTGAAGGCGGCCTGCACGCCTGGCGGCACCTGGAACGAATAGGGCGCGCGGCCCTTGGCGTTCGTCAGCACGAGCAGCGTCGCCACCGGGTTGGTCAGCAGCGTGCAGCCGTTGCCGAGCGGCAGCGAGACCGGGCCGAGTCCGAACACCAGCGCGCCGACGCCGTTCGCCGGCGCGTTGGCGACCTGCAGCACGATCGTGCCGCCGAGGCCGCCGGTCGTGTCGCCGCTCTGCACGAGCACCGGCGTCAGGTTGTTGGCGCCGGGGCAGCCCATGCCGTAGCCGTAGTGGATGCGCATCACGTAGTAGGTCGTCGCCGTCGACGCCGTGCCCGCGGGGTAGACGCTCTGGTTGCGCGCGGCGCCGTAGGTCGCCGCACTCGACACGACCGTCTCCGGATACTGCGCTTGCGCCGGGTCGGTGCTGCCCGGGTGGCTGAACAGGAACGCGAGGTCTCCGCCGAGGTAGAGGTAGGGGACCTGGAAGTCGAAGTAGAACTCCGACCAGGCATTCGGCGTCGGAGCGCCCGGGTTCGTGTTCGTGAACGAGCCGGCGTCGAGCACCATCGGGCCCGTGCGCACCAGCTGCGGCGGCGCAGCGAAGTTCGCGTTCGGGTCGCCGCCCCAGCTCGCGATCGGCGCGGCGGGGCCGGCGTAGATGTCGTAGGTCGTCCAGGTGATGTCGGCCGCGGGCCACGACGCCGAGTTGCTGCCGAAGGCCATGAAGCGCAGGCTCACGCCCGTGAGCACCGAGCCCGGCGGGATGCCGGCGAGTTCGGCGGCGTTGACGCCGTACTGGTAGCTGCGCGGGTTGGCGGCGTTGCGCACGATGGAGTTGAGCTGGCCGGTGCCGCGCACGGTCGCGTTGGCGTTCGGCACGACGACGGACTGGGCTGCGAGTCCGGCGGCGAACAGGGAGGAGAGGAGAACGGTGCTGGGAAGGTGCATGGCAGAGGACCGTGGGTGGGTTGCCGTGATCCTCGCCGACTGCGCCGGATTCGCCAAGGGGACGCAGGATCAGGCCGGCTCTACGGCACCACGAGCCGCTCGCGCTGCCGTTCGCCCGCGCGCAGCACGATCTGCTGCTGCAGCGCCGGCTTCTCGTCGACCAGCACGTCGAGCTGCCAGCGCCCCGGTGCCACGGCCTCGGCGGGCCACACGACGCCGGGGCCGGGGAGCTGGTCCAACGCCCGTACCAACCTGCCGTCCTGCTGCTGCACCCAGTAGCGCGATACCGCGGGGCCGCCGGGCAGGCGGAGCCCGAGCGTCACGGCGCCGCGCGCCGGATCGAGCGGGGCGCCCGCCGCGGTGACCAGCTCGAGTTCGGGCAGACAGCCGGGCTCGAGCGTGACGTCCTCGACGAAGCCGTTGCTGCCGGTCAGCGCGAACGTGCGCACGCACGGCAGCAGCGGCAGCAGCGTCCCCTCGGCGTCGGTCGCGAGCACGCGCACGCCGTAGTCGCCCGGCGCGAGCTCCGACAGCACGTAGCGGCCGTCGGTTGCGCCGCGGCGCCGCGACCACAGTGCCGTGCCGAGGTGCCACGCGAGGTCGCGGTTCTCGGCGGTCAGCGCGAACGCGTCGACGCGCACGGCGGCGACCGGCATCCGCGCGGGGTCGTAGACGGTGAGCGTGACGCCGGTCGCGGCGGCGGCGGGCGAGAGGAACAGCCCGACGCGGCGCGGCGCCGCACCCGCGGGGGGCACCGCGAGTTCGGGTTCGCTGCCGGGCGTGTACCCTGCGGCCTCCACGGTCAGGTGCACGCGCGCGGCGGCCGGCAGTGCCAGGCCGGCGAAGCCCTCGCCGCCCGTGCCGCGCAGGACGGCGCCCTCCATCCGGGCAGCCCAGCGGAACGCGGCGACGGGCTCGTGGGTCGTGGCGCTGCGCACGAGGAGTTCCACGTTCGCCGCGGGCGCGGCCTCCGGCGTGACTGGCTCCGGCTGCGGCACGGGCAGTGCGGTTCCTGCCTCGCGGGTGCCGGCGGGCTGCTGGCGGGCGACAGCCCCTGGTTCGGTGGGGCCCGCGGGTCCGGGCTCGCGTCGGGGATCGTCCGGTGCCGGCGCGCCGGCCGGCGGCGGTTCGTCGCCGGGGCTGCCGCGCGCCCAGAAGGCGACGGCGGCCACGCCGAGCGCGAGCAGCAGCAACAGCAGCGCGGACCTCATGCGCCCATGCTGCCCCGGCGGCGGCCCGAACGCGAGCGCGCTACGCGAGCAGCCACAGCCAGCCCGCCGCGATCGCGAGCGTGGCGAGCGTGATCGGGACGCCCGTGCGCAGGTGCTCGCGCACCCAGCTCGTGCCGTGCGGGTGCACGCCCAGCCGCACGGCCTGTTCGACGACGATCAGGTTCGCGATCGAGCCGACCAGCAGCAGGTTGCCGGCCAAGGTCGTCGCGAGCGCGAGGATCGGCCCGGCCTGCGCATGTTTCGCGGCCGGCAGCAGCAGCATCGTCAGCGGCACGTTCGAGATCACGTTCGAGCCGACCACGCTGGTCGCGAACAGCACGGCGGGATCCGCGAAGTCGACGCCGGCCCCGCGCAGCGCCGCGAACCCGGCCTCGGTGTGGCCCGCCGCCTGCAGCGCGTGGTTGACGACGAACAGGCCCGCGAACAGCACGAGCAGGTGCCAGTCGACGAGCGCCATCATCTCGCGCGTCGTCAGCCGCCGCGACAGCAGCAGCACGCCGCCGGCCAGCAGGGCCTGGACCTCGTGCGGGGCGGGCACGAACAGCAGCCCCACGACCAGCGCGCCGAGCACCAGGAGGCCCTTGTGCGTCTGCCAGCGGTCGAACGGGCGATCGGGCTGGTGCGAGATCGGCAGTTCGCGCGCGAACCGGCCGCGGTAGGCGCGCGCGAGGATCCACCACGTCGCGAACAGGCCGAGCGCCGCGGGCGGCACGCCGTCGAGCAGGTAGGGCGCGAACGGCAGGTCGAGCGCCTGGCCGATCAGCATGTTCTGCGGGTTGCCGATCAGGGTCGCAGCGCTGCCGACGTTCGCCGCGGCCGCGAGGCCGAGCAGGTAGGGCACCGGGTCGAGGCGGCGCTGCACGCAGACGTCGACGAGCACGGGCGCGATGGCGAGGCAGACCACGTCGTTGGTCAGCAGCGCCGACAAGAGGCCGCTGACCAGCACGATCTGCAGCAGCAGCCGTTCCGGGCTCGACGGCCGCGCGGCGAGCCAGCGCGTGGTGCGCGCGTAGAAGCCGCTGAGCTGGAACTGCGCCGACACGACCATCAGCCCGAACAACAGGCCGATCGTGCCGACGTCGATCGCGCGCCAGGCCTGCTCGCTGGTCAGGCCGCCGCCGGCGACCAGCACGATGGCGCCGAGCAGCGCGGCACCGGCGCGGTCGATCGTGAGCCCCGGCACGCGGCCCGGGATCATCACGAGGTAGACCGCGGCGAAGACGAGGAGCGGCAGGTCCAAGGCGGGAACGCTACGCGTTGTCGGGTGTGGCGAGCAACGGCAGCGCCGCGTCGAGCAGTCCGCGGCAACTGGCGGCGATCACGGCGCCGTCGCCGTGCAGCACGAGGTCGCGCCCCTGCCAGTCGGCCATCACGCCGCCCGCTTCGGCGACGATCGGCACCAGCGCGCACCAATCGTGGGGCTTCAGCCCGCGGTCGACGACCAGGTCGGCGCCGCCGCGCGCGAGCAGGCCGTAGGCGATGCAGTCGCCGCCCCAGGTGGTCCACGCGACCGCCTGGCGCAGCCGCCGGCAGCCCGCGTGCAGCAGCAGCGAGTCGGGCGAAGTGCAGTAGAGCACCGCGTCGCCGAGGGGGCGGCCCGGGCGCACGCGCAGCGGTTCGCCACCGTGGTGGGCGCCGAGGCCGCGGGCTGCGCTCCAACGTTCGCCGAGTGCCGGGGCGTCGAGCACGCCGACGACCGGAGTACCGCGGTGCACGAGGCCGATCAGGGTGCCGAACAGCGGGTTGCCGCTCGCGAAGGCCTTGGTGCCGTCGATCGGGTCGAGCACCCAGACGAACTCGGCGTCGGGCCGGTCGGGCCCTTCCTCCTCGCCGAGCACACCGTGCGCGGGGAACGCCGCGGCGATGCGTTCGCGCAGCGCGCGCTCGATCGCGCGATCGGCGGCGGTCACCGGCGTGCGGTCCGCCTTGGTCTCGACCGCGCGCAGCGCGCGGAAGTGCTGGCGCGCGAGCGGGCGCGCGACGCTGGCGAGGGTCTCGGCGAAGGCGAGCAGCGGGCGCAGGTCGGGGGCGGGCATGGTCGTGGGTCTCAGCGTACCGCGGCCGCGAACTCGACGGCATAGACCTCGCGCACCCAGTCGGGGAAGGCCATGCGTCCCTGGTGGGGGGCGTAGCGGTCGAGCACCTCGTCCATCGCCTCGGTGCCGAACAGCCCGACGTGCCCGCGGAGGAGCGACAGCTCCGCGCGCGCCCGGTCGAGGTCGGCCGTGTCGTGCAGCACGGTGATCGCGCTCGCGAGCCCGGTGCGGTCGACGCCGGCGCGGCAGTGCAGCAGGAGCGGCCGTTCCGCGGTCGCGGCGACCTGCCACAGTTCGAGCAGGGTCTCCGGCGACGGCAGGCGCGTCGCCGACATGGGCACGGTCCAGAAGCGGATGCCGGTGCCGGAAGCGGCGCGCGCGCTCGTCGCCGCGCCATCGCCGGGGCTGCGCAAGCAGACGACGGTGCGGATGCCGTGAGCGTCGATCGCGCGCAGCAGCTGGTCCTCGGAGGGTTGCGAGGAGCGGTAGACGTCGCGGCCGACCGGGCGCACGCCGGCGCAGGCGGCGAGCAGCAGCACCAGGGCGGAACCGAGGTGGCGGGCGGTTGCGTGGGGCTGCGGCGGGGTGTTCATCGCGTCGGCGCCATGCCGTCGGCGCGGCCGTCCTCGAGGTCGACCTCGCGCAGGCGCCGCAGGAACTCGGCTTCGGTGCAGAGGCCCTTCTCGACGGCGAGGCGCTGCACGGTCTTCACCGCGAGCGCGAGTTCGCCGATCGCGCGCAGCAGGCGGTCGCCGTCGACGTCGCCGCCGCCCGTGCGCATCGAGGCGAGCTCGGCGCGCAGGTCGCGGGTCTCCCGCTCGGCGCGGTCGATCTTGCTGTGCTGGTAGAAGTCGAAGATCCAGTTGATGAGGCCCATCGCCGCAGGATACCGGCGGGCGCTGGTTCCACGGCACCCGCTTGCACCGCGCCGCGCCGCCCGTATCGAACGCGCATGGAACGTGCGATCCGCATCCAGCGCCACGGCGGCCCCGACTGCCTCGCCCTCGAATCCGTGACCGTGCCCGCGCCCGCGCGCGGCGAGGTGCTGCTGCGCCAGCGCGCGATCGGCGTGAACTTCATCGACACCTACCACCGCAGCGGCCTCTACCCCGTGCCGCTGCCGTCGGGGCTCGGCAGCGAGGCGGTCGGCATCGTCGAGGCGCTCGGCGAGGGCGTGTCGGGTCTCGCGATCGGCGACCGCGTCGGCTACGCGGGCGGGATCCCGCCCGGCGCCTACGCGACCGCGCGCGCGGTGCCCGCCTGGCGGCTCGTGCGCGTTCCCGACTCCGTCGACGACGTCGCCGCCGCG
>VGXW01000058.1 GCA_016873195.1 Planctomycetota bacterium | reverse complement strand
CGCCGCCGCCGCCGCCGCCGCCCGGCGACCAGACGCGCGGGTTGACCGCGGCGATGCACAGGCAGGCGTGGCTGCCGGCACCGCCGCCGCCGGAACCGCCGACGAGGAAGTGCTCGGAGGCCCGCAGAATGCCCCCCGTGGCCGGCCACGGGAAGAGCTGCAGGGCCGTGCCGCCGGCCGCCGGCGGCCCCATCGCGTCGAGGCGCGGCGGCACCAGGAGGATCGGGTCGGGGTGGTTGTTCGACACCACGCGGCCGATGGCGCCTTCCGCGCGCATGCCGCCGCCGCCGCCGCCGGCCGCCGCGGACGGCGTGTAGTTGACGCCGGTCGGCGCGGCGAAGATCAGGTCGATGCTGTTGCCGGAGAGCGGGAAGAGGCGCGAGCCGCGACCGCCCGTGCCGGAAACCGAGGTCGCGTAGGCGTGCCCGCCGATCAGGTTCGCGTTGCTGCCGACGCGACCGTCGTAGTTCGGCAGGTAGCCGGTGCCGAAGCACTTGTCGCCGCCCTGGCCGCCGCTGCCGCCGAAGATGCCGCCGGCACCGCCGAGCTGGCCGGTGGCCTGCGTGTTGGCCGGCAGCGTGGTCAGGGTCTCGCCGGCGACGTCGATCTCGCCCAACACGTCGATCTTGCCGCACGCCATGAACTGCGGCGGTCGCGTGCCGGTGAACCGCACCCGCACGTCGGCCGGCACGACGATCTTGTCGAAGTAGAACTTGCCGTCGGAGATCGACAGCGGCACGCCCAGGCGCGTGTTGGTCTCGGGGATCACGGTCAGGTCCGTGTTGAACGAGAACGTGCGCTTGCCGTTGATCAGGCCGAGGTTCGTGCCGAGCTCGGGCCGGAAGGTGCCGTGGCGGCCGTCGCCGCCGATCACGCCGAACGTGCCGGCGCCGCCCGCCCAGGTGCCCGACGACACGTCCCGGTCGAGCTGGCCGTCGGCGAGGAACTCCTCGGTGATCGGCACCTCGACCAGCGGTCTCGACTCGGTGAGGAACCGGAACACCTTCGGCTGCGCGCGGTTGCCCGCGATATCCCTGACGGAACTCGTGACGTTGATCTCGATGCAGGTGTTCGCGGTCAGATCCGCGTTGGACCGGAAGGTCAGCACGGAGACGTTGCGGGCCGGATCGAAGTCCAGGCGCGCGGTGCCGGGCAGCGCGACCGGCAGCGAACTGGTGTCGCACTCGCGAACGCCGCCGCCGGCCTCGCGCGTGCGGCGCAGCGTGAACGTGACGGGACCCGAGCTGCCCGTGGCCGCGAGGAACGGCGTCGCGTCGATCATCTCGTTGAAGTCGAGCTGGATGATCGTCGTCAGCGGCGCGCCCTGCCAATGCGACTCGCTGGGCGAAACGAGCGTCGCTTCGGGCCCCACGCCGTTGTAGTCCTTGATGCCCTGGCTCGCGACCAGCGTGCACGTCACCGAGCTGCCGAACGGCCGCCCCGCAGTGCTGCGCAGGGTCGACTGTTCGTTCGGTCCGCCTGGAATCGTCAGGGTGTAGGTCTCGCCGGGCAGGAAGCCGAAGTAGCTCTGGCTGCCCGACACGAGCAGCGTGGGCACGAACTCGACGCCCCTGCCGTTGACGAAGAACTCGCCGACCGGCATGTCGCCGCCGGCCGTCCGGAACTGGATCGTCGACGTGCTGACCGACGCGCGGTCGACGTCCTCGCTGAACTGCAGCAGGATGATCTCGTTCTGCGCGATGTCGCTGCGCAGGCACCCCGTCGTGCTGCAGCCGAGGCTGCAGGCCTGCAGGCACAGGATCTTCGCGCCGGTGTCGCCGCAGGTGAAGGATGTCGAACCGACCGCGGCACCACCACCCGAGCAGCCGGCGAAAGCGGCGCAGGCAACGAGCAGGGCGTGGGGTGCACTGGAGCGGAACAGCATGTCTGCCTCGTGTCGATGAGGTTTGGGCCAGGACCTGGTCGGCGCACCGCCGCAGGGGCTTGCGGCGGGCCTGCGGTGGCGGGTGAGGATCCAGGTGACCACACCGCACCTGCCGCCGCAAGACTGGCCAGGGAACAGGGTAGGGGCTGCAGGCGAAAAGACAACTTCCATGCCGCCGGACCTTCGCCGCCGCCGGCCGCCCGGCCCGGGCCCCAATCCCCAGCCCCGCCGCTGGTTCCAGCCGGACCGCCCGGCCTCTCCGCCGCGGGCGGTGGCGCTCGGGAGGCGGGGACAGCCGTCGCGGGCGTGCACTTCCCCACATCGAACGTTCGGGAGCGAACATGCCGTGACGCGCCGGACCGGCCTCACTACTGTCGCCGCATGACCGCCGCAGACCCCCCGCCTCGCTCCCGCAACCCGCACCGGCGGGTCTTCCTGCCGGCGACCCTGGTCCTGGCCACCGCCCTGGCCGTGGGCTTTCTGGCCCACCGGCTGGGCGGCCTCGCCGAGCGCGTCGCCGCGCTGGCGGACCAGCTCGGCCAGCGCGATCGCCAGCTCGAGGAGATCTACGGCGAGATCGCGCGGCTCCGGATCGAACAGAGCACGGGCCAGATGGGGCCTGCCGGGCTGCTGGCGAAGCTGAAGACCTACGCCCCGCTGCTGGTCAGTTCCCGCACCACGCAGCCGGATTTCGAGGCCGCGAAGAAGGAGATGGACGCCGTGCTGCGCGCGTTCGCGACGATGGGCGACCGCGCCTGGGATCCCATCGTGCTGCGCATGCAGGAGCTCGACCCCGGCAAGAACTTCGACGAGCTGAAGTGGCTGCTCGAGGCCATGGTGCGCGTCGACCGCCAGAAGGGGATCGACAGGACCGAGCAGGTGCTGCGCGGCACGCTGCTGCCGGCCCCGCGCCTGCGCTGGTATGCGGCGCGCATGCTGATCGACCTCGACAAACCGCGCGCCCAGGCGGCGCTGCGGCACGTGCTCGCCACCGAGTCCTTCCGCGGCCTCAACCCCGAGCGCGCCGCGGCCCACGGCGCGCCGCTGCCGGATCCCGCCGCGACCGCGCAGAACGGCTTCGCGAACTTCGTGCAGTACTACGTGCTCAGCGACGACC
This sequence comes from Planctomycetota bacterium, assembly GCA_016873195.1. Classification (GTDB taxonomy): domain Bacteria; phylum Planctomycetota; class UBA1135; order UBA1135; family UBA2386; genus VGXW01. The sequence continues at coordinate 15,662 of VGXW01000058.1, read as the reverse complement.
CCGAGCTGGAGGAGACCCTGCTGCAGGTCATGGGGCGCGCGGAGCACGATCCGATGACGGTCCAGGAATGCGTCGAGGTGCTCGGCCGGAGGCGCTGTGTTGCCGCGGTCGAGCCGATCCGGCGGGTCCTGAAGAAGCCGCCCGGCAACGTGGAGAACCCGCTGTTCCAGAACAAGTGCCTCGACGCGCTGGCCGCGATCCAGGGCAAGCAGGTCGTGCCGTTCCTGGAGCAGGCGCTGCTCGAGGCGACCACCGAGACGGTCAAGAACCACATCACGGGCCTGCTCGCGAAGCTCCGGTGACCGCCGGCCGGGCACGCCGTGGCCCGCGAGCCCGCCCGGTCAGACGCCGAACTCGATCGCGCCGCCGGGCAGGAAGTAGAGGATCAGCATCTCGCCGGAGCGCACGGTCGGCACGTGCACCGAGCCCTTGCCGTAGACGGTCCAGCCGGCCGGGCGGCCGTCGAACCGCGGCTCGCCCTGCGTCGCGAAGCACAGGTCGATCTCGCCGTTCGGATGGCGGTGGCGCGGTCCGGGCGCGGCCATCAGCACGGCGTCGACCGAGAAGCCGTGCAGGTCCTTCACGACGCGGCCGAAGCGGATGCCGGCGTTCTGCCTGGGCAGCAGCCAGTCGCCGGCGATCGCCGCGATCGCCGGACCGCGCACGGCTTCGACCAGTTCGCCGCGGAACGGCGCCGCGGCTTCGGCCTGTGCCGCGGCATCCGCGGCATCGACGTCGACGGCGCGCAGCGCCCGCAGCAGCGGCTCGAGCAAGGTCGTGAACTGTTCCTTGGTGGGCGTCGCGGTCATGGTCTCACTTCGGCTCGGGCCGGAACACCTGCACGACCGCCGGATTGCCGTCGAGGCGAGGCCCGCCGAGCAGGTCGATGCAGTAGGGAATCGCGGGGAACACCGCGTCGAGGCAGACGCGGATCGACGCGGGCTTGCCGGGCAACGTCACCACGAGCGTGCGGCCGAGGATCGCGGCCGTCTGCCGCGACAGGATCGCCGTCGGCACGCCGGCGCGCAGCGACGCCGCGCGCATCTGCTCGCCGAACCCGGGCAGTTCCTTGTGGCAGACGCCGGCGATCGCCTCGGGCGTGACGTCGCGCTCGGCAGGCCCGGTGCCGCCGGTCGTGCACACGAGGCAGCAACCCGCGGCCGCGAGTTCGCGCAAGGTGGCGGCGATGCCGTCGCGTTCGTCGGCGACCACGCGCCGTTCGAACGCGCACGGCGTCGCGAGGTAGTCGCGCAGCGCGGCCTCGATCGCCGGGCCGGACGCGTCGGCGTAGACGCCCTGGCTGGCGCGATCGCTGATCGTGACGATGCCGATCTTCGGGAGCATGGCCGGGCTCAGGCCGGCGGCGTGGGCTCCGCGCCACCCGGCGCGGCCCCACCCGGCGCGACGCCGCCCGGCGCCGCGACGGCCGGCGGCTCCTCCTGCGGCTGGTCCTGGCCGGCCGCGACCAGTCGCTTGATCTGGATGCGGAACTCGCCGCGCTCCTCGGGCTCGGCGAGCCGCCAGCGGCCCTGGTGCCGGCGCCGGTCGATCGCGGCGCCCTGCATCGTCACCGACGTGACGTGCCTGCCCTGCGGCGTGAACACGTGCACGCGGCCCTTGCCGCCGAGCACGACCACGGTGCCCTGGTCGAGGTCCCACAGGATCGCGTCGTCGTTGGCTTCGCCGGCGTCGGGGTAGGCGCGCGAGGTCGGCCGCTGGCCCTCCTCGCTGCGCTCGAGGCCGTGCATCGTGCGCCGGCCGGCGTTGCGCGTGCGGCTCTGCAGCTGCCGCGCGAGGTCGTTCAGCAGCGGCAGCACGAACGACTCCTCGTCGACCTCGCCCTGCTGCGACTGCCCCTGCAGCCGCATCGCCTCGGTGTCGAGGCGCCGCTGGAACCGGCTCAGGATCTGCATCAGCGCCGGGTCCGCGAGGTCCATCGGGTCGACCGCGCCGACCGCGTGCAGGCGCAGCCGCACGCGCCCCTCGAGCGTGGTGCCGCGCAACAGCTGGAAGCTGAACGCGCACTTGCCGGCGGCGCCGAGCACCTTGAACAGGCCCGCGTCGACCTGGCCGAGGATCTTGAACACCGGCGAATTGCCGCCGAACTCGGCGAGCTGCTGCGTGCGCAGCACGCGGCCCATGGTCACGCGCGTGATGACGATCTCCTCGCCGGCCAGCAGGCGGTCGATCAGCGGGTCCTTGCGTTCGATCGCCATCGTCACGAAGTCGCTCCAGACCGGCTTGCCGGTCGAGCTGTACCCGTCGAACACGTGCCGGGGCTCGGTCGGGCGGCACCCTTCGGCGTGCGAACTGCCGGCGAAGTAGCTGAAGACCGCGCCCGGCCGCAGCGCCTTCTCGTGCTCGCGGACCTCGCGCACGCGCTTGCAGATCTGCTCGACCGCCGTGCCGGCCGCGTGGCGCACGTCGTTGCCGAGGTCGAGCGGCACGCGTAGCTGCAGCTCGAGGTAGCGCGGCATCGCCAGCGGGTCGACGCCTTCGATGCGCAGCAGTTGCTGCGCCATCTCGGCGAGCGCCTGCGTGGCGACCATCGCGAGGTGCGTCGAATCGCGGCGCGGCCGCTCGTAGGGCCGGCGTTCGTGGCCGCCGGCCTGGTGACGCCCCAGGCGCGGCCGCCCGGGCGGCGGCGCGGGCGGGCCGGCAGGCGGTGCACCCGGCTCGGCAGCACCTGGCGCCGCTTCCTCCGCGGAGCTGCCTCTTGCAGCCGCGCCGCCGCCGGCACCCTCGCGACCGCGTCCGCGGCGGCGGCGGCGGCGGCGGCGGCGTTCGCCGTCCTGCGGGCCGCCCGGGACCTCGTCGCCGGCCGCGCCCGTGCGGGGCTCGAGCCCCGCGGTGGCCTCGGCGCCCTCGGCGGACAACGGCGCGGGCGCTGGCGGTTCGGCAGCGGCCGCCGGCGACGCCGCGGCGGCTGCTCCAGGCTCCGGTGCGGGACGGGCGGCCGGAGCGTCGCCGCCCGTCGGCGGCTCACTGGGCGTGGGGACGCTGGTCGGGTCGGGCTCGTTCACGGGCGGGCCAATGTGCGCAGCGCGAGCGATCGGCACAAGGCCGGAGCCCGCATTTCCCTTCCAGCCCGGCACCTGCTTGAATCGGCGCACATGCCCGGAGACCACGCCCCGATCCCGTGCACCGCCGGCGGCATCCGCATCGGCCGCCGCGGGGTCAATGCCCGGGAACTGCCGCGGGAGCGGCCCGGCAGAGCGGCGCTGGACCGCCGCGGCATGCATCTCGGGCGCGGCGCGCCACCCCCGCCCGCAAGCGTCCCGAGGCCCGGCCGCGTCGGCCCCTCGACCAGGAGACCCAGAGTATGAGCATGAACTTCGCGCGCGAGCAGTCGCTGCTGCGCCAGCGCCTGCTGGCGGTCGGTTCCCCCGCCCACGCCGAAGCCTGCCGGCTCGCGACCGGCAGCTCCGCGACGTTCCTCGGCGCCGACGACGAGGCGATCCGCGCGGCTGCGAGCGACCTCGCGGCGGCCCACCCGCAGATGGGGCGCGCGCAGATGACCGCGTTCGTGCGCACGCTGTGGCAGAGCCGCGTGCACGAACTGCGGGCCGTCGGCGTCGAGCTGCTGGCGCAGCGCGCGGCCCTGCTCGAGCCCGCCGACCTGCCCTTCCTCGAGACGCTGCTGCAGGACAACGACGCCGAGCCGTTCGGCGCGCGGCTCGCCGGCGAGGTCCTCGGCGCGCTCGTGGCGAAGAGCAAGAAGCTGTGGAAGGACCTGCGGCGCCTCGCCGCGGCCCCGCAGCCCGCGCTGCAGCGCGCCGCGGTGCGCGCGTGCCGGCTGCCGCTGCTCGGCGACAGCGAAGCGTTCGGCCGCTGCGCCGAACTCGTCGAACCGCTGCTGGCCACGGCCGACGCGGCGCTGCTCGGCGCAATCGACGAACTGCTCGCGGCCGCCGCCACCGTGCACCGCGACGCCGTGCTGGCGTTCGCCGACCGCACCGGCCGGACGATCGCCGTGCCGCGCACGCCGCCAGCACCTCCGGCACCGTCGGCCTCGGCCGCACCCGAGACGCCCGCGGTGCCGCTGCCGCGGCGCCGTCCGGCGGCGAAACCGCCGTCGCGGCCGGCGACCGCGCGCGCGCAGAAGCCGGGCGGCAAGCGCGGCAACCGGGCGCCGGCGAAGAAGCAGGTGACCCGTGCCGCCAGGAAGGCCGGCAGGCCCGCGGCCAGGAAGCGCGCGGCGCGGCGCTGAACCCGCCCGATGCAGGCCTACGACACGCATTGCCACCTCGGCTTCCACGGCGCGCCCGGCGCCGAGCAGGAACACGCCCGCGCGCTGCAGGCGGGCGTCGTCGCGATGCTGACGGTCGGCACCGACGCTTCGTCGAGCGCGCGCGCCCGCGAGCTCGGCCGGCTGCCCGGCGTGCGCTGGAGCGCCGGGCTGCACCCGAACGACGCGCGCCGCTTCGCGGCCGAGTGGCCCGCGGTCGCCGCCCTCGCGCGCAGCCCCGGCTGCGCGGCGATCGGCGAGACGGGCCTCGACACCTACCGCGACCGCACGCCGCTCGACCAGCAGCAGGCGGCGCTGCACGCGCACCTCGAACTCGCGAACGAACTGGGCCTGCCGGTGATCCTGCACTGCCGCGAGGCCTTCGCGCCGCTGTTCGCGGTGCTGCAGCAGGCCCCGCCGCGGTCCGGCGTGATGCACTGCTTCTCGGGCGGCCTCGACGAGGCCCGCCGCGCGCTCGACCTCGGCCTCTGCGTCTCCTTCGCGGGCCCGCTGACCTACCCGAAGAACGACGCGCTGCGCGCGGTCGCGCGGTTCGTGCCCGACGCGGCGCTGCTGGTCGAGACCGACGCGCCGTTCCTGCCGCCGCAGGCGTTCCGCGGCCAGCGCAACGAGCCGGCCTTCGTCGTGCACACGCTGCAGGCGCTCGCGGACGCGCGCGGCATTTCGCTCGAGGCGGCGGCGGAGCTGACGTCCGGCAACGCCCTGCGGCTGTTCGGCTGAACTCCGGAACTGCCGCGGCGGCCTCAGCGCCCCGGCGCGGCCCACTGCCGCAGCGCCTGCTGCACGGCGGGGTCCAGCGGGGCGTCCCGCTGCGCGCGCAGGAGCTCGCGCCGCGCCTCGGCGGCCCGGCCGAGGTCGCGCAGCAGCTCGGCGCGGTCCAGGCGCACGCCGGTGGGAGCGAGGCCGCGCGCGATGCTCGCGTCGAGGTGCGCGAGCGCGCCTTCGGGATCGCCCGCACCGCGGCGCGCCGCGGCCGCCATGCGGTAGACGAGCCCCTTCGGCTCGCCGACCTCGAGGCACGACAGCGCGATGCGTTCGGCCTCGGCGAACCAGCGCGCCTGCCCGGTCTCGCGGCCGACCTGCAGGTGCGCGTCGGCGTGCAGCGCGCGCGCCCACGGGTCGCGCGGCGCGCGCCGCAGGAACTCGCCGGTGACCGCGAGCGCGCGGACCGGCTGCGCCGACGCCGCCGGCAACCGCACCAGCGCCTCCGCGTAGTTGCGCAGCACGTCGAAATGCTCCGGGTAGAGCTCGTGCGCGCGCGCGATCGGTGCGAGCCCGGCCGTGGCGTCGCCGGCGCGCAGGTGCGCGGTGCCGAGCCCCCACCACGCGCGCCACGACATCGGCCGCGCGTCGAGTTCCGCCTGCCACAAGCGCCGTTCGTCCCGGTAGTCGAGCGAACGCAGTCCGGCGCCCGCCGCGAAGCCGAGCACGAGCAGCGCGAACGCCGGCCGCACGCATGCCGCGGGGCGGGCCGGCAGGGCCCGCAGGGCCCGCAGCAGCCGCACGGACCAGGGTGCGGCGGCCGCCAGCGCGCCGAGCAGCGGGCCGTAGAGGCGGTGCTCCGCGAGCGGCTGGTTCAACGGCACGACCACCCACGGCAGCGCCGTGGCCCACGCGAAGCCGACGCAGAGCCGCCGGGCGCGGGCGAAGCGCCCGGGCCACAGCCCGGCGACCGTGAGGCCGAGGGTGCCGGCCCAGCCGGCGAGCACCAGCGGGTCGGCGAACGTGTGCCGGAACGAGACCGGCGGGTCCAGCGACAGCCCGGCCGGCACGGCCATCTGCAAGAGGCCGCGCGGCAAGAGGAGCCCCATCGTCGCGAGTTGGGTCGCCAGCGTGCGGCCGTGGCCGCTCAGCGGATCCCCGCCCGCGCGGTCGAGCAGCGACACGGTGGCCTGCCCGAGCAGCAGCTTGCGCAGCACGAGGTAGGCGACCACCACGGCGAGTGCTGGCAGCACGGTGCGCAGCGCGCGGCCGGCACGGGCGAGATCCCACCGCCCCGGCCGTTCCACCCAGGCCTGGGCGAACACCAGCGCCGGCAGCGCGACGCCGGTCTCCTTGCTGCCGCACGCGAGCAGCGCGCCGCCGACCATGCCGGCGACGGCGGGCACGGGGCTGCCGCCGCGCAACCACGCGAGGTGCGAACGCAGCCCGACCAACAGGCCAAGCACCAGCAGCAGTTCGCTGCGCGCCGAGACCAGGTTGACCGCCTCGCTGGCGAGCGGGTGCACGGCGAACAGCGCCGCGGCCGCGAACCCGCCGGGGCCGGGCACGCGCAGGCCGCGCAGCCAGCCGAAGGCGAACACGGCGACCAGCGCGTGCAGCAGCACGTTGCCGGCCTTCAGCGCCCACACTTCGCCGCACAGCGCGAGGTTGCCGGCGAAGCTCAGCAGCAGCACGGGGCGGTACATGCGCGAGGTGCCGGCGCTGAACGCGCCCGGATCGCCGCACAGCCGCCACCAGTCGACCGGCGCGCGCAGCGCCGGATTGGCGGCCACCGAGTGCACGTCGTCGAACACGCAGTCGCCGCCGAGCGCCGCGCCGTAGGCGAACCACGCGAGCAGGAAGACCGCGGCGGCGAACCAGCGGTCCCGCCGGACCGTGGCCGCGCGCGGGGACACGGAGTTCATCGCCGCCTCCGCGGCAGCGCGACCGCGCGCTCGAGCAGGTCGCGCCAGCGTTCGCCGGCCCGTTCGACCGCGAAGTGGCGGTCGTAGGCGGGCCGCGCCGCCGCGGCCGCCTCACGCACGCGCCCGGGAGCCGCGCCGAGTTCCCGCAGCAGGCCGGCCAGCGCCGACGCATCGCCGGCCGGCGCCGTGAACAGCGCTCCGCTGCCGTCGAGCCAGCCGCACACCGCGGGCGTGTCGGCAGTGATCACCGGCCGGGCCGCCGCGAGCGCGTGCACGACCTTCCACGGCACCACGCGCTGCGCCTTGCCCGAGGTCCCGAACACGCCCGCGACGAGGTGGCAGCGGTCGAGCAGTTCCTGCAGCCTCGGCCGGTCGACGAACCCGGGCTCGAGGCGGAGCCGCGGCCCGAGCGCCCGCTGTGCGTGCGCGCGGTCCGCCGCCGTGCCGCCGACCAGCCGCAGGCAGGTCGGTGGGGCCGTCGCCACGGCGTCGACGAGCGTGCGCAGGCCGTGCAGCGGCACGCCGGTGCCGAAGAACAGCACCTCGAGCGGCCCCTGCCCCGGCTCGGGCCACGGCGCAGGCCGGGCCACAGCGTCGGGGTCGCTGAGCGGCAGCCAGGCGAAGCGTTCGGCCGGCTCGCCCGTCAGCGCCGCGACGTAGGCCGCGTTCGCCGGCGTGTCGAGCAGCACGAGATCGGCGGCGGCACAGGCGCGCGCGTCGCATTCGCGCAGCCAGTTGGCGCCGAGCGAGCCGGGCGCCACGGCGGCCCGGTCCTCGACGACGGTGTCGTAGGCCGACAGGAACAGGTCGAGCACGACGGGCACGGTCGAGGCGGACGCCACCGCGCCCACCACGTGATGGCCGGGATAGGGCACGAGGACCGCGTCGGGCCGCTCGGCGGCGAGTGCTGCGCGCAGATCGCGCACGAGCCCGGCCCGCTGCCGGCGGTGCCGCAGCAGGGCTGCGGGCCAGCGCCAGGGCTGCCGCAGCAGCCGCTGCTTGCCGGCGCCGAGGCCCGGGGCGCGGCACTCGCGCACCGCGACGCCGAGCGACTGCAGCCCCTGCCGCAGGCCCGCCGCGCGCGGGTAGCCCGGGCCCTCGTCCCAGGCCCCGCAGAACACCACGGAACGCGCCACGCCGGTCACCGCGGTTCGTCGCGCGAGAGGTTCTGGAAGCGCAGCGCCGCGATCTGCTCGGCGATCAGGCCCAGCGCGAACAGCAGCGTCGCCTGGCCCAGCAGCAGCACCGCCATGTTCGTGAAGCGCCCCTGGGTGAACCAGGTCCAGCCGTACCAGCCGACCCCGAGCGCCGCGACGGCGAGCGACGCGGGCAGGAACACGCGCAGCGGCGCGAACATCGTCGCGATGCGCAGGATGATCAGGAAGAAGCGGCTGCCGTCGGCGAACAGGCGCACGTGGCTCGTGCCCCGCCGCTGCCGCACCGCGAACGGGTGGAAGCCGACCGACCAGCCGCCGCGCAGCATCGACATCGTGATCGTCGTCGGGTAGCTGAACGTGTTCGGCAGGAGCCAGACGAGGTCCTTGGCGACGTCGGCGCGCAGCAGGCGGAAGCCGCTCGTGAGGTCCGGGATGCGCCGGCCGGACACGTAGCTGGCGAAACGGCTGTAGATGCGGTTCGCGAGGTTCCGGTGCAGGCTGCCGCCCGTGCCGCCGCGCGAGCCGACGACCATGTCGTGGCGTTCGGCCAGCGCGAGCATCGCCGGCAGTTCGGCCGGCGGGTGCTGGCCGTCGCCGTCGAGCAGCAGGATCCAGTCGCCCTTCGCCTCGCGAATGCCGCGTTTGACCGCAGCACCGTTGCCGAGGCTCTCATCGTGCCGCACGACGCGCGCGCCGGCCGCCGCGGCGATCGCGGCGGTGTCGTCGGCGGAACCGTCGTCGACCACGACCACCTCGTGGAACGGCAACCGCACGGCCTGCAGCACCGCGTCGACCTCGCCCAGCAGCGCCGGCAGGTTCAGGGACTCGTTGCGCGCGGGCATCACGACCGACAGCCGCTGCACGCGGCGGCCCCCCGGCGCCGGCGGCGCCGCCGGCCGCGCCGCCCGCAGCGGCGCCACCGGTTGCGGCGCGGCGGCCGGCGGCGACTTGGCCCGGGTCCGCGCCGGCAGGTCCCCCACCGCCATCAGCGCGGCGAGCGGGTCGGTACGGACGTCGAGATCCTGCTGCTGCAACTCGGCCGACATCGGCCCCGGTATCGGCATCGCGGCCGCGGCCGCATGAGCCCGGGCGCGGCGGGGCCGCCCGGCAACGACACCGCCCGCCGCCTGCACGAGCAGACGGCGGGCGGCGCATGCCGAGCGCGCAGCCGGAGCGCGGCTCAGGCGGCGTGCATCACTGCACGACCACCCACGTGTTGCCGTCCTGGGCCACCGTGTTCGCGGCGACCGCGGCGGTCATCGCCGCCGAGGCGGCCGCCGAGAACGCGGCGCTGAACGCCGGCATCGTCGTGCTGCCGTTGTAGGCGACCACCGCGCCGTTCGTGGCCAGCACGTCGCCGCTCTGGTTCACGAAGAACGCGCGCTTGCCGGTGTTGCCCTGCACCTGCGGCCACGCGTAGCAGCACCACAGGGTCTCGGCCTGGCCCGGGTCGACGCCCTGGCCGTTGTCGGGGTCGCCGCCCGTGGCATCCTCGGTCACTCCCTGCGCCGTGGTGTCGGGCAGGTACATCTGGAACAGGTAGCCCGAGCGCGAGACCTGCGCGGCCGCGATGTTGCCGAACGCAGTCGACAGGACCGGCGGGCTGATGCGCTGCGTGCCGGCTCGCACGGCCGTGCGGCCCGACAGCTCGCCGAAGAAGCCGTACTCGCCGGAGCCGTTGTTGTTGACGTCGATCACGCCGGAGGCCTGGCACTGCGACTGGCCCGACGAGATGTTCTTCAGCGTGGCGATCGCCGCGGACTCGTTGGCGTTCAGGCGCGCGCTGAGGAGGTTCGGAATCGCGATGGACGCGATGATGGCGATGATCGCGACGACGATCATCAGTTCGATGAGTGTGAAGCCCTGTTCCCGCTTGGACATTGGTTTCTCCCTGACAACCTTCTGGTGATGCGGCCGACGCGGCCGCCGCTGGTTTCCCCTACTGCGCCACCGCCGCGCTCAACGGCCTGGGGCCGCCGGGCGCGACGACGTGAGTGCCTGGAAGCGCGCGTCCGTCGCGACGGCCCGCCAGGCGTCCGGTTCGTTCGCGACCAGGCGCCTCACCTCGGCAGGTCGTGCGGCAGCCGCACGCTCCAGCAACTCCATCGCAGTATCGACCTGCCCCTGCTGCAACTTGAGGCGGCCGAGGTGGTAGTCGGCGATCGGCTCGGTGGCAGCGGCGCTCGCGAACGCGGATTCCGCGCGGTCGAGGCGCCCCAACGCCGCGAACTGCTGCCCGGCCCGCAGCGCCGCGACCGGATCGAGCGGTTCGGCGCGCAGCACGTCCTCGAGCCGCCGCTCGGCCTCGGCGCCGCGGCCGAGCCCGGCGAGGATGCCGGCCTCCTCGACCGCGCGCTGGTTCGGCCAGCGCGCGTCGATCGCCGCGCCGTGCCGCGCGAACACGGCCAGCGCCTGCTCGCCCCGGCCCGCCCTCGCCAGCATGCGCGCCTGGTTGAACGCCAGCACGTCGCGCTGTTCGTCGCCGCAGTCGCCGCAGTCGCGCGCGCGCGCGTAGGCGGAGGCCGCCGCCAGGCAATCGCCGCGCAGCATGTGCGCGAAGCCGCGGAACTCCGCGGTCACCGCCAAACCCGGCTGCAGCCGTTCGACGGCCTCGAGGTTGCGCACGGCGTCGGCGATCATCTGCGTGCGCGCCGGGAGTTCCTGCCCCTGCTTGTCGGCGGCCGGCATGCCGTAGGCGAAGCGCAGCTGCACGTCGGCGCTGTTCAGCAGCGTCGCGACGTCGGCGTCGGTCGAACGGGCCGCGAGCGCGGCGATCAGGCCGCCCGCGGCCACCAGGGCGCCGCCGTAGAGCAGCGCCCGCTTCGGCACGTCGTTCATGTTCCCCCTGCCCCGCGCGGCTCAGCCGCCCGACAGCTTCTCCTGCAGCTTGAAGATCGGCAGGAACACCGCGAGCACGATGCCGCCGACGATGACGCCCATGACCGCGATCATGATCGGCTCGATCATCGAGGTGAGCCCCTTGACCTCGGCCTCGACCTGCTGGTCGTAGAACTCGGCGATCTTCTCGAGCAGCGCGTCGAGCGCGCCCGACCGCTCGCCGATCGCCATCATCTTGGTGACCATCGGCGGGAACACCGCCGACTTCGCGAACGGGTCGGACAGGCTCTCGCCGTTGCGCACGCTGTCGCGCGCGCTGTCGACGATGCGGCTGATCACGAGATTGCCGGCCGTGTCCGACACGATCTCCATCGCGCCGAGGATCGGCACGCCGCTCTTGACCAGCGTCGCGAACGTGCGCGCGAAGCGCGACAGCGCGACCTTCTTGAACAGCACGCCGAACACCGGCAGGCGCAGCACCAGGTGGTCCTTGACGTAGGCGCCCTTCGGCGTCTTGCAGGCCGCCTTGATGCCGACGAACGCCGCCGCGATCCCGCCGAAGATCAGGTACCAGAAGTCCTTCATGAAGTCGGCGATGTCCATGATGAAGACGGTCAGCCCCGGCAGTTCGACTTCGAGCGATTCGAACACGGGCTTGAACGACGGCACGATGCCGATCATCAGGAACGACGCGATGCCGAACACGAGGACCAGCGAGATGACCGGATAGGTCATCGCCGACTTGATCTCGCCGCGCAGGTGCGCCGCCGCTTCGAGGTACTCGGCCAGCCGCGTCAGGATCGTGTCGAGCTGGCCCGAGACCTCGCCGGCGCGGATCATGCTGACGTAGATGTGGGAGAAGACGCGCTTGTGCGACTCCAGCGCCTTCGACAGGTCCGCGCCGGACCGGATCTCCTCGACCACGCGGTCGAGGCAGAACGCGAAGCCGGGCGACTCGGCCTGGTCGGCCAGGATCTCGAGCGCCTCGAGCATCGGGATGCCCGCGCCGAGCATCGTCGCGAGCTGGCGCGTGAACACCTCGAGCTCGCCCTTCTTGACCGACGACCGCGTGGCCTTCTTGCGCGCCTTCGGGCCGCCGCCGAACCAGCCGCCGCCGGCCTTGGTGACCTCGACCGGCGTCAGGTTGCGCCGCCGCAGGTCGGCCACGACCTCGGCCTGCGTGGCCGCCGCCACGGACCCCTTGACGACCTTGCCGGTCTGGTCCTTCGCCTCGAACTTGAACTTCGTCGCCATGTTCCCCTGGTTCCCCGTGCCCGGATTCCCGCCGGGCTCAGTCGGCCATCGTCGTGGCCTCGATCTCCTGCAGACTGGTCTTGCCGCGCATCGCGTTCATCAGGCCGCAGCGCCGCAGCGTCAGCATGCCCTCCGACAGCGCGAGCTTCTTGACGTCGGCGATGTGCGCGCGGTCGACGACCATGCGCTTGATCCCCTCGGTCATGCGCATCGTCTCCAGCAGCGCGAAGCGCCCCTTGTAGCCGTTGTTGCAGCGCGGGCAGCCGCCGGGCTCGTAGAGCTCCATCGGCTGCGCCAGGTCCGCTTCGGTGAAGCCGAGCCGGGTCAGCGCGGCCTTGCCGATCTCGACGCGCTTCTTGCAGTTGGGGCACAGCTTGCGGCCCAGGCGCTGCGCGCAGATCAGCAGCGACGAGCTGGCGACCATGAACGGATCCATGCCCATGTCGACCATGCGCGTGATCGTCGACGGCGCGTCGTTGGTGTGCAGCGTGCTGAGCACGAGGTGGCCCGTCAGCGCCGCCTTGACGGCGATCTCGAGCGTCTCGTGGTCGCGGATCTCGCCGAGCAGCACCACGTCGGGGTCCTGGCGCAGGATCGACCGCAGCGCGGCGCTGAACGTGAGCCCGGCCTTGACGTTGACGGGCACCTGGTTGATGCCCTCGAGCTGGTACTCGACCGGATCCTCGACGGTGACGAGATTGATGTCGGGCGCGGCGATGTGCCGCACGGCCGAGTACAGCGTCGTCGACTTGCCGGACCCCGTCGGCCCCGTGACCAGGATCATGCCGTAGGGCTGCGCGCAGGCCCACAGGTAGTCCTCCATCGAGCGCGGCTCGAAGCCCAGCGACTTGATGTCGAGCGCGAGGTTGCTCGAGTCCAGGATGCGGAACACGGTCTTCTCGCCCCAGACCACCGGCAGGATCGACACGCGGAAGTCGATCGCCTTGTTGCCGATCTTCATCTGGAACTTGCCGTCCTGCGGCTTGCGCTTCTCGGCGATGTCCAGCTTGGACATGATCTTGATGCGCGAGGTGATGTTGTTCTGCATGCGCTTGGGCAGGTTCATCGCCTCGTACAGGCAGCCGTCCTTGCGGTAGCGCACCACCACCTTCTTCTCGTAGGGCTCGACGTGGATGTCCGACGCGCCGGTGTTGCAGGCGTCCAGGATCATCTTGTTGACGAGCTTCACGACCGGCGAGTCCTCGTCGTTGATCGCCGACAGGTCGGTCGTGTCCTCCTCGGTGTCGTTCTCCTTGAGCTCGACGTCGGTCGCGTCGAACGTGCCCAGGATGCCGTCGACGCTCTCGGTCTCCCGCTGGTAGCCCTTGCCGCGGATCTTCTCGATCTCCTCGGCGGTGCTGACGACGGTGCGCAGCTGGCAGCCGGTGATGATCCGGATGTCGTCGAGTTTCAGCACGTCGAACGGGTTGGCGACCGCGACGGTGACGAGATTGCCGATGCGATCGACCGGGAAGATGCAGTACTCGCGGGCCACGTCCTCGGGCACCGACTCGAGCACCTCCTTGTTGACGTTGAGCTTGGACAGGTCGATCGGCGGGATGTTCGCGGCCTTGGCGATCAGCGCGATCAGCTCCTGCTCGGTGGCGACGCCCTTCTTGACGAGCACCTCGGTGAACGGGCGCTTCTGCGGGGGCGCCTCGCCGAGCAGCGTCTCGCCGGTGGCGGCGTCGAGCCTGCCCGCCTTCTCGAGGATGCCGCGGAGCTTCTTCGCGAACTGTGTCATGATCGCCGCATGGCCCGCGGGGTCCCGCCCGCGGCGCGTTCCATCAGCCGCTGGAAGTCGGCCTCGTCGCCGGTGTGCCCCAGCGCGTCTTCGTAGCTGATCTGCCCGCTGCGGTAGAGTTCGAACAGCGACTGGTTCATCGTGCGCATGCCGACCGCGCCGCCGGTCTGGATCGTCGACATGATCTGGTGCGCCTTGTTGTCGCGGATCAGCGCGCGGATCGCCGGGTTCACGATCATGATCTCGGCGGCGAGCACGCGGCCCTTGCCGTGGATGCGCGGCACCAGCTGCTGGCACAGCACCGCCTGCAGCGTGAACGACAGCATGGTGCGGATCTGCTGCTGCTGGTGCGCCGGGAACACGTCGACGATGCGGTTCACGGTCTGGCAGACGTCGGACGTGTGCAGCGTCGCCAGCGTCAGGTGGCCCGTCTCCGCCAACGTCAGCGCCGCCTCGATCGTCTCGAGGTCGCGCATCTCGCCGATCAGCACGACGTCGGGATCCTGCCGCAGCACCGACTTCAGGGCCTTCTCGAAGCCCTGCGTGTCGCCGCCGACCTCGCGCTGGTTGACCAGGCACGCCTTGTTGCGGTGCAGGAACTCGATCGGGTCCTCGATCGTGACGATGTGGTTCTGCCGCGACACGTTGATGTAGTTCACCATCGACGCGAGCGTCGTCGACTTGCCCGAGCCCGTGGATCCCGTGCACAACACGAGGCCGCGCGGCAGGTTGCAGACCCACTCGCAGACCTTGCGCGGCAGGCCGATCGTCTCGAAGTCGTAGACCTCGAACGGGATCAGGCGCATGACCGCGGCGACCGAACCGCGCTGCAGGAACACGTTGGTGCGGAACCGGCCGAGGTTGGTCACGCCGAACGAGAAGTCGATCTCGAGGTTCTTCTCGAACTTGGCGACCAGGTCGGGGCCGACGACCGAGTAGATCAGCTTCTTGGCAGCCTCGGGCATCAGCGGCTCGTACTCGGTGTCGACGAGCTTGCCGTCGATGCGGATCTTCGGCGGCGAGCCCACCGAGATGTGCAGGTCGGAACCGCCGCGCTGAACCAACAGGTTCAGCAGTTCTTCCATCGAGACCATCGCAACGCACTCCTGGGCGAACGGCCGCTCCGGCCGGTCGAGTGCGGTTATCGGTCTCCTGCCCCGGCAGGATTGAGTCCTGGCCCCTCGCCGGCCCGCGCGCCCCCCCGGCGGTGTCGCGGGATTCGACGGCGCCGCGCGGCGGCGGGAGCGGCTTCCAAGGAAACGCCGCAGCGGCGCCCAGGGCGTGTTTCGCCCTGGACGAGTCGCCGCGTTGCGGCGTGCGGGGGCTCAGCGGTGCTCGTTCTGCTGCTCGAGCAGCGCCTTCCGCTTGTGCACGACCTCGGCCTGCAGGTTCGGCGGCACCGCCTCGTAGTGCGAGAACTCCATCGTGAAGGTGCCCTCGCCCGCCGTGATCGAACGCAGCTGCGTGCTGTAGTCGAGCATCGACGCGAGCGGACACTGGGCCTTGATCACCTGGATGCCCTCGGTGACCTCCATGCCCGACATGCGGCCGCGCGAACTGGACAGGTTGCCCGCGACGTCGCCGGTGAAGCGCTCGGGCATCTGGATCTCGACGTTCATGATCGGCTCGAGCAGGATCGGCCGGGCCTTCAGGTAGCCGTCGGAGAACGCGCGCTCGCCGGCGAGCTGGAAGCTCAGCTGGTCGCTGTCGACGTCGTGGAACTTGCCGTCGTAGACCTCGACCTGCACGTCGACGACGGGGTAGCCGGCCAGCGAGCCCCTGGTCAGGAACTT
>VGXW01000057.1 GCA_016873195.1 Planctomycetota bacterium | reverse complement strand
CTTCCAGGACGGGCAGGTCGACTACGCCGAGCTGCCGGACTACCTGCGGACCAACGCCGAACTCGCGCGCCGGAACGGGATCACCTGCTGGTCCAACGTCGAGAGCTTCGACCGCGACGTGCACATCAAGTTCCCGCCGATCGCCTGGCCGAAGCTCCGCCACAAGATCGAAGCCGCGCGCGCGGCGGGCGTCGACAAGCTCATCACCTTCGAGTGGAGCCACTTCATGAGCCCGAACTCGATGTTCGCGTCCGCGCACGGCCTGCACCGCCTCTACATGCAGTGGCGCGCCGGGCTCGGGCGTGCGGGCGGATCCTGATCAGCGGCGATCGGCGCGCCGGTCGATCAGGGCGATCACGGCGCGTTGCTCGCCCTTCGGCGCGCGCAGCAGTTCGGCCGGCTCGCCGGCCCGGAGCTGCACGCGGCGCAGCGCCACGAAGTGGCCCGGCACGGGGGCGGGCTCGCCCCAGACGGTGTAGGTGCCGGTCACGGCCGGCGTCGCGGTCCAGACGGTGGTCTCGCCGGCGTCGTCCGCCACGGCTTCGAGCGCCCTGGGCCGCCAGTCCTGCGCGGTGCGCCACGGCAGGCGGGCCGCCTGCGCGTAGACGCCGGCTCGCAGGTCCCGCGCGCGTTCGCCCTGCTGGACGACGAGCCCCTTCTCGTAGAACCACACCTCGCCGGCGAACCGCCGCTCGCGGTTGGCGCGGACCAGACCCTCGGCGAGGTCCTTGTCGATGACGTACTCGCGGTAGCACGAAAGCACGCCCGGGGACAGCAGGTCGCGCCGCCGCCCGAGCCACTCGATGGCCAGCGTCTGGTCGGCCAGTCGCTCGTAGCCCTGCTGGCTGCGTGCGTAGAACTGCGGGTGCAGCGCGTCGACGAGGCCGCGCTCGACCCAGGTGCGCTGGTCCTGCAGGTAGTCGCGCAGGGCCCAGGCCGGCGCGCCGGGCGCCATCGAGAGCACGAGGTCTTCGCTGATCGCCTTCACGGCCTTGCGCAGCTCGGCGAGGTAGTCGGTCAGCAGGTCGGCGCGCCACTGCGTCCAGGCCTTGTCGTGGATGTCGCGCGGCGGGTCCTGGCCGAACTGGCTCCGGTAGCGGGCCACGGTGCCGGCGTCGTAGCCGGCTTCGGCGGGCAGTGCTGGCAGGCGATCGTCGCCCTGCACGCCGTCGACGTCGTAGCGGGTCACGCATTCGACCACGAGCGCGGTCAGGAACTGCTGCGGTCCGGCCGCGAGCGAGTTCATCCACGGGAAGCCGTTCTTGACCACGGGTTTGCCGTCGGCGCCGATCGCGGCCCACTCGGGGTGCGTGTCGAGCGCCTTGCCGGGGTAGGTCTCGTGGCCCGCGGCGAAGCCGTACTCGAACCAGGGGATCACCTCGATGCCGTGGCGGTGCGCCGCGAAGAGCACTTCGGCCAGCGGGTCGCGGTCGCCGTAGCGCGGGTCGGTCCGCTGGCCGACGACCTTCTCCGCCACCGCGCTGTCGAACAGCGTGTAGCCCTTGCTCCAGGCCACCGGGAACACCACGTTGATTCCGGCCTCGGCCAGCAGGGCCATCTGGTCGCGCACGTTCTCGCGCGAGTCGAAGAACGTCGAGTGGCTGTTGGGGATCCAGACGCCGCGGACCTCGGGGGCCTGCGGGACCTGCTGGGCCAGGGTCGCAACCGCGAGGACGGTGGCTAGCATCCGCGCATCATGACGGGCCCGGTTTCGCGGCGCGAGGTCGACGTGCTGGTGGTCGGCGGCGGTTGTTCGGGCGCGGCGGCCGGCATCCAGGCCGCCCGGGCCGGCGCGCGCACGCTCGTCTGCGAGGAGACGCCCTGGCTCGGCGGCATGATCACCGCCGCCGGCGTCAGCGCGATCGACGGCAACGAGGGCGCGCTGGGCGGCGGCATCTTCCGCGCGTTCCGCGACCACGTCGAAGCCCGCTACGGCGGCCGCGAGGCGGTCCGCACGGGCTGGGTGTCGAACACGTGCTTCGAACCGCAGGTCGGGGCGCGGTGGTTCCGCGACGAGTTGCAGCGCTCCGGCGCCAGCGCGCTGCACGGCGCCCGCCTGCGCGAGGTGCTGCGCGACGGCGACGTGGTGCGCGGCGCCGTGTTCGACACGGCGGAGGGAGCCCTCGAGGTGCGCGCGCGCGTGACCGTCGAGGCCACCGAGTACGGCGACGTGCTCGAACTGGGCCGGGTCCCGTACCGGTTCGGCCGCGAGTCCCGCGCGCAGACCGGCGAGCCCCATGCGCCCGAGGTCCCGGATCTCGAGATCCAGGACCTCACCATGGTCGCGACGCTGCGCCGCCACGAGGGCAGGGCGCCGCCCGTGGCCCTGCCGCGCGGCTTCGACGTCGCCCGGTTCGACGGTTCGACCAGCCAGATCTGCTCGATCCAGGATCCCGCCTACTGGAACCACGAGCTGCACGACTGGCAGAGCTTCCTGACCTACTCGCTGCTGCCCGGTGGCCTGTTCATGCTGAACTGGCCCTTCCACTGCAACGACTACCCGGCGCAGGGCCTGTTCGGCTCGCGCGAGGAACGGGCCCGCACGATCGCGCTCGCCAGGCAGCGCACGCTCGCCTACGTGCACTACATCCAGAACCACCTCGGTCATCCCGAGTGGGGGCTGGCCGAGGGCATCTACCCCACGGCCGACCACCTGCCGCTGATCCCCTACGTGCGCGAGAGCCGGCGCGTCGTGCCGGTGCGCTGGATGGTCGAGCAGGACGTGGTGCCGCAGGACGGCAGCGGCCGCAACCTCGTGCGCGCCGACGGCGTGGCCGTCGGCGACTACTACCTCGACCACCACCACGACAAGGACCACCGTCCGCCGGGCCAGCGCCTCGGCGAGGACTACCCGCCGAACGCGCCGTTCCAGGTCTCGTTCGCGGCGATGCTGCCGCAGGGCATCGAGGGGTTGCTCGTCGCCGAGAAGTGCATCGGCGTGACGCACATCGTCAACGGCTGTTCGCGCCTGCAGCCGGTCGCCATCGCCATCGGCCAGGCCGCCGGCGAAGCGGCGGCGCAGGCCGCTCGCGGCGCGGGCGTGCACGCGCTCGAGGTCGCCGCCGTGCAGCGCGCGCTCGTCGCCGCCGGCTGCGTGTGCGTGCCGGACCGCGAGATCGGCTGCGACGACCCGCGGTTCGCGGCGCGCCAGCTCGAACTGCTCGGCCGGTGATCCGGCGCCCGCTCAGCCGCGCGGCCCGACGATCAGCGTGACCAACTCGTCGGGCTCGAGCGGCGCCAGCTCCGCGCTCGCGAGGGCGAGCAGCTGGGGGAGTTCGACGAGCCCGGCGAGGTCGACGAGCTGGCTCGGTTTGACGAGCTTCACGTCGGGGACGACGAGCCCGCCGTCGCCCCACGTGGTGTAGCGCGCGACCAGTTCGGCGAGCTTCGCCTCGACGTCCGCGGCCGGTGCGGTCGCGCAGCAGGCATCGCGCGTGCGGTGGCGCACGATGCCCTCGGCATCGACGACGGCCGCGGGCATGCGCCAGACCTTCCACAGGCCGAACAGCACCGGCACGCGGTGTTCGGCGCTGTAGGTGCGCAGCCAGGAGCCGTCGGCGCCGTGCACGACCACGGCGGCGGGCTCGACGCGCATGGCGCGCGCCGCGGTGGCGCGCAGTTCGTCCGGAGCAGGGCGCGGCCCGGACAGATCGCGCGTGCGGAGCTGCGGCGAGCCGGTGGCGGTGGCCCGCACGCGGCGTTCGCGGCGGTCGATCTCGACGTGCACCTCGATGGTCGCCGGATCGGCGCCCATCTGCCGGACGCGCTCGAACGCCTCGCGGCGGATCGCCAGCAGCTCGGACTCGCTCGGGCTCAGCAGGGTCCGTTCGACGCAGTCCTGCAGGATGCCGAGCGCGACGCCGATGGCCGAGATCACCTCCGCGTGGCGCGCGATCCGGTGCTCCATGCCCAGCGTCGGCGCGGTGAACGGCACCACGGCCTCGGCGCCGCCGCCGCCGCCGACCATCACGAACTCGCTCGCGGCGACCTTGTGCTCCGCGAGCAGGCGCTTGACCACCGGCGCCACGCGCGCCGCGGCGAGCTCGAGCAGACGCGTCGCAGCGGCCCTGGCCGTCGTGCCGCAGAAGCGCGCGAGCGCCGCGAAGGCGGTCTGCACCGACTGCGCATCGCCCTTGCCGTAGCCCGCGCACAGGCCCAGCAGGTTGGCCGCGCCCGTCGGCGTGACGGCGTGGCTCACCTTGCCGTGGCGGCGCAGCGCGAGGTAGTCGTCGGGATCGCTCGGCCGCGGCCGGAACGGTGCGATCTCGACCTCGTCGAGGCCGGGCGTGAACGCCTCGTACTCCAGTCCGGCGATGTGGGCGCTGCGCGGGCCCACGTCGACGAGCCTGCCGCGCCGCGCCCGCGGGAGCGAACCGCCGGCGACGCCCACGGTGCGCACGTCGAGCGTGCGCAGGAACAGCCGCCGGCCGCCGATCTCCGCGGCGCGGATCTCGGGGCGGCCGTTGCGGATCAGGCAGATGTCGCTCGACGTGCCGCCGACCTCGACGAAGACGCCGTTGGCGATGCGTTCGTACATCAGCGCCGCGGCGACGCCGGCCGCGGGCCCGGACAGCATGGTCAGCACCGGGCGCCTGCGCATCGCCGCGACGTCCATGATCCCGCCGTCCGAGCGCATCACCATCAGCGGCGCGCGGATGCCGCTCGCGGCGATGGCGCGCGCGGTGCGGTCGGCGGTCTCGATCATGATCGGCAGCATGCTCGCGTTGACGGCGGCCGTCAGCGTGCGCATGCGCAGCCCGTAGAGCTGCGTCAGGCTCGACGTGGCCGTCGCCGGCAGGCCGAGTTCCTCGGCGATGCGCACGACCGCCTGCTCGTGCTCGGGCCGGTCGACGCTGAAGGGCTCGGCGGCGACCAGCGCGCGGGCGCCTTCGGCGATCAGTTCCTGGACCAGCAACCTGGCGCGGGCGGCGTCGAAGCCCTCGCCCACGTCGAGGAACCGGAAGGCCGTCGCCAGCGCCGCGCCCGGGCCGAGCGGCACGGTGCCGAGGCGGGCCTCCCGCCGCGCGCGCAGTCCCTGCGCGCCGCTGCCGAGCGCCAGCACGCCGACCTTGGCCACGTCGCCCTCGAGCAGGGCGTTGGTCGCCTGCGTGGTCGAGTGCGCGATCAGCACGACCTCCTCGGGCGCGATGTGCGCCACCTCGAGCAGCCGCTGCATCGAGGCGACCACGCCCGCGGCGACGCCGTCGCGGTGCCCGTGCGTCGTCGGCACCACGGCCTTGCCGACCAGTTCGGTCCTGGCGACGTCCACGGCCACCGCGTGCGTGAAGGTGCCGCCGACGTCGATGCCGATCTTGAGTCGTCGCGTGCCCATGGCGCTCACAGGAAGGAGGCGGCGGCGACGCCGAGGCCGAGGAAGACCGCGATCCAGACGAACGGCAGGGTCCGGAACAGGATGGCGTTGACGTCGATGCCCTGGTGGTTGGCGATCCAGACGTTCGCCGTGTTGGTCGGGTCGCAGATCCCCTGGACCTGGCCGACGCTGAGCAGCAGCGCCATCACGGCCGCGGGCGGCAGGTTGCCGCTGCCGGTGAGGATCGTGGCGACGCCGAAGCCGAGTCCCCAGACGTTGAGGGGGCCGCGGTAGAGCGCGAGCGGCGCGGCGAGGCCGAAGCCGAGCACGTAGAGCCAGGGCGACGAGGGCACGAGGCGCGCGAGCACGGGCTCGATGGCGGCGAGCACCGGCCAGGTCGCGCCGACGTGTTCGGCCGACCAGGCGGCCGGGCCCTTCACGGCGGCGATCAGGATGCCGATGCCGAGCATCAGCACGATCGCGGGCATGACGCTCGCACCGCCCTCGATCAGGCTCTGCACCGTCAGCGCCATCGAGCCCGGGCGCGCCGTCACCAGGATCGCCCAGGCGAAGCCGATCACGAAGGCCGCGAGGATCGGCACGTCGAACAGCAGGATCGCGGCCAGCGGCACGATGGGGATCAGGTAGGCCGCGCCGCGGACCCGGACCTGCTGGTGCCGCCAGCGGCTCGCGCGGCGCAGGATCGAGAACAGCTCGCGGCCGACCAGCAGTGCGAAGCCCGCGAGCGCCAGGGTGCGCGTCCACGCCAGCACCGGTCCGGGCGTGGATGCGCCAGCGGCACCGGCCGGGTCCGACTGCAGCAGCACGAGGCGTTTGCCCGCGACCGCGGCCAGGAACGAGCCCAGCACGACGACCGTCTTCGCCGTGAAGCGGATCAGGCGGCCCAGCAGCAGTTCGACGAAGACCATCGCCGCGCCGGCGAGCGTCACCACCGCGAAGAGGATCAGCGCGAAGCGCTGCACCTGCTGCGTCGGCACGCCGAGCGTCTCGACGTAGAGCACCCAGTTGGCGGGGTTGACCACGCCGCCGAGGCTCATGCCGAACAGCACGATGCCAGCACCGGCCGCCGGCGACAGGCCGACCGTCGCCAGCATCGGCAGCACGATCATCGAGACCATGATGACCGCGCCGAGCCCGGTCAGGCTCGTGAACAAGAGCGCCACCAGCAGGAGCCCGAAGATGCCCACCGCCAGCGGGTCGGCGCCGACGAGTTCGGCGCCCTGCTTGACGAGGCTCTCGGCGACGCCGGACCGCTGCATCACGAACGACAGCGTGCCGCCGAAGAACGTCACGATCATCGCCTGGTGCAGCATGACCGCGCCGTCCGACACCACGCCGCCCAGCACGTCCGGCCAGCTCACCGCGTCCGTGAACAGCACGGCCCCGCTCGCGATCGCGATCCCCATGACGGGCAGCACCAGCAGTGCCGGCAGCGCGCGGGTGACCATCGCGGCCGCGCCGGCGAGGAACAACAGCAGGACCAGCAGCCCGAGCGCCATGGCGGCAGACGCTACATCGGGGTCCCCGCAGGGCAACGGCGAACGGCGGGGAGGTGGGCGATCGGACCCGTCGCCGGCACGGCGATGCCCGAGGTCGCTCGCGCAGGGCCGCCCGCGCTCGTGCCCCGCGCTGGTGCGATATCCTCCCTGGTTCGCCGCGCCCGACGGTGTTCGGCAACGCGGGCCTCGCGCTCCACACCCGCGCGCGGCGCCGCGCTCATCCGGCCGAGGGTTCGGCCGGCGGCACGGGCCGCCCCGTGCGCAGCACCTGCTCGACGCGCGCGGTCTGCCCGGCGTCGATGGGCTCGATGCGCGGCACCGGCTGCCACCGCACGTGCCGCAGGGCCGCGGGCCGCCGTTCGGCCAGATCCGCGTAGCGCACCGAGTACAGGTCCGGCCCCACGTCGACCTCGTCGTCGCCGCGCACGGCGGCGAACACCGCCTCGTCGTGCACCAGGTCGACCGGCGCCCGCGCCCGATCCAGCGCGATCAGCATGCGCAGCGCGTGCGTGTAGTAGCCCAGCGCGTGCACCGACAGGAGCAGCCGCCAGCCGCGCTTGCCGGGCGGTGGCCGGTCCGGACCCTCGTCGAACGGTTCCACCGGCTGCAGCAGGATGCCGTGCGGATTGGCGAACACGATCTCGAACGGATGCGCGCCGCTGCGCGCGCCGCCGTGGTACCAGCGGGTGAACGCCGCCGCGTCGTCGGGCGGCAGGTCGAGCAGGCCCCCGTGGCGCGTGTCGGCGCGGCGTTCGCGCTGGCGTTGCGGCGACAGCTTGCGCAGTTCCGGGAACGCCGCGCCGTAGGCGATCGTCTCGCAGGCGCGCAGCCGGCGCAGCGTGAACGTGGGCCAGGGCCGGCGGGCGCGGCCGGCGGCCAGCGCGGCCGCGGCGCGCGCGATCGTGCGTTCGGGCATCGCCGTGCGCACGCCGCGCGGCCACGTCCAGTGCCGCTGGATCTTCCCGTCCCGGCAGTCGGGCGGCAGCACGCGGTCGACGAAGCGGTGGTAGCGCTCGGGGTCGCGCAGCGCGCGGCGCAGGCGGTCGCGCACCTGGCGCAGCACCTCCGTCCACAGCGGCTCGTCGGACCGCACGGACGACCAGCCGAAGCGGCCCTCGAAGCGGACCTCGTCGTGGCCGATGCGCCACACGATCTCCTGCCAGTCGGAGCCGACGCGCACGCTGCCGAACAACTGGCCGCCGTAGAGCATGAACCGCGTCGGACACCAGCGTTCGCGGCGGCCCGGGCGCAGCCAGTGCGGGCCGTACCAGACGACGTCGTACTGGGCGGGATCGGGCTGCGTGCGCTGCAGCAGCGCGAACACCGCGGCCAGCAGGTTGGCGAACGCACGCGGGCAGGGTTGCCAGGATTCCATGCCCCATGCGTAGCGCGCCAGCCCCGGCGCCGCCACGGTCCCCCGGCGGCCTGCGCGAGAGGCCCCACCCCAAAAGCCCCCTGGCGAGCACGAGCTCGACCGCCTCGCAGAAGCGGTCGATCTCGTCGAGCGTCGTGTGGACGCTCGGCGTGATGCGCAGGCCCTCGCACTCCCTGGGCAGCGGCGGCCCGGGCGGCGCTGCTGGAGGGGGCGCGCGTGTTCGCGGTCTTCAGCGTCCGATCACGAACCGCGCCGCATCCGACTCCACGGCGCCGAGCCCGTTGCCGACTGTGGGGTCGGGTACGAGCGCCTGGTGCAGCAGCGTGACGCCGGCGAGGCCGGCACTGTTCGGGACCGCCAACGTGTAGATCGCCTGCTGGTTCTGGCCGACCAGGAAGTTCACCGCATCGATGCTGGTGTAGCCCGTGCAGCCCGGCATGCCGAGCGGACCGAGGGCGAGCGGCAGCGGGCCGAACGGCGACACCGTGCTGCTGAAGCCGGTCATCAGGAACGCGACGTTGGCCGGCAGGTCGAACAGTCGCACGTGCAGCGTGGCGCCGAGCCGCGGCGTGTCCTGCGGCACGAGCCGCGTTGCCGGCCGGCTGCCGGCGCAGCCGGAGCCGAACGTCACGTAGGTCGAGGGCTCGCCGTAGCGGGCGAGCGAGTGCTGGCCGGCCGCGGTGACTTCGAGGCAGCCGAGCCCGGCCGGCGGCGCTGGTACCGTGGATTCACCGAACTGGTCGTGACCGAACGCGACGACCTGGCCGTCGGAACGTCGCGCGACGCTGTGCAGGAAGCCCGCGTCGATCTCGACGTAGTACACGCCCGCCGGCAGCGCGGGCACCAGGCCCTGGCCCTCGAGGTTGCGGCCCCAGCCGACGATCGTGCCGTCGGTCAGGAGCGCGAGGCTGTGCAGGTAACCGGCCGCGAGCGCGACGCGGGCGAGCCCTGGCGGCAGCGCCGGCACGTTGCACTGGCCTTCGTCGTTCTTGCCGAACGCGACGACCACACCGTCGCTGCGGCGCGCGAGCGTGTGGTCGCCGCCGCAGGCGACCTCCACGTAGGTCGTGCCGGGGGGCAGGGCCGGCACGTTGCACTGGCCCGAGAAGTTGAAGCCGAAGGCCACGACCTGGCCGTCGCTGCGCCGCGCCGCCGAGTGGCTGTAGCCGGCACCGATCTCGACGTAGGTCGTGCCGGGCGGCAGGGCCGGCACGTTGCACTGGCCGGAACCGTTGTTGCCGAAGGCCGCGATGTTCCCGTCGCTGCGGCGTGCGAGCGAGTGCTGGCCGCCGGCGGCGACGTCGACGTAGTACTGAAAGGGCGGCAGCTGCGGCACGTTGCACTGGCCGAGCACGTTCTGGCCCGCCGCGGTGACGCTGCCGTCGGCGCGGCGCGCGACCGTGTGGTACCAGCCGGCGGCGAGCTGCACGTAGTCGTTCGCGGGTGGCAGCGGCGGGATCGGCTGCATCCCGGAACTGGCGATCCCGAACGGGATCAGGGCGCCGTCCGAGCGCCGGGCGATCGTCAGCAGACCGCCGGCTTCGATCTCCACGTAGGTGAGGCCGGGCGGCAGCGGCGGCACGGTGGCCTCGCCGAACAGGTTCCTGCCCCAGGCGACGACGACGCCGTCCGACCGCCTCGCGACCGAGTGGTGCTCGCCACAGGCGACCTCCACGTAGCCGCGGCCCGGCGGCAGCGCTGGCACGTTGCACTGCCCGTAGGAGTTCAGGCCGAAGGCCAGCACGGAGCCGTCGGACCGCAGCACGACCGTGTGGGAGTGGCCGACCGCAACCTGGGTGTAGGTCATGCCCGGCGGCAGCGCTGGCAGGTTCAGCTGGCCCACGGTGTTGTTGCCGACGAAGTCGATCCAACCATCCGACCTGAGAAGGGCCTTGTGGCCGCCGCAGGCCATCGCGACGTAGCGCGTCCCCGGCGGCGGCACCCGCGTGCCGACGTAGCTGCCGGTGTCGTTCCACTCGAGCACCGAACCGTCCGAGAGCAGCGCCATCGGCAACGGACCCGCGCTCGCGAGGCACCGCAGCGAGGACGACCACTGCGGCACGAACGTGTACGTTCCCCACCGCACGACCGCGCCGTTGGCCCGCAAGGCCATCGGCGAGTTCGCGACCGCGACGAAGTCGTTCCCGGCAGGCGCGGTGTTGCCCTGCGCGCCCCAGGTGATCACCGAACCGTCCGAGCGCAGGCCGACTGCCAGGGACAAGCCGATCGAGATCTGCGTGTAGCTCGGCGGCTCGCTCCAGCGGAACTGCTGTTGGCCCCAACCCTGCACGACCGACTGGGCCTGGAGGCAGCCGGTGGCAGCGGCGAGGGCGAACAGGGGGCCGAGCAGGCCGCAGGCGGGTGTCCGTCGGATGGAAGGAGATCGGGGCAGGTCTTCGGGGCGCATGGTTCCTCGTGGTTCGGCCACCTCAATGCCCAGTCGCGCCGCGCGTGACGC
The DNA here is from genome assembly GCA_016873195.1 of Planctomycetota bacterium. Taxonomy (GTDB): domain Bacteria; phylum Planctomycetota; class UBA1135; order UBA1135; family UBA2386; genus VGXW01. The sequence continues at coordinate 8,115 of VGXW01000057.1, read as the reverse complement.
CGCATCCGGAGAATCCGCCAACACCTGGCATCCGGCGAACAGGCCGGATCCGGCGAGCCGACGCATCCCCTTCGCTGTGGCGGCCGCCCTTGGCAGACCACCCGCTGCGAGCTGCCATCGGCTACCTTCTCGGCGTGGACGCCTCGACGGACCAGCTCTTCGCCGATGCCAGCCGCGGCGACGGCAACGCGCTCGACCAGCTGCTGCTGCGCTACCTGCCGCAGCTGCACTCGTTCGTGCACGCCCGGCTCGGCGCCAGCCTGCGCGCCCACGAGTCCAGCCAGGACGTGGTGCAGTCGGTCTGTCGCGAACTGCTCGAGGAGCGGGCGCGGTTCGACTTCCGCGGCGAGGAGCGCTTCCGTGCCTGGCTGTTCACCTCCGCGCTCAACAAGGTGCGCGAACGCCACCGCATGCTGCATCGGCAGAAGCGCGACGTCGATCGCGACGAGCCGTTGCCCGAGGGCGCGGCGACGGCGCTGCTGCACATGCTGACACCGAGCCAGGAAGCGATCGGCAACGAGACGGCGGCGGCCGTTCGCGACGCCCTCGATGCACTGTCGGAGGAGCACCGCGAGGTGGTCACGCTGGCACGCATCGTGCGGTTGCCGCACCGCGTGATCGCCGAGGTGCTCGGGCGCAGCGAGGAGGCGACGCGCCAGCTGTTGGCGCGCTCGATGCTGCGGCTCGTGCGCGAGTTGCGGCAACGAGGCATCGGGATCGGCGGGGAGGGCGACCGATGACGGCCGGAGGCGACGAGCTGCCGGACGATCTCGCCGACCTCGCCGCCGCGCAGCTGCTGGCGGCCGTCGGGCCCGAGCGCACGGCGGTGCTGGCGGCCCTGCTCGCGGCGCACCCGCGGCACGAACGGGACCTGCGGCAGCTCGCCGCCGATCTCGGCGGCGCCGAGCGCCTGCTCGCGGACACCTTCCCGGAAGCGGGCGCGGCGGCCGGCAGCCGGCTCGGTGGCCACCGCGTGGTGCGCCTGCTCGGCGAAGGCGCGTTCGGCACGGTCTACCTGTGCGCACAGGAGCACCCGGTGGTGCGCGAGGTCGCCGTCAAGGTGCTGCGCCGCGGTGCCGGCGACGAACGCACGCTGCGGCGGTTCCTGGCCGAGCGGCAGCTGCTGGCGGCGTTGAACCACCCCGCCATCACGCAGGTCTTCGACGCCGGCGTGCTGGCCGACGGGCGGCCGTTCTTCGTCATGGAGTACGTGGGAGGCCTGCCGCTGCGTCGCTACTGCGAGGAACGGGCGCTGCCGGGTCGGGAGCGCCTGCGGCTGTTCGTCGACGTCTGCCGCGGCGTCGCGCACGCGCACCGGCGCGGCATCGTGCACCGCGACCTGAAGCCGGCGAACGTCCTCGTCGTGGACACCGACCGTGGCCCGCAGCCGAAGATCATCGACTTCGGCATCGCCAAGGCGCTGTTTCCGTCGGCGGACGGCGAGGGGCCGCGCACCGACCCTGGCCGGGTGATCGGCACGCCGGGCTACATGAGCCCCGAGCAGGCCGAGGGCCGCACGGCGGAGGTCGACCAACGCGCCGACGTGTGGGCGCTCGGCGCGATGCTCTACGAGCTGCTGACGGGCACGCTGCCGTCGCCTCCGGCGGGCGGCGCGCCGGACACGGCGCCGGTGCGTCCGAGCGCGCGGCTCGCCGCGGCCACGAAGGGCGCCGCGCCGGAGCAGGCGGCGCAGGTCCGGCAGCGCGCGGCGGAGCTGCGCGGCGACCTCGACTGGATCACCTTGAAGGCCCTGCGGCGCGAACGCGGCGAACGCTACCCGAGTGCCTGCGAACTGGCCGACGACCTCGAACGCCACCTGCGTTCGGAGCCGGTCGCGGCAGGGCCGCCATCGTTCGCCTACCGCGCGCGCAAGTTCGCCCGCCGCCACCGCGCCGCCGTGCTCGTCGCGGGCGGTGCTGCGGTGGCCCTCGCGGTGGGCGTGGCCGTCCTGCTGCGGGTCGTCTGGAACGCCGAGGCCACGGTCGCCGCGGCTCGTCAGGAGGCCAGCTCGAGCCTTGCCGACGCCACGGCCGTGCTCGACCGGCTGCTCGCGCGCGCCAACGACGAACGGCTGCGCGAAGCGCCGCGCGGCGACGCGACGCGGCAGGAGCTGCTGCAGGATGCGCTGACGTTCTACGAGCGCTTCCTCGGCCACCGGCCCGCGGACGCTGCGCTGCGGGCCGGCCGCGTGCGCGCCCTCGCGTCGATCTCGCACGTGCACTGGCTGCTCGGCGAGGCGGCCCAGGCCGCCAGCACGGCGGCCGAGGCCGTGGCCGATGCCGAGGCTCTCGTGGCTGCGGCGCCCGGCGAGACGGGCTCGTGCGCGATGCTGGCCGCCGCTCGCTGCCGGCACGGCGAGGCGCTGGCCCTCGCCGGCAACCATGCCGCGGCGCAGCCGCAGTTCGCCGCTGCCGCGCGTGAGTTGGCTCCCTGCGCGGCGCGGGACCCCGGTACGCACGGCCTGCCGCACGCGGTGGCCGTGCGCAAAGCAGCCATGACGCTGTCGCCGGGCCGCGGCGACGAGCGCATCGCGGGTCTGCAGGAGGCCCAGCGGCTGCTCGCGGCCCTGCGCACCCTCGTCCCGCCGGTCCCGGAACTCGCCGAGGAACTCGTGGCGACCGGCACGGCGCTCGCTCGCCAGTTGTTCGACGCGCGGCAGTTCGACGCCGCCGACGCGGCGCTGTCGGCGGCCGCCGCGGAGCTGCCCGCGGTCGGCACCGAGCGGCTGCGCATGCAGTGCGAGCTCGTGGGCCTGCGCGGCAGGGTGCAGTGGGAGCTCCGCCGGCGCCCGGAGGCCATCGTGTCGATGGCCGAGGCGGTGGAGTCGGCCCGGCAGTGGCAGGCCGCCCAGCCGCTGCGGTTGCAGCCCGAGGCCACGCTGACGATCGCGTTGCGCGACCTCGCCCACGTCCAGAACTACACCGGCGACATGGCCGCCTCGGCGGTCAGCTACCGGCAGGCGATCGGGCACGCCGAGGCGATGGTGGCGCGTTTCGCCGAGGATCCGAGCCGGCTCGTCGGTTTGTGCGCCGTGCTGCGCGAGTTCGCCTCGACGCTCGTCGATCGCTTCCGGCGTGAAGACCTCGACGAAGCGGCCGCGCTCGCGGCGCGGGCGATCACCGTGAACGACCGCATCCCGGCGACCGTCGACGCCGGGCGCCTGCCGCGCTGGCAGCTGTTGACGATGCAGGCCGTGATCGACGATGCGCGCGGCGCCCTGGACGCGGCGCGGCGCTGGCGCGACGTGGCGGCGGAGTTGCCGGCCGAGGCCGAGGCCATCGGCACGATGCGCCAGGATGCACTCGCCGAGGCCTGCACCGGCATCGCCCGGTCGCTGGCGGGGGCGGGGGCGCGCACCGATGCCACGGGCTGGCTCCGGCGCGGCCAGGAAGTCGTCGCCGCGAACCGGCCGCACCTCGACAAGCGCGCCGTCGAGCTGGGCTGGCTCGCGGCGTCGCTGGCCGCCGCGGCGGGGGACCACGCGGCTGCCGCGGCCGCAGGCGAAGCGATCCTGCCGGTCCGCTCGACGTGGTTCGGCCGGCGGCGCGCGGCGGACTGCGTCCATCTCGCCTGGCGCACGGCCGGCGGGGCCGGGGCCGATGCAGCCGTGGTCGGCGGCTACCGGGAACGCGCTGCGCAGCTCTACGGCGAGGTGCAGCAGGAACTCGCCGAGGACGTCGCCAAGGACCCGGGCGACCCCTTCTTCGTGCTGCCGTGGGCATTCGCGGGCGTGCACCGCGCCGAGCTGATTGCCGCGGCCGAGCCGGGACGGGCCCGCGAACTGCTCGCCGCGGCCATGCCGCGCCTCGCCGCCGTGCGCGAGGTGGCCCACCGCGACCAGTGGGACGAGGCGGCAATCCAGGCCGGCGCGTCTCTGCAGCTGCGGCTCGACGGCGGTCGTTGACGCGGTACTGCCCTGCCCCGGCAGCCCCCTGGCGAGCACGAGCTCGACCGCCTCGCAGAACCGGTCGATCTCGTCGGGCGTCGTGCAAACGCTCGGCGTGATGCGGAGTCCCTCGCACTCCCTGGGCAGCGGCGGCCCGATGCAGGTCGTCGAGAGGCGATGCCGTTGCCACAGGTCCTCGCGCGCGGCGGCTTCTGCGGCGACCGGTCGGCGGCCTCGGCGAAGCCCGCGCCGACCCATGGGCCGAGCACACGCTTCGCCGCGGCGAACGGCGCTGCGGACGCAGAAACCGACCACAGAGTCCGTTGATCTGGCAGAATCTGCATCACGCCGCGGACAGCCCCGGCATTCGCTCCCGGAGCCACCCTCTCGATCCCCGCCATGGTCCATCGGTCTTCGTCCTCGTGCTGGTTCCGCGGTTCCCTCGCCGCCGTCCTCGGGCTCACCGCCATCTCCGCCCAGTGCAATCCGGTCTGGCTGCCCGGGGATCCGCTGCCGTGCGTGCAGGGGGAGATCGCGGCGGCGGTCGCCTGGGATCCCGACGGAACGGGTCCGCTCGGCCTGCAACTGGTCACCGCCGGCAGGTTCGCCGTCGGGGTGATGCAGGAGGCCGCGATCGCCATCTACGATGGCACCCAGTGGTCCGCGATCGGCGTGCCTCCCGGCGATTCGGCCACCGCGCTCGGCCTGTGGTCCGGCACGATCGTCGCAGCCTTCGACACGCCGCACCCGACCTACGCGCAGACGATCGCCGCATGGGACGGCGTGGCCTGGCAACCGCTGGGTACGACGCTCGGGACCGTCCAGGCGATCGCGTCCTTCAACGGCGAACTCGTCGTCGCCGGTTCGCTGACGAACCTGGGTGGCCTCGCCGTGGCCAACGTCGCTCGCTGGACCGGCACGACGTGGCTGCCGCTCGGCTCTGGTGTACAGGGCCCCGTCGCGGCGCTGGCCGTCTACAGTGGCCGGCTCTACGTCGGCGGCAGTTTCCTCACGGCGGGCGGCAGTGCAGCGGCCTACCTCGCCCTCTGGGATGGCGCCGCCTGGTCGCCGGTTTCCGGCGGCTCTCCGGACCAACGAGTCCAGAGCCTCGCGGTGCGGTCTTCGAACAACGCGCTGACGTCGTTCCTGATCGTGGGTGGGCACTTCACCGCTGTCGGCAGCGTGCCGGCCCAGAGCATCGCCCGGTACAACGTCGCCACGAGCACATGGACTGCGTTCGCCGGGGGCCTCGCGACCTACTGCTCGGCGGTGGCGGTGCGCAACGTCGGCTTGAACAGCTACGAAGTGATCGCCGGCTGCGGCGGCCTGACCACACAGAGGCTCTGGAGATGGAGCGGTTCGAGCTGGGCGCAGCTGCCACCGACCACCGATCCCTACGTGCTGCCCGTGGCGTTGACCTACCATGCCGGCAGCCCGGTCGTCGGCCTGTGGGGCTCACGGCAGGCGGTGCAGCGCTTCGACGGCACGTCATGGGCGCCGGTCAGCGGCCCCGGCATCGATGGGCGCATGCATGCCACGCTTCCCATCGGCACCGACGCGGTGATCGGCGGCGCGTTCCGCACCATCTCGGGGCTGTCGTGCAACGGCATCGCCCGCGGCAGTCCCGGGGCCTGGAGCCCGCTCGGCAGCGGCATGGCGGGAGGCGCCAACGGGGCGTCCGTGTCGGCACTGGCGACGGCGGCGAACGGCGACCTGGTCGCGGGCGGCGACTTTGCGACCGCGGGCGGCGTCGCGGCGAGCAACGTGGCGCGTTGGGACGGTGCGAGCTGGACTCCGCTCGGCGCCGGGGTCGACGGACCGGTCCACGCGCTGCTCGTGCGGCCGAACGGCGACCTCATCGTCGGCGGAGCGTTCACGCACGCGGGTGGCCTGGCGGCGAACCACGTTGCGCGCTGGGACGGGGCGAACTGGTCGCCGCTCGGGGCTGGCACGTCGGCTCCGGTCCACTGCCTCTGCGCGATGCCCAACGGCGATATCGCGCTGGGCGGAGACTTCGCGACCGCCGGCTCCTTCAACGCGCCGAGCGTGGCCCGCTGGGATGGAACGTCGTTCCACGCGCTCGGCAGCGGTCTCGACGGCACGACGCTGGCGCTCGCCGTCGAACCCGATGGCGACCTGGTCGCCGGGGGCATGTTCCTCAACGCGGGCGCCGTGGCCGCACCCTACGTCGCGCGGTGGAACGGTGTTGCCTGGGCGCCGGTCGACCTGCCGTCGTCGACCCCGCTGACCGCGGAGGTGCGTGCCCTGTGCGTGCTGCCCGATGGCGACCTGGTCGCGGGTGGTGGGGGCATGATCCTCTGGAACGGAGGCACCGGCGCCGTCGTCGTCAACGCGGCGCGATTGCACGGCACCGCCTGGTCGCCTGTGCCGGTGCGCGGCCTCGCCGTCGATTGCATCGCCTCGACGGCGACTGGCGACCTGCTGTTCGGCGGTGACTTCCTCACCGTGAACGGGCAGGTCGCAGTGAACCACGCGCGCTGGCACCCAACCTGTCCGGCGGCGTCGTCGTCCTATGGTGGACCGTGCACGGGCAGTGCCGGCACCCTGGCCCTCACGCCGACCTCGCTGCCGTGGCTGGGGGGCACCTACCGGGCCCGTGCCACGGGGCTCGCTGCGTCGGGGCTCGCATTCGACCTGCTCGGGTTCAACCTGACCGCGGTTCCGCTCGGCGCGCTGCATCCGACCGGCGTGCCGGGCTGCACGCTGCTCGTCGATCCGGTGGTGACGCAGTTCCTGCCGGCCGCCGGCGGGCAGGCGACCGTGCAGCACGCGTTCCCCAGGACGGTCACGTTCGCCGGCCTCGTGCTGCGCGACCAGCTCCTGCAGTTCGAACTCGGCCCGACGTTCGCCGTGACCGCGCTGACCGGCACGAACGGCCTGCACCTGACCCTGGGCTGGTTCTGACCAGCGCGACCTCCATCCGCGCACCACCTCCTATCCCATGTTCCCTCGCCTGTCTCTCGTTTCCGTCGCGTCGGCGTTACTGATCGCCGCCGCGGGCGCCCAATGCGATCCGGTCTGGTTGCCCGGCGACCCGATCGCGATGCTGCAAGGGTCCGTCCACTCGACCACCGTCTGGGATCCCGACGGGGCAGGGCCCGCGTTGCCGCTCCTGATCGCGGCCGGCGATCGGCTCCGCGCCGGGCTCAGCGCGAACGTGGGTGTCGTCGCCTGGGACGGCAGCCAGTGGCTCACGCTCGGCACGCCGCCCGCGGGGCTGGCGTGGAGTGCCACCGTCTGGAACGGGCTGCTCGTCGTCGCCTTCGATACCGCCAACGGAGCATCGACCGTGGCGAGCTGGAACGGCTCCTCGTGGTCGGCGCTCGGCACGTTCACCGGAACCCCGGGAGGCGGCGTCAGGGTGCTCGCCGTCCACCAGAACGAACTCCATGCCGGCGGCATGTTCACCCTGGCCAATGGCGTCCCGGCGGCCAACGTCGCGCGCTGGAACGGCGCCTCGTGGTCCGCGCTCGGCGGGGGCCAACCGCACGAGGTCACCGCGATGGTGTCGTTCGCGGGCGCGCTGCACGTGGGCAGCTACGACGTCGCTGCCATCACGGGCCACCTCGAGGCATGGAACGGCTCGGCGTGGGGGAACGTCGCGACCTGCAATGCACGGATCGCGGCGCTCGCCGCGCGCATCACGTCGACCCCGCTGACGACGTTCCTGTTCGCGGGCGGCGCGTTCACGCAGTGGACCGGCAGCAACGGCACGATCGCAGCACAGCGGGTCGTGCGCTTCAACCCGTCGGCGAACACCTGGGTCGCGCTCGGCGGCAACCTGACGGGCATCTGCCGGGCGCTCGGCGTGCGCGCGACCGGACTTTCGTCCTACGAGCTGGTCGCCGTGCAGGACTCCACCAACCAGGGTCTCTGGCAGTGGAGCGGCTCGACGTGGGTGCAACTCGGCAGCCCGACTTCTCTCGGGGAGACGGTGGCCTACTACGGCGGCAGCTGGCACCTCGGCAGCAGTCAGCCGATGCAGCGACTGCAGGCCGGGACGTGGGTGACGCTGACCATGCCGACGACGGCGCTCGACTTGGTCATGGCGGTCCTCGGCGCGGGCAACGACGTCGTCGTCGGCGGCGTGTTCGGCATCCGCCAGGGCCACCCGGGCGTCTGGCAGCCGATCGGCGGTCTCACCGGCAACGTCACGTGCCTCGCCCGGCTCGCGAATGGCGACCTCGTCGCCGCGGGGTGGCTGACGG
>VGXW01000056.1 GCA_016873195.1 Planctomycetota bacterium | reverse complement strand
TTGTGAAGAGCTTGCGCTCGCAGGCACCTAAAACCCGTGCGTCTGCCAGTTCCGCCACTCTCGCGGTGGGGCCTTCGAGGTTAGCCGAGGCCGTGCCGCAACGGAAGCCCGCGACGACCTCCGGCGCCCTCACTGCGGCCAGCGCACCGAGCGGCCGCAGCGACAGCGGTGTTCGCCCGCCGGCACCGCCCCGGCCGTGGCGCGGCAGACCAACTCGCCGCAGCGGCAGACGATGCCCGCGAGCCGCGCCGGGTTGCCGAGCACCAGCGCGTGCGGCGGCACGTCGCGCGTGACGACGCTGCCCATGCCGACCATGCAGAACTCGCCGAGCGTGATGCCGGGGCCGATCGTGCAGTTGGCGCCGAGCGTCGCGCCGTCGCGCACGCAGGTCGCCAGCGTCGCCTCGGTCGGCGCGCTGGTCTGCAACTCGCGCAGGTCGGGGTCGCAGGCGCGCGGGTAGACGTCGTTCGTGAACACCGTGTGCGCGGCGATCATCACGCCGGTGCCGATCTCGACGCCGGCGCAGACGTAGACGTTCGCGTTCAACTTGCAGCGGTCGCCGATGCGCACGTCGTAGGCGATGTAGGTCTTCTCGCCGACGATGCAGTCGGCCCCGAGCCTGGCGCCGCGGCGGACGTGCACGTTGTCCCAGACGGCGGTGCCGGCGCCGAAGGTCACGTCGGCTTCGATCAGCGCGGTGGGGTGGATGCGGACGGGGCGGTCGTTCGCGGTCATCGGCGCATTCTGGCGTCGGACGCGGCGCGGGGGAACGCCGCCGTGCGGCGGAATCAGTCCGCGGCGCCGGGCACGCCCGCGATCGGCAGCCAGCGTTCCTGCTGCTGCGACCGGTAGGCCGTGTCGACGACGACCACCGACGCGAGCGCGTCTTCGTCGCCGATGACGGGCTGCTCGCGGTCCGCCAGCACGGCGGCGAAGTTCGCGAGCTGGGCGGCGAACGCGGCGACCTTGTCGTAACCCTTGCCGAACACCTGCCAGTCCGGGGCCCCGACCGCCTTGCAGCGCGACTGCTGCCAGCCGATCTCGATCGTGCCGCGCGTGCCGTGCAGGCGCACGTAGGCCGGCGTCTCCTTGTGCATGCTCCAGGACAGGTCGATGGAGCCGAGCGCGCCGCTCGCGCTGGTGAACAGCAGCCGGGCCGTGTCCTCGACGGCGAGCGGCTGCGCGAGCCGGCCGAACTGCGCCTGCACGCGCGCGATCGGGCCGAGCAGGAAACGCGCGAGGTCGACCGAGTGGCAGCCGTTGTCGATCAGCACGCCGCCGCCGCTCTGCGCCTCGACCGCGTTCCAGCGCCGCGTCATGTCGACGTGCGAGCAGAACACGTTCTCGTACATCACGACGTCGCCGCAGAAACCCTGCGCGAGCAGGCGGTGCGCCGCGAGCACGTCGGCCGTGTAGCGGAACTTGCTGCCCATCATGAGCCGGCGGCCGGCCGCGCGCGCGGCCGCGAGCATGCGCCCGGCGGCGGCGACGGTGGGGGCGAGCGGCTTCTCGCACAGCACGTGCAGGCCGCGCGCGAGCAGCGCGGTGGTCAGGGACTCGTGCGAGTCCGGCGGCGTCAGCACGAGCGCCGCGGCGGCGGGGGGGCCGCCGCGCAGGGCCTGCTCGAGCGAGCCGAAGGTGGGCACGGCGCGGCCCGCGGCCAGCGCCTCGCGGGCGGCCGGCACCGGGTCGACCAGGGCGGCGAGATGCAGCGCCGGCACGCGGTCGAGCGCCTGCAGGTAGGCGCGGGCGATCGCACCGCAGCCGACGAACAGCAACGGCAACGGGGCGTCAGCCACGGGCGAGCCCCCTGGCCGCGTTGCGGATCACGGCGGCGACGTGGGCGACGTGCTGCGGTTCGTAACGTTCGTTGATCGGCAGCACGATCACGCGCTCGAGCGCCTGCACGGCGCCGGGGTAGCCCGCGCGCGAGAACGGCGGCTGCGGGCCCGCACCGCGCGGGTTGTGCTGCAGCGGCAGCAGCGTGACCGGGGACTTCGTCCAGTCGCGGAACAGTTCGCACTCGAACGATGGCTTCTGGATGTAACGCGGCGCGCAGGCGACGCCGTCGGCCTGCATGCGCTTGCCGAGCGCGAGACCGCCGCCGTCGATCACCAGCGGGTCGACGGTGAACGCGAACTTCCAGTAGGAGTGCGTGCCGTGCTGCGGGTCGTGCGGCAGCTCGAGCCCCGGCACGGAGGCGAGCGCCTCGCGCAGGGCCGCGGCGACCTCGCGGCGGCGCGCGACGACGTGGTCGAGTTTCGGCAGCTGGGCGACCGCCACGGCGCCCTGCAGTTCGGTCAGCCGGTAGTTCAGCGCCGGGAAGTAGTGGTCGGGTTTCGGATCGCCGTAGCCCCAGGCCTTGTTGACGCAGAGGAACACCTTGCGCGCGAGCGCGTCGTCGTCGGTCGCGACGATGCCGCCCTCGCCGGACGTGATGTGTTTGCCCTGCTGCAGCGAGAACGCGCCGAGCGCGCCGAGGCTGCCGGCCTTGCGGCCGCGCCACGTGGCGCCGAAGGCCTGGGCGCTGTCCTCGATCACGGGCAGGCCGCGGTCCGCGGCCAGCGCCAGGATGCCGTCGAGATCGCACGGCAGGCCGAACAGGTGCGTCGCGACGATCGCGCGCGTGCGCTGCGTGCACTGCGCGCGGATCGTGTCCGCGGTGACGTTCAGCGTGCGCGGGTCGACGTCGGCGAAGACCGGCACGGCCCCCTCGTAGAGGATCGGCGTCAGCGCGCCCATGTCCGTGATCGGCGTCGTGATCACCTCGTCGCCGGGCCGCAGCCCCAGGGCCGCGATGCAGCAGTGCATCGCCGCCGTGCCCGACGCGCAGGCGAACGCGTGCTTGCTGCCGAGCCAGGCCGCGAACTCCTTCTCGAAGCGCGTCACGAACGTGCCGCGCGTGCTGTTCAGCGTGCCGCTCCGGATCACCTGCGCGAGCAGCGCGATCTCCTCGTCGCCGAGGGTGCGGCCCGTGTGGTCGCCGTCGCTGGGCAGGCGCATCAGCCGGGCCCCGGCTGCTGGTTCAGGCGCACCGCGACGATGCTGAGCAGGTCGTTGACCCGTTCCTCGATGCGGTTCACGTTCGCGACGTTGTCGAGCACGATCGCCTTCTTGGCCGTCGCCGGCTGGAAGATCAGCCGGCCGCTGCGCAGCAGCAGGAACTCGACGACGTCGTAGATCTCCTTGTTCATCTCGAGGCCCTCGGTCGACCAGCGCTGGATGTCGCCGAGGTAGCCGTGGTGGTGCAGGATCTCGCGCGCGTTGACCTCGTAGTAGTGGAAGCGCGAGTTCACGAACACGAGCAGCAGCAGGAAGCCGAGGCCCGCCGACAGGAAGCCGTAGAACGAGGCGCTCATCTCGATGTCGATGCTGCCGACCACGCGGCCGAGGAAACCCGTGATGTCGGCCTTGGTGTCGATCCACAGCACGAGCAGGACGACGGCGACGACGGAGACGACCAGCGTGATCGACTTGATGCGCGAGAAGTCGAACGAGAACACCAGCAGGTTCAGCAGCAGCACGAGCATGAACGTGTTGCCGAGCACCGCGGAGCCGAGCTGGCCTTCGGCCTGCCCGACGCGCAGCCAGGCCAGCAGCCAGAAGATCGTCGCGACGACGAAGGTCGGGTACAGGAACACGATCTTGGGCCAGGGCCGGATGATCACGCTCTCGGGGGCGTGCGGTGCGGCCGGTGCCGGGCTCGGCGGCTGCGGGGGGGGCGGCTGCGGGGCGGGCGGTTGGGGAGGAGTGGCGGTCATCGTGGGATCTCCCGGGGAAGGACTGGGCCGGTGGGCCGGCTGCCCATGCGGGGAGCCGGGCCAGGGATTGTGAAGTGGCCGGCGCCGCGGAGCCACTGCCGCGCCGGCACGGGGCTCGACAGCAACCGCCGCAGCGGCGCCCGAGTGCGTGGTTTCGCCGGTTGCAGGTCGCCGCGGGGCGGCGGTGGGATCCTCATGCGTAGCTCTCGACCGGCGGGCAGGCGCAGACCAGGTTGCGGTCGCCGTGCACGTCGTTGACGCGCGAGACCGACGGCCAGAACTTGTGCACGCGGGTCCACGGGGCCGGGAACGCCGCCCGCTCGCGCGAGTAGCCGTGCGTCCACTCGGCCGCGGTCACGCGCTCCGCCGTGTGCGGCGCGTTCTTCAGCGGGTTGTCGAGCTTGTCGAGTCGGCCCTGCTCGATCTCGCGGATCTCCTGGCGGATGCCGATCAGCGCGTCGCAGAAGCGGTCGAGTTCCTGCTTCGACTCGCTCTCGGTCGGCTCGATCATCATCGTGCCGGGCACCGGGAAGCTGACCGTCGGCGCGTGGAAGCCGTAGTCCATGAGCCGCTTGGCGATGTCGATGACCTCGACGCCGCTGGTCGCCTTCAGGTGCCGCACGTCGACGATGCACTCGTGCGCGACCATGCCGTTCTGGCCGGTGTAGAGCACCGGGAAGTGGCCCTGCAGGCGCCTGGCCACGTAGTTCGCGTTCAGGATCGCCACCTGCGTGGCGCGGCGCAGCCCGTGCGGGCCCATCATCGCGATGTAGGCGTAGCTGATCGGCAGGATCGACGCGCTGCCCCACGGAGCGGCGCTGATCGGGCCGATCGCGTGGGCTCCGCCCGTCTTGACCACCGGGTGCCCGGGCAGGAACGGCACGAGGTGCGCCTTGCAGCAGATGGGGCCCACGCCGGGACCGCCGCCGCCGTGCGGGATGCAGAAGGTCTTGTGCAGGTTCAGGTGGCAGACGTCGGCGCCCAGTTCGCCGGGCCGCAGCAGGCCGACCTGGGCGTTCATGTTGGCGCCGTCCATGTACACCTGGCCGCCGTGGTCGTGCACGATCTTGTCGATCAGCCCGATCGCCTCCTCGAACACGCCGTGCGTCGACGGGTAGGTCACCATCAGGGCGGCGAGGTGGTCCTTGTGTTCGGCGGCCTTCTTCTGCAGGTCGCCGACGTCGATGTTGCCGTGCTCGTCGCAGGCGACGACGACGACCTTCATGCCGTTCATCGCCGCGGTCGCCGGGTTCGTGCCGTGCGCGCTCTGCGGGATCAGGCAGACGTTGCGCTGCTCCTGGCCGCGCGAGCGGTGGTAGGCGCGGATCACCGACAGGCCGGCGTACTCGCCCTGCGAGCCGGCGTTCGGCTGCAGCGAGCAGCCCTGGAGGCCGGTGATGTCCTCGAGCCAGCGCGCGAGCGTCGCGAACATCGTCTGGTAACCGCGCGCCTGCTCGACCGGCGCGAACGGGTGCAGTCCGCCGAAACCCGGCAGCGAGATCGGGTACATCTCGGCGGCGGCGTTCAGCTTCATCGTGCACGAGCCGAGCGGGATCATCGACGTCGTCAGCGACAGGTCCTTCGCCTGCAGCCGGTGCAGGTAGCGCAGCAACTCGTGCTCGGCGCGGTAGGCGTGGAACGTCGGGTGCGTCAGGTAGCTGCTGGTGCGCGCGAGCCCGCCGAGCGGCTGCGGCTTCGCCTGCGTCTGCAGCTGGTGTGCGGCGCCGCCGAACGCCGCGAGCACGTCGGCCAGGTCGTGCGCCTCGACCGTCTCGTCGAGGCTGATGCCGACGCTGTTGTCGCCGTAGTCGCGCAGGTTGATGCCCTTGTGCAGCGCGGCCGCGATCGCCTTCTTGCTGCCGTCCTTCGGCCAGACGCGCACGGTGTCGAAGCGCAGCCCGTCCTGGACCCTGTGGCCGAGCGCCTGCAGGCTCGCGGCGAGGCAGTCGGTCTGGGTGCGGATCCGTTCCGCGATCGCGCGCAGGCCTTCGGGCCCGTGGTAGATCGCGTACATGCTGGCCATCACGGCCAGCAGCACCTGGGCGGTGCAGATGTTCGAGGTCGCCTTCTCGCGGCGGATGTGCTGCTCGCGCGTGCCGAGCGCCAGCCGCAGCGCGGGCTTGCCGGTGGCGTCGATCGTCATGCCGACGATGCGCCCGGGCAGTTGGCGCGTGAACCCCTTCTTCGTCGTCATGTAGGCCGCGTGCGGGCCGCCGTAGCCGAGCGGCACGCCGAACCGCTGCGAACTGCCCAGCGCCACGTCGGCGCCCATCTCGCCCGGGGGCTTCAGCACCGTCAGCGCGAGCAGGTCGGCGGCGACCGTGGCGAAGGCGCCCGCGGCGTGGACCTTCTGGATCGTCGCGGTCAGGTCCTCGACGCGGCCGTCGGTGCCCGGGTACTGCAGCAGCACGCCGAAGTGCCGCGGGCCGAACACCGCCTTGTGGTGGTCGCCGACCTCGACCTCGATGCCGAGCGGCTCGGCGCGCTGGCGCACGACCGCGATCGTCTGCGGGTGGCAGTTCTGGTCGACGAAGAACGCGTTGGCGCCCTGCTTCTCGGCGACGCGGTGGCACAGGGTCATCGCCTCGGCGGCGGCGGTGCCTTCGTCGAGCAGCGAACTGTTCGCGACCTCGAGCCCGGTCAGGTCGAGCACCATGGTCTGGTAGTTCAGCATCGCCTCCATGCGGCCCTGCGAGATCTCCGCCTGGTAGGGCGTGTACTGGGTGTACCAGCCCGGGTTCTCGAGCACGTTGCGCTGGATCACCGGCGGGGTCAGCGTGCCGTGGTAGCCCATGCCGAGGTAGCTGCGCAGCACCTGGTTCTGCGCCGCCAGCGCCTGCAACTCGGCGATCACCTCGCGTTCGGACCTCGCGGCGGGCGTGCGCAGCTCGCCGCGCCACCGGATGCTGGCCGGAATCGTCTTGTCGATCAGGTCGTCGAGGGTCTTGCAGCCGAGCGGCTCCAGCATCGCGGCGAACTCCGCGGCGCGCGGGCCGAGGTGGCGGTCTTCGAAGTGTTCGTGGCGGGGGAACGGGTTCGGGGTGCTGGCCATGAGAGGGGTCTGCTGGCGCTGGTCGCGGCGCCACGGCAGGGCAGGCACGTATAGGGACTCGGGGGGGTGGCGGGGAATAGGTCGTACGGCGCAGCCGCGCCGCACCGAGTGGGCTGCAGGGCCGAGGCCCGTGTGGCCGCCCGCGCCTCACCTCGGCAAGTCCTGCACCGTCACCGTGCCGTCCGGCGCGCGCAGCGTCGCGCGCACGGCGTCCGCGGGCACGAACAGCCGCGGCGAATGCGACAGGTAGCCGGAGCCGGCCTGGACCTCGCTGGCGCGGCGCCGGCCGCCGGCGCTCTCGAACACCACGAAGGTGCCGACGCCGAGCGGGTTGCCCTTGGCTCCGGCCAGAACCAGCGGCGCCCGGCCCGCGCCGCGCAGGGTCTCCGCGCGCAGCGCGTCGTCGTTGTTGGCGAACAGCAGTTCGGTGCGCCCGCCGCGGTCGGCGCGCAGCACCAGCGCCTTGCGGTCGCCGAACCAGCAGATGCCGTGTTCGTGCGGCGGCACGACCGCGAGGCCGCCATCGCCGGCGCGCAGCACGAGCCCGGTGCCGCCGTCGTTGCGGCCGGTCTCGGGCTCCGGCGCGTAGCTGTTCTGCGCGCAGACCAGCAGATCGCCGAGCGCCACCATGCCGAAGATCGGCGCGATCTGCGCGCGGCGCGGCAGGGGCTCGACCGTGAAGCGGCCCTTGCCGTCGTTGCGCAGGAGGCAGCTCGCGAGCGTGGTGACCTCGAGCTTGCCGCAGGTGTCGAGTTTCTGCTGCGGGTAGATGTCCTTCAGCAGCGAGCTCGCGAACTGCTCGTAGGTCGGGAACTTCGTCGCCAGGAACGGCATCGCCTGGCTGCTGCACGAGCGGCCGCGCACGGGCAGCAGGTTGTCGCCCTCGTACCTGGCCTCGACGAGGTCGCGCGTGCCGTTGTCGTCGAAGTCGGCGAAGTAGAGCCGCACGGGGTGATCGGGGCGGGCCTTGTACTTCGTGTTGAGGCCCTGGTTGCCGGCGACGTAGTCGAGGTCGCCGTCGGCGTCGCAGTCCCAGGCGCAGAGGCTGTTCCACCAACCGCTGTGCGCCGCGAGCCCCGCGGCGACCGTCGCGTCGGCGAACCGGCCAGCCTCGTTGCGCAGGAGCCGGATCGGCTGCCAGTGCGCGGCGACGAGCAGGTCGGGCCAGCCGTCGCCGTCGACGTCGGTGAACAAGGCACTGGTGACCATGCCCGCCTGCGGCAGGGCCGGGGCGAGTTCGGCCGTCGCGTCGGTGAAGCGGCCGCCGTCGTTGCGGTAGAGGCGGCTTGCAGGCGCGTCCGGGTAGAGGCCGGGCACGAGGCGGCCGGCGACGAACAGGTCGAGGTCGCCGTCGCGGTCGAAGTCGGCGGCGGCGGCGTGCCCCGAGGACTCGCGCACGTCGGGCAGCGCCTGCTCGTCGCGCACGAAGCGGCCGCCGCCGTCGTTCCGGTAGAGCCGGTCGCGCAGCGTCGGATCGCCCTGCTTCATCTCGGCGCCACCGCTCGTGACGAACAGGTCGAGGTCGCCGTCGCCGTCGTGGTCGAGCCACAGGGCCGCCAGGTCCTCGCCGGCCGCGTCCTGCTGCCAGGGCCCGGGTGCCGGCTGCCAGCCCTTGTCCGTGGCGAGGAACAGGGCGCCCGCCTGGCCGCGCGCGCCGCCGACGAACAGGTCGTCGTCGCCGTCGCCGTCCGCGTCGCCGAGTGCGAGCCCCGGGCCGAGCCGCGACACGCCGGCCGGCAGCAGCGGTTGGTCGACGTACTCGTCGAACTCGTTCTCGCGGTGCTGGAACGGCGGCGGGTTCCCGGGCGCGAACAGCGCCGGCGGCGGGGCGGCGGCGGGCGGCGGCGGCGGGGCCGCGCCCGGCGGTTCGGTGATCGTGCAGCGCTGCCCGGCGGCGACGTCCGCGAACGTCTGCAGATGGCCCGACGGCCACCGCACCGTGAGCTCCGCGACCTGCTGCGCCCTGCCCAGCCCGAAGTGCAGCACCGGGCTCTGGCCCGAGAAGTAGCCGCGCGAGAGCCACAGCTCGCGCACGAGCAGGGTGCCGTCGGGCAGGCGCGCGGTGACCCGCGCGCCGATGCCGAAGGGGTTGCTGCGCTGGCCGCGCAGCGCCACCGCGAGCGCGTTGCCGTCGGCGGTGCGGTTCTCGTAGACCGCGGCGGGTTCGTTCCAGTTGTTGATCACGACGTCGAGGTCGCCGTCGCCGTCGAGGTCGACGAGCGCGGCCCCCTGCGAGACGGCCTCGAGGTCGAGGCCCCAGTCGGCGCCGGTCTTCTGGAACTCGAGGTCGCCGGCGTTGCGCAGCGCGAGGTTCTTCTCGGGGACCTTGCGCACGTTCTGGATCAGGTCGATCGCCGCCTGCTCGCGCTGCTGCTGCCAGAGCTCGGCGACCTGCATCTGGAAGTCCGGGTCCATCTCGAAGCGCGCGATGCCGTTGGTGACGAACAGGTCGAGCCGCGCGTCGTTGTCGAGGTCGCCGAACAGCGCCGACCAGGTCCAGTCGGTGCTGGCGACGCCGGCCAGGATGCCCGCCTCCTGGAAGCGGCCGAGCCCGGTGTTCACGAGCAGCGCGTTGCGCATGTACTGCGGCGGCCGGCAGTGGATCAGCATGTCGCGCTGCCGGTTCATATCGCCCATCAGCACCTTCGCCTTCTTGTGCGTGGTCATGCTCATGTCGGCGATCAGGTAGTCGAGGCGGCCGTCGCCGTCGACGTCGCCGGCGTCGCTGCCCATGCCGTAGTAGGCCGTGTGCGGCAGGACGTCCCCGGTGACCACGCGGAAGGTGCCGTCGCGCTGGTTGTGGTAGAGGACGTCGGGCGACTCGAGGTCGTTGCCGACGTAGAGGTCGGGCCAGCCGTCGTCGTCGTAGTCCCACCAGACGGCCGACAGCCCCATGCCGTAGCCGGTGATTCCCGCGCTGCCGGAGACGTCGACGAACCGCCCGCCGACGTTGCGCAGCAGGCGGTCGGGCTGCCCGCTCATGAAGGCCTGCCCGCGGAAGGTGAGGTAGTGCTCGCGCAGTTCGGCCGGGATCGTCTCGTCGTCGGTCAGCGCGCCCCGCTGCTGCAGCTGCACGATCTGCCGCCACTGCGCCTGCGTCGGCACCATGCCGGCGGCCGGACGGACGGTGTCGGCCGGCGGCTCGATGCCCTTCAGCACCTGGGGGGTCTCGGCCCAGCCGGCGTGCAGCGCGCGGTTCGTCAGCAGGTAGACGTCGAGCCGGCCGTCGCGGTCGTAGTCGGCGAAGGCCGCCATCGTCGACGCCGCGACCACGTCGAGGCCGAAGGCCTGCGCATCCTCGCGGAAGGTCCCGTCGCCCTGGTTCACGTAGAGCAGGTTCTTCGCCTCCATGTTGCAGACGTAGAGGTCGAGGTCGCCGTCGCCGTCGACGTCGGCGAACGAGGCGCCCGTGCCCCAGGCCTGCCCACCGTCGACCACGCCCGCCCGTTCGGTGACGTTCTCGAAGACGAGCGGCGCCTTCTGGCGGAACAGCTGGTTGGGCCCGTCCTGCGAGATCAGGTAGACGTCGTCGAGGCCGTCGCCGTCGTAGTCGCCGACCGCGAGGCCCGCGCCGTTGGTCAGGTAGGTGTAGGTGTTCTGCTTCTTCAGCAGGTTCGTGAAGGCGATCCCGCTGGTGGCGGGATCGAGCCGCCGGAAGCGCGGCCGCTCGCCGCCCTCGGCCGGGCGCAGCGGGGCGACGGAGAGGCCGCCGGGCAGTTCGCCCGCGGGCGCGTCGCGGCGGGCGAGCAGCCACAGGGCAGCGCCGCCGGCGACCACGGCGACCAGCAGCAGCGGCCAACGGGAGTTGGGAGGTGCAGAGGGGCCGGACGGGGTCATGGCCGGCGACTATCCCGGGCGGCCGTCGACGAATCGCGGGATTTCGTGTAACCGTCGGCACCTGCAGGACACAGAGCGTTGCTCGGACAAAGTGTTTGGCTTTTGTTCGGGTCGCCGCTAACCTCGTTCCGCAACGACCGAACCGATCCCAAGGGAGGGACCATGCTGAAACCGAAACCCGGAGAACCCACCAAGGCCCCGTTGAGCGAGGCGCTGCTCGACGCGATGGCCGCCATCCACAAGAGCCACGGCGATGGCTCGATCATGCGCATGGGCGACCGCGTCGAGACGCCGATCGACGGCATCTCGACGGGCTCGCTGGGCCTCGACCTCGCGATCGGCGGCAAGGGCCTGCCGCGCGGGCGCGTGGTCGAGGTGTTCGGCCCGGAGTCCTCGGGCAAGACCACGCTGGCGCTGCACGTCGTCGCCAGCGCGCAGCGCCTCGGCGGGGTCTGCGCCTTCATCGACGCGGAGCACGCGCTCGACCCGCAGTACGCGAAGAAGCTCGGCGTCGACCTCGACTCGCTGCTGATCTCGCAGCCCGACAACGGCGAGCAGGCGCTCGACATCTGCGAGACGCTCGCGAAGTCGGGCGCGATCGACGTTATCGTGATCGACTCGGTCGCAGCGCTGGTGCCCAAGGCCGAGATCGAGGGCGAGATGGGCGACAGCTTCGTCGGTCTGCAGGCGCGGCTCATGAGCCAGGCGCTGCGCAAGCTGACGGCGGTGACCGCGAAGAGCCGGACGATGCTGATCTTCATCAACCAGATCCGCGAGAAGATCGGGGTGATGTTCGGCAGCCCGGAGACCACGACCGGCGGCCGCGCGCTGAAGTTCTACTCGTCGGTGCGGGTCGACATCCGGCGCATCGGCCAGATCAAGGACGGCGAGGAGCCGATCGGCGCGCGCACCAAGGCGACGGTGGTCAAGAACAAGGTGGCCCCGCCGTTCAAGAAGTGCGAGTTCGACATCCTGTTCGCCGAGGGCATCAACCGGCTCGGCGAGATCCTCGACCTCGGCGTCGAGAGCGGCTTCCTGAAGCGCTCGGGCACCTGGATCAGCCACGGCGAGACGCGGCTCGGCCAGGGCCGCGAGAAGGCCCGCGAGTTCCTGAAGGAGAACCCGGAGCTGGCCAGGGAGATCGAGGACGGCCTGCTCGCCTTCCACCTGAAGAAGCAATCCGCCGGCGGCGCGCCCGCCGGGGCGCCGGCGGTGGTCGCCGACGGACCGCCCGCACCGGGCGCGGGAAGGCCCGAGGCGCCGAAGCCCGAGGCGGGCCGCCCGCTGCCGCCGCCGAACCGGCCGCTGCCGCCGCGGCAGCAGTCGTCCGGCGGGTGAGCCGGCCCTCGCCCGGCCGGCCCTCGTTCGACCGGCCCTCGTTCGACCGGGCCTCCCGCCGCTGCGGCCCCCGGTGGCTCGTTCCTTCGGTGGGGGGCGTTCGCTACAACGTCCGCCCCCGTTCCGCGAGTCCGACTCCATGAAGCCGCTGTCCGCCGCCGAGATCCGCGCCCGATTCCTCCGGTTCTTCGAGAGCCACGGCCACCAGGTCATGGCCTCGGACTCGCTGGTGCCGGCCAACGACCCGACGCTGTTGTTCACGGGCGCGGGCATGAACCAGTTCAAGGACATGTTCCTCGGCAAGGGCACGCTGCCCTGGCGCCGCGTCGCGACGGCGCAGAAATGCCTGCGCGTGCCCGACCTCGACAACGTCGGCGTCACGCCGCGGCACCACACGTTCTTCGAGATGCTCGGCAACTTCTCGTTCGGCGACTACTTCAAGAAGGACTGCATCGCCTGGGAGTGGGCGTTCTTCGCCGAGGTCTGCGGCATCCCCGCCGAGCAGATGGTCGTCACGATCTACCGCGACGACGACGAAGCCTACGAGGTCTGGACGAAGCACGTCGGGCTGCCGCCCGAGAAGGTCTACCGGTTCGGCGAGAAGGAGAACTTCTGGCCCGCGGAGGCGCCGAGCAAGGGCCCGAACGGCCCCTGCGGGCCGTGCTCCGAGATCTACTTCGACAGCCGGCCCGGCGAACCCTACCCGGACCGCAAGGGCCTCGAGTCGTTGCCTGCCGACCGTTTCACCGAGATCGGCAACTGCGTGTTCACGCAGTTCGACCGCCGGTCGGACGGCACCCTCGTGCCCCTGCCGCAGAAGAACATCGACGTCGGGCTCGGCCTCGAGCGCATCGCCGCGGTGCTGCAGGGGGCCAGGAACAACTTCGAGACGGAACTGTTCCGCCCCTACCTCGACCACGTCGCGCGCGCGACCGGCGTGCCCTACGGCCGCGATCCGCAGCGCGACGTCCGCATGCGGCGCATCGCCGACCACGTGCGCGCGATCACCTTCTGCATCGCCGACGGCGCGTTGCCGGCCAACGAGGGGCGCGGCTACGTGGTGCGCAAGATCCTGCGCCGCGCGGCGCGCGACGGCTACGAACTCGGCCTGCAGCGCCCGTTCCTGTTCGAGATGGTCGACGGGGTCGGCGGGCTGATGGGGGATCCGTATCCCGAACTGCGCTCGCACGCGGTGCAGTGCCGCGCCGTGATCAAGGGCGAGGAGGAGAACTTCCTGACGGTCTACCGGCAGGGCATGGCGCGGCTCGACGAGTTCCTCGCCGCGGCGGTGCGGCCCGCGGCCGGCCTGCCGACGCCGGGCAGCGGCGAGTTCGCGTTCCAGCTGCACGACACCTACGGGTTCCCGGTCGACATCACGCAGAAGGTCATGGAAGACCGCGGCCACCGGCTCGACGAGCCGGGCTTCGCGGCGGCGATGGCGGCCCAGCGCCAGCGCGCGCGGGCCAGCATGGCGACCGCCGACGCGGTGTTCTCCGCGAGCGTGGCCGTGAAGCTGCGCGACGCCGGGCACCGCCCCGGACCGTTCACCGGCTACACGGACCTCGCCGCGGACACGGTCCTGCAGGCGATCGTCGGCGACGGGGACCACCTGCTGGCCCGGGCCGAGCCGGGCCAGAAGGTCGTGCTGGTCGCGGCGGCGACACCGTTCTACGCGCAGGGCGGCGGGCAGGTCGGCGACCGGGGCCAGCTGCGCACGGCGACCGGCGGGGCGGCGATCGCCAATACGACCGCGCTCGACGGATTCCACCTGCACCAGGCGACCGTCACGGCGGGCTACCTCGAGGCGGGCCGGCCCTGCACGCTGCAGGTCGACGAACTCGCGCGGTCCGCGACGGAGCGCAACCACACGGCGACGCACCTGCTGCACGCCGCGCTGCGCAAGGTGCTCGGCGGGCACGTGAGCCAGGCCGGCTCCGAGGTCTCGCCGGAGCGCCTGCGCTTCGACTACACGCAGCCGGAGAAGCCGGCGGCCGAACAGCTGCAGCGCGTCGAGGACGAGGTCAACGCGCAGATCCTGCTCGCCAACGAGGTGCAGGCCGTCGTGCGCCCGCTCGAGGCGGCTCGGCGGCTCGGCTTCGTCGCGCTGTTCGGCGAGAAGTACGGCGAGACCGTGCGCACCTTGCAGGTCGGCGAGTTCAGCCGGGAACTCTGCGGTGGCACGCACGTGCGCAACAGCGGCAACATCGGCTCGTTCCGCATCGTCGCGGAGACCGCGGTCGCCGCGGGCACGCGGCGGCTCGAGGCGATCACGGGCACCGCGGCGCTGGAGCAGGCGCAGCGGGAACGGCACCAGCTGTCCACGCTGTCGGCGGCGCTGAAGGTGCCGCCGGCCAGGGTCGTCGACCGCGTGCAGGAACTCGTCGACGAACTCAAGAAGGTGCGCAAGGACCTCGAGAAGGCGCTGGCGCCGGACCTCGAGACCGAACTGGGCAGGCTGCGCGGCGTGGCGGCCGTCCGCGACGGCGTGCACAGCGTCGTGTTCGAGCGGCCGGGCCTGTCGCCCAAGGACGCCCAGGAACTGCTGCGTTCCGCACAGCGGGCCATGGACCCCCTGGTCGCGGTGGTGCTGAGCCCGGTCGAGGGCGAGGTGCACGTGGTCGCCGCCGTGAGCCCGTCGTTGCTCGCGCGCATCAAGGCCGGCGACCTGGTCAAGACCGTCACGGCCGTGCTCGGCGGCGGCGGCGGCGGTCGTCCCGAACTGGCCCAGGGCAAGGGCAAGGACCTCTCGCGCCTCGCGGCGGCGGCGGCGGCGGCCACCGCGGCGATCGCCGCGGCCGGCCTGCGGTAGCAACGGCGCCGTGGCCAGCACGACGGCGACCCCGGCCGCGCGTTGACATCGTGGCGCGGCTCCGTAAAGTTCCCGCCCTTCCAATCCCCGACTTCCGTCCGGTCCGCTGCGGCGGACCGCCGGACACGACCATGGCAAACCCGAAGCGAAAGCTGAGCCGCGCGAGCAAGGGCCACCGCCGCGCGCACCTGGCCCTGACCCGAGCGCAACTCGTGCGCTGCACCCGCTGCGGCGCGATGATCCGCCCGCATACGATCTGCAAGGCCTGCGGCCACTACCGCGGCCGTCAGGTCCTGCTGGCCGAGGACAGCTGAGATCCGGGCCGCCGGAGCGGACGGCGCGTCCGTGGCCGGCTCCGGCATGGCGCTGCGGCGCGATCGCCCGGCGCGCCGTTCGTGGCGGCGAAGCCGCAACCCACAGGAACCGTTCTGCTGCGGAGGACCCAGGTGACCAAGGTTGTGCTCGACGCGGTCGGCGGTGACCACGCGCCCGCGGAAGCGATCGCCGGCGTGTTCATGGCGGTCCAGAAGGGCTTCGTGAAGCCAGCCGATCTGGTGCTGACCGGGCCGCGCGACCTCGTCGGCAAGGCGCTCGCCGACCAGGGACTCCGGCATCAGGACTACCAGATCGTCGACGCGCCGGACCTGCTCACCTGCGGCGACACGCCGACCGACGCGATGCGCAGGAAACCGAAGAACAGCATCGCCGTCGGCATCCAGCTGGTGAAGGAAGGCAAGGCCGGCTCGTTCATCAGCGCGGGCTCGACCGGCACCGTGGTCGCGGCCGCGACGCTCGGCCTGCGCTGTCTCGAGGGCATCCGCCGTCCGGCGATCGCCGCGATGATCCACGGCGAGAAGAACCCCTTCCTGGTGCTCGACGTGGGCGCCAACCCGCAGCCCAAGGCGCAGCACCTCGTCCAGTACGCCCTGATGGGGGCCGCCTACTACGCCGGCACGATCGGCCAACAGGATCCGAAGGTCGGCATCCTGAACATCGGCAGCGAGGAGCTGAAGGGCAACCAGCTGGTGCGCGAGGTGCGCGGGATGCTGCGGCAGCTGCCGCTCAACTTCCACGGCAACGTCGAGGGCGTCGAGATCTTCAGCGGCGACTGCCACGTGGTCGTCACCGACGGCTTCACCGGCAACGTGCTGCTGAAGGTCTGCGAAGGCACCGCCGAGTTCCTGCTGCGGCTCGTGGCCGGCACGATGCAGAAGGCCGGCGTCGACCCGGCCAAGGCGCGGCAAGTGATGGGCGAGGTCATGCCCAGAGTCGACTTCGCCGAATACGGCGGCGCCCTGCTGCTCGGCGTCGAGGGCATCGTGACGATCTGCCACGGCCGCAGCCACGCCCCGGCCTTCGCCAACGCGATCCGGTTCGCGCTGCGCGCGCTCGATGCCGACGTGAACCAGCACATCGTGCAGGCCGCGCGCGGCCTGCCCCTGCCGGGTGCCGATCCGACCGGCTGACCCATCGTTCCCTCCCGCCGTCGGCGCGCACCGCGCCGCGCCGGGCTCCGGCCGCGCCAACCACACCGAGTGCATCGCATGGTCTCCCAGATCCCCGTCGGCATCGCCGGTCTCGGGCGCTACCTGCCTGGCAAGCGCCTGACGAACCACGACCTCGAGAAGCTCGTCGACACGTCGGACGAGTGGATCCGGCAGCGCACCGGCATCTGCGAGCGGCGCATCGCCGCACCCGACGAGATCACCAGCACGCTGGCGCTGCACGCGGCGCGGCAGGCGCTCGAGGACGCCAGGATGTCGCCCGAGGAGATCGACCTCGTGGTGTTCGCGACGGTGACCGGCGACCAGGCCTTCCCGGCGAGCGCGTGCCGGCTCGGCCACGATCTCGGCGCGGTCAACGCGGGCGGGTTCGACCTCGGGGCGGCCTGCAGCGGCTTCGTGTTCGGCGCCCAGGTGGCGGCCGGCATGGTGGCCAACGGCCAGTTCCGCAACGTGCTGGTGGTCGGTGCGGAGGTGCTGAGCCGGTTCCTGGACTACAGGGACCGCGGCACCTGCGTGATCTTCGGCGACGGCGCCGGTGCTGCCGTGTTCACGCCGCTCGACCGCGCCGGGCGCGGCCAGTTCCTCGAGGGCTCGATCCGCACCGAGGGCGGCGCCGAAGACGTGCTGTGCCAGCCCGCCGGCGGCAGCCGTCTGCCCCCCACCGTCGAGACGGTGACCAACCGGCTGCACTACATGAAGATGGGGGGCACCAAGGTCTACAAGTTCGCGGTGCGCGTGTTCGCCGAGCTCGTGCAGGGCGCGATCGACAGGTACGGCCTCGACGAAGTCGGTGTGATCGTTCCGCACCAGGTGAACCAGCGCATCATCGAGTCGGCGATGGCGCAGATCGACCTGCCGATGGACAGGGTGTTCACGAACATCGACCGCGTCGGCAACACGTCGGCCGCGTCGGTGCCGATCGCGCTGCGCGAAGCCTACGAGGCGGGCCGGCTGGTCGAGGGCAAGCTCGTGCTCTGCCCCGCGTTCGGCGCCGGCATGTCCTGGGGACAGGTCGTACTGCGCTGGTGACCGTCCGCCGACCACGCTCCGCAACCACGGGCCCCACGCATGCAGCTCCAAGGCAAGGTCGCACTCGTGACCGGCGCGTCGCGCGGCATCGGCCGGGCCGTCGCCGTGCAGCTCGCGCGCGACGGCGCGCGGGTGTACTGCACGTCGACGCGGCCCGGCGGCTGCGCCGACACGCTCGCGGCGGTCGCCGCGCTGCCGGCGGGGTGCGGCAGGGCCGAGGCGCTGGTGGCCGACGTGACCGAGCCGGCCGCCGCCGAGGCCCTGGCCGTGGCCGTGCTCGACCGGGCCGGGCGGCTCGACCTGCTCGTCAACAACGCCGGCATCACGCGGGACAGCCTGTTCCTGCGCATGACCCCCGAGGACTTCGACGTGGTCGTCGGGACCAACCTGCGCGGCGCGTTCCTGGTCTGCAAGGCCTTCGCCCGCAGCATGGCCAGGGCGCGGGGCGGCCGGATCGTCAACATAGGCTCGGTCGTAGGCTTGACCGGCAACGCCGGGCAGGCAAACTACGCCGCCAGCAAGGCCGGTCTGATCGGCTTGTCGAAGTCGCTCGCGCAGGAACTGGCCGGTCGCGGCATCACGGTCAACGTGGTCGCGCCCGGGTTCATCGCCACGGACATGACCGCGGTGCTGGCACCGGAGGTCAAGCAGGCGATGCTCGCGCAGATCCCGCTGCAGCGCTTCGGCGAGCCCGAGGACGTCGCCAGGGTCGTGTCGTTCCTTTGCAGTGATGCCGCCGCCTACGTGACGGGCCAGACGCTCGTCGTCGACGGGGGCATGACCATGTAGGCTGCCCGGCAGCCGTTTCCCTTCCAACCGACTGCCCGGCGGCGAGGCCGACGGGCGGCTCTCTCCAGTAGTTGCGAGGTCAGAAAGTGTCGAAGGCCGAGAACATCGAAGAACGCGTCCACAACATCGTCTGCGAGCAGCTGGGCACCACCCGCGACAAGATCACGGCGGAAACCTCCTTCATCAACGACCTCGGGGCCGACTCGCTCGACACCGTCGAACTCGTGATGGAGTTCGAGGACGAGTTCGAGATCAACATTCCCGACGAGGACGCGGAGAAGATCCAGACCGTCGGCGACGCCGTGAAGTACATCACGGCGAAGCTCGCCTGATCGGGCGCCGCCACGCACGGCGCCACGGACTGGCGGCCAGCCGTCGCCGGCCGGAGCCGTCGTGCGAACTGCCGCGGTGCCGCGCGCGCGGTCGGCAAGCGCGCCCGGCCCGCTCGTCCGAGCATCCACCCTGTGCCCTCGCCCGCCGAACCGGCGACGGAGGAATCGATCATGGCTAGACGTCGCGTCGTCATCACCGGACTCGGGGCGCTGTCGTCCCTCGGCACCGGCCTCTCGGCCAACTGGGAGAACCTGCTGCGCGGCGCGTCGGGCGCGGGCCCCATCACGCGGTTCGACACCAGCAAGCACAGTTGCCGGTTCGCGTGCGAGATCTGGGACTGGAACCCCGAGCGGCACTTCCCGA
>VGXW01000055.1 GCA_016873195.1 Planctomycetota bacterium | reverse complement strand
TTTTCATTGCCGTCAACGGCAACATGATCACCGTGCAGTTCGAGGGCCGCGTCGTCCAGAACGAAGTGGCCTACGCCGTGCTGGGCGACAGCCGCCTGAAGTCGGAGGTCATCCGGGTCCGCAGCAACCGGTGCGACCTGCAGGTGTTCGAGGACACCCGCGGGCTCGCGGTCGGCGACCCGGTCGAGTTCACGGGCCAGCTGCTGTCGGTCGATCTCGGCCCCGGCCTGCTGTCCGAGATCTACGACGGCCTGCAGAATCCGCTGCCGGAACTCGCCGAGAAGTGCGGCTTCTTCCTGAAGCGCGGCACCTACCTCGAGCCGCTCGATTCCGCGCGCAGATGGGCGTTCGCGCCGACCGCGAAGCCCGGCGACCCGGTGCTGGCCGGTGACTGGCTCGGCTTCGTGCCCGAGGGCATCTTCCAGCACCGGATCATGGCGCCGTTCGACCTGCGCGGCCGATGGACCGTCGAGTCGATCGTCGGCCAGGGCGACCGCACGATCGCCGAGGTCGTCGCGGTGCTGGTCGACGCCGACGGCGAGAAACGGCCGGTGACCATGAAGCAGCGCTGGCCGGTCAAGCTGCCGCTGGCGGTCGGCACCGAGCGACTGCGCCCGGTCGAGCCGCTGGTCACCCAGTGCCGCATCGTCGACTCGTTCTTCCCGGTCGCGCTCGGCGGCACCTACTGCATTCCGGGCCCCTTCGGCGCCGGCAAGACGGTGCTGCAGCAGATCACCAGCCGGTACGCGGACGTCGACGTCGTCATCGTCGCCGCCTGCGGCGAGCGCGCCGGCGAGGTGGTCGAGACCCTGCGCGAGTTCCCGGAACTCGAGGATCCGCGCACCGGCAAGTCGCTGATGGAGCGCACGATCATCATCTGCAACACCAGTTCGATGCCGGTGGCGGCGCGCGAAGCGTCGGTCTACACCGGCGCGACGCTCGCGGAGTACTACCGGCTGATGGGCCTCAACGTGCTGCTGCTCGCCGACTCGACGTCGCGCTGGGCGCAGGCCCTGCGCGAGATGTCCGGCCGCCTCGAGGAGATCCCGGGCGAGGAGGCGTTCCCCGCCTACCTCGAGTCGCTGATCGCCAACTTCTACGAACGGGCCGGCAACCTGCGGCTGCGCAACGGCAAGGTCGGCACGCTGACCATCGGCGGCACCGTGTCGCCCGCCGGCGGCAACTTCGAGGAGCCGGTGACCCAGGCGACGCTGAAGGTCGTCGGGGCGTTCCACGGCCTGTCGCGCGAACGCGCCGACGCGCGCCGCTTCCCGTCGATCCAGCCCCTCGAGAGCTGGAGCAAGTACCCCAACTTCGTCGCCGACGAGCAGGTGCGCAAGGCGCGCGCGCTGCTGCGCCGCGGCAACGACGTCAGCCAGATGATGAAGGTGGTCGGCGAGGAGGGCACGTCGATGGACGACTTCGTCGTCTACCTGAAGGGCGAGTTCCTCGACTCCGCCTACCTGCAGCAGGACGCCTACGACAGGATCGACGCGGCGACGCCGGTGGTCCGCCAGCGCCACGTGTTCGCGCGGGTCTTCGCCGTCCTGGAGGCCCCGATGCGGTTCGACACCAAGGACAAGGCGCGGCGCTTCTTCCTCGAACTCGTGCAGTTGTTCAAGCGCTGGAACTACCAGGCCTGGGGAGGCGAGGAGTTCGCGGCGACCGAGGCGATCCTCGTCGAGCACCTGGCCCGAGCCGCCGTCGCCGCCGGGGAGGCCGCATGAAGAAGGTGACGACGAGGATCCAGCAGATCGCCGGCAACGTCATCGCCGTGCTCGCGCGGGGCGTCGGCTACGGCGAACTGGCCGAGGTCTCGACCAGACGCGGCAAGTCGCTCGCGCAGGTCATCCGCATCCAATCCGACCACGTCCATCTGCAGGTCTTCGCCGGCGCCCGCGGCATCAGTACCGACGACGAGGTGCGGTTCCTCGGTCACAGCATGCGCGTGGTGTTCTCGACCGACCTGCTGGGCCGCATCTTCACCGGCAGCGGCATGCCGCGCGACCGCGGCCCCGTGCTCGAGGGCGAGACGATCGAGATCGCCGGACCGTCCGTCAATCCGGCCAGACGCATCATGCCGCGCAGGATGGTGCAGACCGGCCTGCCGATGATCGACGTGTTCAACACCCTGGTCGAATCGCAGAAGCTCCCGATCTTCTCGATCGCCGGCGAGCCGTACAATCCGCTGCTGGCGCAGATCTCCAGGCAGGCCGAAGCCGACGTCATCGTGTTCGGCGGCATGGGCCTCAAGTACGACGACTACCTGTTCTTCCGCGAGTCGTTCGAGGCCGAAGGCGCGCTGACCCGCTCGGTGATGTTCGTGCACACCGCCGCCGACCCGGTCGTCGAGTGCCTGATGGTGCCCGACCTCGCGCTGGCCTGCGCCGAGCAGCTGGCGGTGCGCGAGAAGAAGCGCGTGCTGGTGCTCCTGACCGACATGACCAACTTCGCGGACGCGCTGAAGGAGATCTCCATCACGATGGAGCAGGTTCCCTCCAATCGCGGCTATCCGGGCGACCTCTACAGCCAGCTGGCCGCCCGCTACGAGAAGGCGGTCGACTTCGAGGGCGCGGGATCGATCACGATCCTCGCGGTGACGACGATGCCCGGCGACGACGTGACCCACCCGGTGCCGGACAACACCGGCTACATCACCGAGCCCCAGTTCTATCTGCGGAACGGCCGCATCGAGCCGTTCGGTTCGCTGTCGCGCTTGAAGCAGCTGGTCAACGGCGGCACGCGCGCGGACCACCGCACGATGATGAACACGATGATCCAGCTCTACGCGAACTACCGCGAGACCAAGGAGAAGCTGTCGATGGGCTTCGCGATGAGCGGCTGGGACGAGAAGCTGCTGAAGTACGGCGGCCTGTTCGAGAAGCACCTGATGGACCTGTCGGTCAACATCCCGCTGTTCCGCGCGCTCGACCTGTGCTGGGAGATCCTCGCCGACTGCTTCGACCCCGAGGAGACCGGCGTCAAACCCGACCTGATCGCGAAGTTCTGGCCGAAGCAGGCCAGATGACCGCCGGCCGCTGCCCACCATGGCCAAGATCAAGTTCACCAAGAACGAACTGAAGGCGCAGCGGGACGCCCTGAAGCGGTTCCTGCGCTACCTGCCGACGCTGGAGCTCAAGAAGCGCCAGCTGATGCAGGAGATCCGCAAGATCGAGCACCAGTTCGAGGACGTGCAACGCCGCGAGACCGAGGCCATGGCGGCGGTGCGCGGCTGGGTGCGCCTGCTGTCGGAGGAGGTGGGCCTCGGCGACGTCGTCCGCCTGACCGGCGTCGAGACGCGCGAGGGCAACATCGCCGGCGTGACCATCCCGATCTTCGTCGAGGCCCGCTTCGCGACCCGCCCCTACGACCTGTTCGCCATGCCGCTGTGGGTCGACTGGGCGGTCGAGCTGATCGTGCGCGTCGCGCGCCTGCGGGCCGAACGCGAGGTCCTGGCGACCCAGCACGCGCTGCTGCGCGAGGAACTGCGGATCACGACGCAGCGCGTCAACCTGTTCGAGAAGGTCAAGATCCCCGAGAGCCGCGAGAACATCCGCCAGATCCAGATCTTCCTCGGCGACCAGCAGACCAATGCCGTGGTGCGCGGCAAGATCGCCAAGACCAAGCTGCTGGAGGCGGAGACGGCGTGATCATCCCGATGCGGAAGGTGACGCTGGTCGCGCAGCGCACCGATTGCGAGGCGATGCTCGCCGTGCTGCAGTCGGTCGGCGTGCTGCACGTGCAGCAGCAGGAGGCGCCACCGACCTCGGCCGAGGTGGTCGCGGCCCGATCGGCCGAGGCGGCGCGGGCCCGGGCGATGCTCGCCGACGCGCCGAAGCACGCCGAGCCGGAGGCGCCCGCCGGCCCCCTCGACGCCCGCACGGTGCTCGGCCTGTTCACGGCGCTCGCCGACGCGCGGCACGAACTCGCCGCGATCGAACGCGAACTCGCGACCTTCGCCCCGTTCGGTCCCTTCGATCCGGCCCGGATCGCCCGGCTGCGCGAGCACGGCCTGTTCGTCGAGCTCTACGCCTGCTACCCGGAACAGATGCCGGACGTGCCGCCCGGCGTCGGCGTCGTGGTCGTCCACCGCGACAAGAGCCAGGTGCACTGGGTCGCGGTCGCGCGCGCGCCGCTAGCGTTCGACCTGCCCGAACTGCCGCTGCCCGCGCGGTCGACGGCGGCGACGGCCGCCCGGCGCGACGAACTGCGCGGCGAACTCGACCGCCTGCAGCGGCGGCTGGCCGGCGCGAGACAGCGCGCCGGCGACCTGCGGGCCGAGCAACTGCGGCTCGCCGACGAGCTGCTGCTGGCGCAGGCGCGCGACCAGGTCGGCGGCAGCGCCCTGCTCGCCACGCTGCAGGGGTTCTGCCCGGTCGACGCCGTCGGCGCGCTGCAGCGGGCGGCGGCGGCGCACGGCTGGGGGCTGATCGTCGGCGAGCCCGCCGCGGAGGACCTGACGCCGACGCTGATCCGCAACCCGCGCTGGTCGCGGCCGATCGAGACGGTGTTCGGCTTCATCGAGACCTTCCCCGGCTATCGCGAGCGCGACATCAGCGGCGTCTTCCTGGTCTTCTTCTCGCTGTTCTACGCCATCCTGATCGGCGACGCGGCCTACGGCGCCGTCTTCCTCGCCATCCTGATCGGCTGCCATCTGCGCTTCGGCGACCGTTTCCCGAAGCAGCCGCTGCACCTGCTCTACACCCTGAACCTGACGACCCTCGCCTGGGGTGTGCTGACCGGTTCGTACTTCGGGATCGCGCTCGCCGCGGACAATCCGCTGCGCAGCCTCGTGCTGATCGACACCGCGGACCAGAAGTTCGTCCAGATCGTCTGCTTCACGATCGGCGTCGTCCACCTGTCGCTGGCGCACGCGTGGAACGCCTTCGCCATCATCAACTCGGTGAAGGCGGTCGCCGAGGTCGGCTGGCTGCTGATCGTCTGGGCGTGCTACTTCCTCGCCAACTCCGTGATCGCCGGCCAGCCCTTCCCCGACGCCATGTACTACGTCGGCGGGCTCGGCCTCGTGCTGGCGCTGTTCTTCTCGGGATCGCTGACCAGCGTGTCCGACCTGTGTCAGTTCCCGTTCAAGATCATCAACTCGTTCGGCGACATCGCCTCCTACCTGCGTCTGTTCGCGGTCGGGTCGGCATCGGCGGCGCTGGCGCAGGTGTTCAACGGGCTCGCGCTGTCGGTCGGCGCCGGCGGACCGGTCGCCAAGTTCGGCATGGTGCTGATCCTGGTCCTCGGCCACGGCCTCAACCTGGTGCTGGGCCCGCTGTCCGTGCTGGTGCACGGCCTGCGTCTGAACCTGCTCGAGTTCTCCGGCCATCTCGGCCAGGAGTGGACCGGCGTGCGCTACCGGCCGCTGTCCTGCAAGACGACTTCGACTCATCCCCCACAAGGAGATCTCCCGTGAGTGACGTGATCCTGAGCTTCGGCAACGCCGGGGCGATCGCCGCCATGTCCATTGCGGCCCTCGGCTCCGCATACGGCGCCGGCGTCGCCGGCATGTCGGCCATCGGCGCCTGGAAGAAGTGCTTCCTGCAGAACAAGCCCGCACCGTTCATCCTGGTCGGCTTCGCGGGCGCCCCGCTGACGCAGACGATCTACGGCTTCATCGTGATGCGCGCGATGATGGCCGTGCCGGCCACCGAGAAGAACGCGATGTTCCTGCTGCTGGCCGGTCTGCTGGGCGGCTTCGCGCTGGCATTGTCGGCGGCCTTCCAGGGCAGGGGCGCGGCGGTCGCGTGCGACGCGTTCGCCGAGAGCAACAAGGGCGTCGCCAACGACTTCGTCGTGCTCGGCATCACCGAGACCGTGGCGCTGTTCGCGATGGTCTTCGTGCTCGTCGCCGTCGGCGAACTGGGCAAGCTCGGCTGATCGCCGCCGCGCTGGCGTGGACGGCCCGCCCCGGAAGACGAAGGTGCACGGGCCGAGCGACCGATAGCGGCGCCATGACGCCGCCGTTCCGCCCGGTCCGCCTGCTGCTCGGCGTGCTGCTCGGCGTGCTGCTCGGCGCAGCCGGCCTGTCCGCCCAGCACCCGGCCGCGGGCGGCGACGCCGCAGTCTGGTCGAGCACCGAGGGCGGCGCCTACGCGGAACTGCTGCGCCTCGCGGCCGGCGTGCGGGCCGAGCGCCCGCTGCGCATGCCCCCGGGCGGCCTGCGGCTGCGCGGCTACCGCGTGCTGTTGTTCGCGCCCGACGCGAACGGCGACGTCGAGACGGCCCGCGCCACCGCAGCCGACGCCCCCTGGCTGCTGCTCGCGTGGCCGATGGAACGCACCGAGGACGCGGGGCGCGCGGTGCTGCTGCACCACGACGGCATGGCGATGTTCGCCGAACTGCCCGCCGGCGACGCGTGCGAGCCCGGCGCCGACCACGTCACCGGCAAGGGCTCGGCGGGGCGTTTCGCCGACGTCGTGCGCGCGCCCGGCACGAGCACGAGCAGCCACCTGTGGCTCTGGATGCACCAGGCCGGCCGGCCCGTGCGCGTCGCGGTCGTCGACGACCACGGCGCGCCGCGCACGCGCTGCGAGGTCGTGCTGTTGCCTGCGGCGAGCGAGGCCAGCGTGCCCCCCGTGCTGCTGCCCGGAGGTGCCTGGCCGATCGGGCGCGCGGTGGTCGGCGCCAACGGCGCCGCGCGCGTGCAGGGCCCCCGCTGCCGCGACCTCGCGGTGCAGATCCTGCTGCAGCCCCACGACCGGCTCGCGGTGACCGGCTTCGCGGCCCTGGCGGACGGCGACGGCCTGCGTTTCGTGCTCGGCGACGCGGCGATCCGGCGCAACGTCGTGCTGCCGAACGAAGCCGCCGCGATCGCGACGCTGCGGAACCTCGCTTCCGCGCAGGCACAGTGCCAGGCCAGCTCGGTCGTCGACGCCGACGGCGACGGCAAGGGCGAGTTCGGCTACTTCGGCGAACTGTCGGGCAGGCTCGCAGTGCGCGGCGCGGACCGCAGGATCGACCCGCCGGTGCTGAGTGCGGCGTTCTCGCGCGTGGTACAGGGCCGCGTCGCCCGCAGCGGCTACCTGTTCCAGCTCTACCTGTGCGACCGCGACGGCAAGCCGCTGCCGGAACTGGATCAGGGCGGCAGTCCCGCCGACGTCGACGCCGACCGCGCCGAGTCGCACTGGTGCGCCTATGCGTGGCCGGTCTCGCCCGAAGCCGGCGAGCGCGCCTTCGTCGTGAACCAGGCCGGCGACGTGCTCGCGTGCGCGAACGAGGGTTGCGCCTACGCCGGCCACGAGCGGCCGCCGGCCCCCACCGCGGCGTTCGCGCCCGGCGGCACCGGCATGCTCGGGGCGCTCGCGGCCGACGCCGAAGGGCAGGACCGCCGGCGCTGGACCGTCGCAAGGTAGCCCGGCGCGCCGGCGGCCCCGGCCCCGCCCCTTCTCCGCGGTCGCGCCGCGCCCTACCTTCTGCGCCCCGCACCATGAGCCCCACCGCCTACGCCCACCTCGACGAGTCCCTGGCCAGCAAGCTGATCGCCGCTGCCGGGCTCGGCGACATCGACGCCAAGGTCCGCGCCGGCACCCGCCTGTCCTTCGACGACGGCGTGCGCCTCTACGAGACGCCGCACCTCGCCGCCGTCGGCCTAATGGCCCACCGCGTGCGCACACGGAAGCACGGCCGCAAGGTCTACTTCAACGTGAACCAGCACGTGAACTACACGAACGTCTGTCTCTACTCGTGCAAGTTCTGCGCGTTCGCGGCCAAGCAGGGCGAGGCGCGCGGCTACCTGATGACGCCGGAGATCGTCGAGCAGAAGGTGCGCGAGCAGCTGCACCGCCCGGTCACCGAGGTGCACATGGTCGCCGGCGTCCACCCGACGATGCCTTACGAGTACTACCTCGACGTCGTGCGCGCCGCGAAGCGCGCGCGGCCCGACATCCACGTCAAGGCCTTCACGATGGTCGAGATCGACCACATCCTGAGGATCTCGGGCAGGAGCGAGGACGAGGTGTTCGCCGACCTGCGCGCGGCCGGGCTCGGCAGCTGCCCCGGCGGCGGCGCCGAGGTGCTCGCCGACCGCGTGCACAAGGCCGTGTTCCGCGAGAAGCAGGGCCCGCAGGGCTGGCTCGACACCGCGCGCAAGGTGCAGCGGCACGGCTTCAAGATGAACGCGACGATGCTCTACGGGCACATCGAGCGGACCGACGAGCGCGTGCAGCACCTCGTGCAGCTGCGCGAACTGCAGGACGAGTGCGGCGGCTTCATGGCCTACATCCCGCTCGCGTTCTGGCCCTACCACACGGACCTCGCGAACTTCGGCCACGTGACGACCGGCTGCCTCGACCAGCGCTCGATCGCGGTGGGCCGGCTGATGCTCGACAACTTCCCGCACGTCAAGGCCTACTGGATCATGCTGACGCAGGAGTCGGCGCAGACGGCGCTGAGCTTCGGCGCCAACGACATCGACGGCACGGTGACCGAGGAGAAGATCACGCACGACGCGGGCACGACCGAGCCGCAGCGGCTCGACGAGGCGCAGCTCGCGCAACTGATCCGCGAAGCGGGCTACGAGCCGGTGCAGCGCACGACGGTCTACGAGGAGATCGGCGCGGGGGTGTGACGAGCGGCCACACACCCGGCCGGGCGGCCACTCACTTCACCAGCGGCACGTCGATCCGGTAGGTCGTGTAGATGCGCCCGTCGGCGGGGTCGAGGAACGCGTCCTGTGCCCGCAGCGTGAACGGCGGCAGGGGCTCGGGCAGCGGCAGGTTCCAGGCCGCCGCGGGCCCGATCTGCATCGGCAGGACGCCGAGGAAACCCGCCGCGGTGCTGACCAGTTGCATGCAGCCGCCACCCATCCCCGGGCCCGCCAGCGGCACCAACAACGCGTCGGTCGACAGCACCATGAAGTGGAGCGCTCCTGGCGGAGCGCCGCCGACGCACAGATACCCGAACTGATTGCCGATCTGCTGGTCGTTGGCCGGCACGAGGAGCCCGTCCTGGTCGCGCCCTTCCCACGTCGGCAGGATCGCCCGGCACGTCGGTCCCATCGGAGCCGGCGCGACCTCGGCCGGGTACGTGAGGTACTGGCCGGAGACGGGGTTCAGGGGGCCGTCGGACGGGATGCCATAGGCGAGCGCGTAGCGGTTGCCGTCGTCGTCGTAGCAGATGCCGCCGAGCCCGTTGTGCGTCGCTCCGACCGGCACGCCGGAGACGTGTTCCTCGCCGAGCAGGGCACCCGTGTGGCCGAGCCGGTGCACGCGCAGATAGCCGTCGACGGTGTCGAGGTCGAGCACGACCCAGTGCGAGTCGGTGTCGGCGTCGTAGGCGACGTCCGCGATGATCATCTGCTGCATCTGCGCCGGGCCGCGGAAGGTCTTCGCCGGCATCGCGGCGACCGCGCCTCCGTTCGGCCAGTCGAAGCGCTGCGCGACCATGCTCCTGCCCTGCCAGGCTGCGCCCTTCGCGACGCCCGCACGCGGCAGGGCGCCATAGGCGACGAGGAAGCGACCGCGCTGGCCTTCGACCTTCGGGCCGATGCGGTGCGTGTCGTTGGCGCCGCTGCCGAGCGCTGCGAACGTGCCCGACGCGGTGTCGTCGTCCCAGACCTGCGTGCCGACCACGTCCCAGTCGCGCGCCGCCGGATCCGCGGAGTCGTAACGCTGCCAGACCGCGATCCAGCGCGCCGGACCGCCGAGCTGGCCCTCGCTGACCTTCGTGATCGACGGGAAGTCGTGGTCGTTGCCCGCGCCGGAGATCTGGAACTGCGGTCCCAGCACGACGCCCGCACCGGCCACGTCGATGCGCTGGGCCCAGATCGTCGTCGCGTCCGTGTGCGTCCCGGCAGCGCTGTCGTCGAGCATGTACACGCACATTGCCGAGGTACCAGTCGCCGCGACCCCGGTCATCGAGTAGGCCTCGACGCCGCCGATGTCGGCGAACCACAGGTTGTCGCCGCCGGGATTGGCGCCGTAGCCGACCGTCGTGTTCAGCGCGAGCGACGTCGTCGGCTGGACCCAGTAGCGCAGGTAGACGGTCGGCAGCGAACGGTTCACCACCGCGACCCAATCGTCGGCTGGCCCGACGTTGCAGATCCTGATGTTCTGGATGCCCCACGTGTTGATGTCGGTGAACACGACGTCACCGCCCGGCGCGTTCGCGAAGTCGTTCC
Organism: Planctomycetota bacterium; assembly: GCA_016873195.1. Taxonomy (GTDB): domain Bacteria; phylum Planctomycetota; class UBA1135; order UBA1135; family UBA2386; genus VGXW01. Next base: position 8,933 of record VGXW01000055.1, on the reverse strand, counting down.
GGAACTGGCGCACCCAGGCGTCCTGGTCGACCGCCGAGACGTGGCGCAGATAGCACACCGCGAGGTCGTTGGTGTCGTCGTCGCGGGCGATGTCGACCGAGTCGGGGTCGGCGGTCGCGTGCGTGCCGACCGTGTTGGGCGCGAGCAGAGGGTCGATCACCAACGGGAAGGTGGCCTGAGCGACTTCCTCCGCCGCGACGTGCAGGTGCAGGCAATCGCCGTCGAGGGAACTGGCGACGGCGAAGCGGCGCCCGCGCGCGTCGATCGCCACTGCCGAACCGTAGGTCGTCAGCACGCGCCCCGCGCCGTCGGCGAACCCCACGCCACCGCCAGGTCGTGCAACCGGCACCAGGTTGCCACCGAAGCGGCCGGCGATGCGCAGATCACCCTCCCCGGGGGAAACGACGACGAAGGTCTGCTCGAGCCCCTCGGGGAGCACGTCGTAGGCCTCGAGGACGCCTGCGAAGCGGTACTCGTAGCGCCGCGCAGTCCATTCGTGCCGCGGTCGACCACCGCCGAGCAGGTCCGTGCTGCCGAGCGTCGCGGTCACGGTCCTCCACGTGACCGACCGCGTCACCGGATACTCGCGGCCGAGGTAGGGCACGAACCGCATTCCCTCGTGGAACGAGGCCTTGTAGGCGTTTCCGGCTGCCCACGTGCCGTAGGCCCCGCCGACCGGGTCGGCTGGTGCGGTGTGAATGGGCGTGACGCCGGCGAGCAGGCGCGGCAGCGCCTGCTGGGCAACGGCCGGGGCACCGACGACGAGAGCGGCAATCGCGACCGGGAGACTTCGCATGGCGGATCCTGGTGTGTGCAACCGGAGAGGAGACGGCGACGTGTCGTCCGCTCGTCCGGCACCCCCTTCAGCGTAGGAGACCCTGGGTCCCGCATCGGAATCTCCACCGGCCTCGGGAACCGGGCAGCACCTGCCGCGCCGAAACCGGTCGCGCTGCTGCGGTTCGGAGCCAGCGGTCCCACGAACTTCCCCACCGTCCGTGGGTCTGGCGACCGACTCCCCGGAGTGACAGCGTGCCCTTGATCGGCGCGGCCCGTGCGGGAGCATGCCCCCCGCGTGAAGCCCCCCGCCAGACCCGCCCCGGCCGCCCCGTTCCCGCCGGCGCTGCGCGCGCTGCTGCTCGCACTGCCGGCCCTGCTCGCGGTGCTCGCCTATGCCGAGGTGCACGGCTTCGGCACCGTGTTCGACGACCAGAACGCGCTCGTCGAGAACGAGGCCCTGCGCGCCGGCGATCCGTGGGGCGCGACGTTCGGCCGCTACAACTCGCTGAGCAACCGGCTGCTCGCCTGCGCCACCTTCGCGCTCGAGTTCCGCCTGGGGTCGGCGCCCGGCGCGATGCACCTTGTGAGCCTGCTGCTGCACGCGCTCGTCGCGGTGCTGGCCGGCGCCGTGGTGCGCGCGCTGCTGCGCTCGCCGAACCTGCGCGCGCACTGGGACGAACCCACCGCCGCCGCGGTCGGCTGCGCCGCCGCGTGTCTGTGGGCCGTGCACCCCCTCGGCACCGACGCCGTCGCCTACCTGACGCAGCGTTCGATGCTGCTCATGGGGTTGTTCGCGCTCGGCGCCATGGCCGCCCTGTTGCGGTCCTACGGCTCGCCGTCGTCCGGCCGCTGGCGCGCCGCCGCGATCCTCGGCGCCGCGCTGGCGCTCGCGAGCAAGGAGGAAGCCGCGGCGCTGCCGCTCCTGCTGATGCTCGCCGACCGCGGGTTCGGTCTGCGCACGTGGGCCGCGTGGCGCGCGCGCTGGCCGTTCCACCTCGGCCTCGCGGCGACGTGGGTGGTGTTGCTGCTGTGCGTTCTGCTCGGGCCGGTCAATCCGACGGTCGGTTATGCGACCGTGCCGCCGATCACCGCGTTCGAGTGGCTGCTGACGCAGACGCAGGCCCTGCGTCACTACGCGGTCGCTTCGTTCTGGCCCGCGGACCTGCGCGGCGTGTACGACTTCGCGGTGCTGCGCGAGGTCGGCCCGGCCGCGGTGACCGGAGTGCTGGTGCTCGGCGCGCTCGCAGCGACCCTCTGGGCGTGGCGCCGCCGGCCGTGGCTCGGCTTCGCGGGCGCGTGGTTCTTCCTGCTGCTCGCGCCGACCTCGAGCATCTACCCGATCGTCACCGAACCGGTCGCCGATCGGCGCATGTACCTGCCGCTGCTCGCCGCGATCGTGCCGCTCGCGGCCGCCGCGCGGCGACGGCTCGGCGCGCGCGGCTTCCTGCTCGCCGCCGCCCTGGCCGCGCTCGCGCTCGGCCTCACGACCCGGCAGGCGGCGCGCATCTACCGCGACGACGACGCGTTCTTCGCGCACGCCGCGACCGCCAGCCCGCTGACGAACGGCAGCTTCATGACCGGCCGCATCCTGTCGGGTCACGTGCTGGTGCTGCGCCGGCAGGGGCGCCACCCCGAAGCCGCGGCACTGGTGGAACGCGCTGCGCAGTGCGAGGCCCCGGGGCCCGTCGAGTTGCTGAACCTCGCCAACCTGCGCGAGGAGCAGGGCCGACTCGGCGAAGCGGAGGCGCTGCTGCAGAAGCTCGTGCGGGACTACCCCGACCATGGGCCACCCAAGGGCAACCTCGCGCGGTTGCTGCTCGACCGCTCCGCGCAGGTCCCGGAGGCGGAGGCCGAACGGCTGCTCGACGAGGCCGAACGGCTGCTGCGGGCCGCGGTGGCCCAGGCGCCGCGCAATGCCGAGACCCAGAACACCATGGGTGTCCTGCTGCACGCGCGCGGTCGCACCGAGCAAGGGCTGCCGTTCCTGCTGCGCGCGCTCGAACTGAAGCCCGACTTCGCCGTCGCGCAGCGCAACGTCGGCATCGCGCACAGGACGCTCGGCCGGCCGCGGGAGGCGCTCGCGGCCTGGGAACCGCTGCTCGCGCGTTCGCCCGGGGACCCGTGGCTGCGCGAGCAGGTCGCCGCGGCGCGCGCCGCGGCGGGGCGCTGAGGCCGGCCGCGCGCGGGCGGGCTGCAGCTCGGCAACGCGTTCGCGCTGACGATCGGGCCGTAGGCAGCGGACGTCGCCGCTGCCCATCGCGCCGCTGCGCAACGAGGCGGCCCGACGGAGCGCGGCGACCCCGGCGACATCGCGACGGGACCTGCCACGCTCGGGGACCTCCTGCCCGACTTCCTGCCAGCCCGAGGATGGAAGCGGTACAATCCGCGGACGCTCGGACGACTTCCAGAACCACGCGCTTGGTTGCGATCCGGTTTCTGTGCTGCTCTGGCGGTCGCCGCAGCCCCTGCACGAGGAACTGCCATGCGCATCGCACTGCTCGGCGGGTCGATCGTCGCTTTGTCCGTGCCTCTCGCAGCCCAAGTCACCGGGCGCAGCATGAACCTGCGCGCGCCGGCAGTGATCGGGCAGACGGCGAGGTTCGCGATGACCTACCCGGTTTCGGCAACAGGGAACCTCTACGTGTTCCTGTGGTGCTGTCCGCCATTCCCTGCCACGACGACGCTGACCGTGCCCGGGTTCACGCTGGTCGGCGCAATCCGCGTCGATCCGCTGACCACGGTGTCGGCCTACAGCGGCGTGCTCGGTCCTCTGGGCACGGTGGCGCACAGCCTGGCCGTGCCGAACGACGTTTCGTTCGTCGGCTACGCGTGGGACCTGCAGTCCGTGGACCTGGAGGCGAGCACGTGCACCGTGCGGTTCGCCGACAACGAACTCACGATCGCCATCGCGAACACGCCGCCGCCGAACCTGGTGCCGATCCCGCCCGGAACCTTCCAGATGGGGTCGAATGCGACGACGGGACCGCCCTACTACTCGACGGCGGACGAGCGCCCGGTGCACCAGGTCACGATCAGCCGGCCCTTCTGGATCGGCAGCTACGAGGTGACGCAATCCGAGTACCAGGCGGTGACAGGGACGAACCCGTCGTACTTCCGCGCGCCGGCCTGGCCGAACGGCCCGAACCAGCCCGTGGAGCAGGTCACGTGGAACGACGCGATGGCCTACTGCGCGGCATTGACGGCGCAGCAGGCTGCACTCGGCCGGGTGCCGTCGGGCTACCAGTACCGACTGCCGACCGAGGCGGAGTGGGAGTACTGCTGCCGTGCCGGGGCGACGACGGAATACAACTGCGGGCCGACGCTCGACTGCCCGCAGGCGCGGTTCCGATACAGCTGGCCGGCCACCGGCTGCAGCACCGGCAGCACGGTCGTCGTCGGCAACTACGCGCCGAACGCCTGGGGGCTGTTCGACATGCACGGCAACGTCTTCGAGTGGTGTCTCGACGCGTGGGATGGCTCGGCGAACTACCCGCCGTCGCCCGTGGTCGATCCCTACGTGCAAACCGGCCCGTTCGGGCTCGTCCGGGGCGGCGGTTGGAACAGCATCTCGTACGACTGCCGGTCCGCGAACCGACACGGGGTCCAGCGCTCCTCCCAGAACCTCGATCGCGGGTTCCGCGTCGTGCTGGCCCCGGTGCTTCCGTAGGGCGCTGGACGCGCGACCCCCCAGCTCCCCGTGCGTCCTCCGCCCACCCCGGGACTAGCATGCGCGGCAGCCCCAGCCTCGGAGTCCGCCATGCGCACCGCGCTGCTGCTCTCGCTGCTCGCCGCCGCCGCGACCGCCCAATCCGCCGCCGGCAGCCTCGCCGGCCTCGCGGAGATCCAACCCGGCCGTTCCCGGCGCATCTCGTCGCACCACGAGGAACCCCTGTCCAACTGGGACAACCGCCGCGTGCCGCCCGGCAAGACCCACGTGCTCGCCGACATCGCCGGCGCCGGCAGGATCACGCACGTCTGGATGACCTTCCCGGTGCCCGACCCGAGCTGGATCGCCAAGGACGGCTCGGCGGCGCACGACGAACTCGTGCTCCGCATGTACTGGGACGGCGGCGAACAGCCGGCCGTCGAGGCGCCGCTCGGCGACTTCTTCGCGGCGGGCTTCGGCGTGCGCCGGCCGGTCGACTCGGTCCCGGTCGTCGTCGAGGGCGGCGACGCCTACAACTGTTATTGGCAGATGCCGTATCGGACCCGCGCCCGCATCGAGGTCGAGAACCAGAGCGACCGGCCGCTGATCGGGTTCTACTATCACGTCGACTACCTCGAACTCGACGAACTGCCGGCCGGCACGCCGTACTTCTGCGCCCAGTACAGACAGGAGTTCCCCAGCAAGCTCGGCCAGGAGTACCTGATCCTCGACGCCGACGGGCCCGGGCACTACGTCGGCACCGTGATGTCGGTGCGCAGCCGTTCGCCGGCCTGGTTCGGCGAGGGCGACGAGAAGTTCTGGATCGACGGAGAACGGCAACCGTCGATCTGGGGCACCGGCACCGAGGACTACTTCCTGTGCGCCTGGGGCCTCGACGAGTGCTCGACCCCGTACTTCGGCTGCACGCTGCGCGACGGCGAGCACGGGGGGCTCGGCACGCGCTACTGCCTCTACCGCTGGCACGTGCACGACCCGGTGCGTTTCCGCCGTTCGCTGCGCCTGACGATCGAACACCACGGCTGGATCTCGCCCGACGAGTCGGCCGAGAACGAGGCCGGTTCGCACTACGAGCGCGAGGACGACTTCGCGACGGTGGCGTTCTGGTACCAGGTGGGCCAGCCCCGGCGCTTCACGACGCTGCCGCCGCTGGCCGAGCGCCGGCTGCCCGAGATCGATGTCATCGTCGGCGGCGAACAGCTGCTCGCCAGCGCGAAGCACAGCGCCGGCGAAGCAAAGCTGCAGCGCGGCCGCTCGTGGACCGGGACCGGCCAGCTGTTCTTCGAGAACGAAGCCGCGGACGGCTTCCTCGAGTGCGACTTCACGGTCGAGCGCGAGGAACTGCGTGGTCTCGTGCTGCGTGTGACGAAGAGCTTCGACTACGGCGCCTTTCGCGTGCTGCTCGACGGCGAGCAGGTCGTGGCGCGGCTCGACCTCTACGACCCGGAGACCACCGTGCGCGAGGTCCAGCTCGGCCAGCGCACGCTGGCGCCGGGCAGACACACGCTGCGCTTCGAATGCGTCGGCCGGAACCGCGCGGCGACCGACCACTTCCTCGGCCTGGACTCGGTGCGGCTGCGCGAACGCTGGAACAAGAAGCGGCCGAACCTGCACACGATCTGGAAGGAGAAGACCCCCGACCAGAAGCTGCCCGAGCGCAGGTGAAGCGCCGCGCGTCCGGGCGCCGTGTTGCCGGGGTCCGGCCCGTGCAGCATCCGGCTGCCGGGATCCGCTCCGGGAACCCCGGATGGGGTGGACGCCGCGCGACCGGCAGGCACCTGATCCTCGAGAACCTCGTGTCGAACCTCACGGGGTTCGCGCCGCTCGGCACGGTCCTCGTCGCGCTGCTCGGCATCGGCATCGCGGACCACAGCGGCATGATCGGCACCGGGCTGCGCCTGCTCGTGCTGAAGGCGCCCCCGCGGCTGCTGACCGCGGTGGTCGTCTTCGCCGGTGTGCTGTCGAACACGGCGAGCGAGGTCAACCCGGCCTGCAACTACCTCTTCATGGCCGTCTCGACCTTCGTCGTGACCGGCGTCGTCACCTGGGTCACCGAACGGATCGTCGAACCGCGGTTGCCGGCCTGGACCGGCGACGCTCGTGGTCTGGATGTGGCTCGAACTGCCGTTCGGTCCTTGTCGGGGCGTGCGCTTGCCGGCGCAGGCCCCCCCGCAACGACACCGGGCCGCCGCTACCGCACCTTCGCCACCTGCTGCCAGTCGGCCGCGACTGCGCGCGCGAGTTCGCGCCGGTCGAGCTTGCCGCTCTCGGTGCGCGGCAACGAAGCGCGGAACAGGAAGCGCTTCGGCATCGCGTAGCTCTCGAGGCGCACGCGGCAGTGGCGCCGCAGCTCCGCCTCCGCCGGCGCGGCGCCATCGCGCAGCACGAGCACCGCGACCACGGCCGTGTCCCCGTCGGCCGCCGGCAGACCGACGACGCCGGCCTCCGCCACCGCGGGCAGCTGGCACAGCACGTTCTCGACCTCGGCCGGGCTGACCTTCTCGCCCTTGCACTTGAAGACGTCGTCGCGCCTGCCGACGAAGTACAGGAACCCCTCCGCGTCGGTGCGGAACAGATCACCCGTGCGCAGCAGGCGGTCGCCGGTCGCGGCGTCGGTGAAGAAGGCGCGCGCGGTCTCCTCGGGCCGCCGCCAGTAGCCGCGCATCACGTTCGCGCCGCGCACGGCGAGTTCGCCGACCACGCCGGGACCGACGCGATTGCCCGCATCGTCGACGACCGCGACCTCGCAGTTCGGGATCGCCTTGCCGACCGAACCGGACTTCGCGTCGAGCAGTGCGGGGTCCAGGTAGCAGACGCGCGTGCACTCCGTGAGCCCGTACATCGGGAAGAACCTGGCGCCGGGGAACATCGCGCGCAGGCGCTGGATCTGCGCCGGCGGCAGCGGCCCGGCCGCGTTCGTCAGGTAGCGCAGCGACGACAGGTCGAGCTGCTCGAGCCCGTCGAGCCGCAGGAGCTGGCCGTACAGGGCCGGCACGCCGGGGAACCCGGTGACGCGGTGCTGGGCCACGCGGCGCAGCACGTCGAACGGGTAGGCGAACGACGGCTCGAGCACGACGGCGTGGCCGATCCGCGCGCCGACCAGCACCTGGAACAGGCCGTAGATGTGCACGAGCGGCAGCGCGCACAGCACGACGTCCGCCGCCGTGTTCTGCAGGTAGTGCGCGATCGCCCAGGACGTGTTCGTGAAGTTGCGATGCGTCAGCATCACGCCCTTCGGCGTCGCCGTCGTGCCCGACGTGTAGACGATCGCCGCGAGATCGTGGTCGATCAGGCCCGGGTCGACCGGCGCCGCGCGCGGGCCAGCCGCGATCGCGGGCAACAGCAGCCCCGCGGGCGCGGCCGGCGGCGGCTCGTCGGTCCACAGCACCTGCGTCAGCGACGGCACCCGGCCGGCCACCGCCGCGACGGCGCCCGCCACGGCCGAGCTGGCGACCAGGGCCTGCACGCTGCAGTCGCCGAGCAGGTTCTGCAGCTTGGCCGGCTTGGTCATCGGGCTGATCGGCACCACCACGCCGCCCGCCTTCGCCGCCGCGAACAGCGCGACGACGAACTCGGCCGAGTTGCCGGCGAACAGCGCGATCCGGTCGCCGCGGCGCAGGCCGCCGCACTGCAGGGCCGCCGCGACCGCGTCGCTGCGGGCGTCGAGTTCGGCCAGGCTGAGCGTGCGCTCGCCGTCGTGGATCGCCGCGCGATCGGGCGCCCGCTGCGCGTTGTCGCGGAGCAGCTCGTGCACGAGGTTCACCGTGTCACCTCCGCGCTCAGGCCGCCGCGGCGGCGAGTTTGCGGCGCAGAAAGGCGGCGATGTTGTCGAGCGAGTCGAGGTTCGCCGGCACCACCTCGGCGTCGTCGACCGAGATGTGGAAGTCGTTCTCGAGCCAGGTGATCAGTTCGAGCGCGCCGGTCGAGTCGATGACTCCCGTGCGCAGCAGCGACTGGGAAGCGGTCAGGCCTGCCCCGTCGCCGAACAGGAAGTTCGTGACAACGAAGTCGCGGATCCGCCGTGCCAGTTCCATGGTCGCCTCGTGCTGCTCGTGCTCGCGGCCCGCCCTGGGCGGCCCGCGTGACCATGGACCTTCGGCCAGGGCGCGCCCCGGGCTGGAAGGACGGCAGCAACTTCGTCGTCGCCCGGGACCGCCGCCGCGACGGCGACGCAGACGGCCATGGCATGGGCCGGCGGGCGCGCGCAGCGCCGCACCGCCGGCGTGGAACGGGACGGCGCGGCGCCTACCATGCTGCGCCGATCCACGCCCCGGCACCACGATCCATGGTCACCATCACCGCGAAGTACGAAGGCGATCTCTGCTGCACCGCGACCCACGGCCCCTCCTCGGCGAAGCTGTCGACCGACGCGCCGAAGGACAACGAGGGACTCGGCCGCTACTTCTCCCCGACCGACCTCGTCGCGACCGCGCTCGGCACCTGCATCCTGACGACGATGGCGATCGTCGCGCGCCGCCGCGGCATCGAGCCC
>VGXW01000054.1 GCA_016873195.1 Planctomycetota bacterium | reverse complement strand
GGGGCGCATCGTACAGGGTATCGTCGCGCGCGATCTGGACGACCTGCTGGCCTTCGTGCGCGCGATCCGCGACCGCATGGATTGACCGGGGGCTCGGCCCGCAGCGCGGCGCCCGGGGACGGCTCACCCGGGCGGCTGCTTGCGCACGGCAGCGGCGCCCCCTCAACTGCGCGGCCCATGCCCGAGAAGCGCCGTTCGCCGCGCGCCCGCCCCGCCGTGCAGACCGGCAAGGTCAAGCCGGCCGATCCGTTCGAGCTGATCCGCTGGCTCGCGCACTGCCAGACCGATCCGCGCAAGGCGATCGCCGAGCTGGTGCAGAACTCGCTCGATGCCGGGGCGCAGAACGTGCGCATCGAGCGGCGGCGCGAGCGCGGGGCCGGCGTGATCGCGGTCGTCGACGACGGGGCCGGGGGGTGCGCATCGAGCGGCGGCGCGAGCGCGGGGCCGGCGTGATCGCGGTCGTCGACGACGGGGCCGGAGTGATCCCGGAGCTGCCGCGCGAGCAGGCGATGACCTACATCGCCACGCACGTCGGCCACTCGCGCAAGCGTTGCCTGACGCCCGAGCAGCGCCGCGAGCTCATGGTGCAGGGCCAGTACGGCATCGGCCTGCTCGGCTTCTGGTGCCTGGGCCGCCAGCTCGTGATGCGCAGCGCCGCCGCCGCCGAGCCGCCGCTCGAACTGCACCTGTTCGCCGAGGAACCCAAGTACGAGATCCACCGGGCGCGGGGCCGGCTGCCGATGGCGAAGGGCACCGAGGTGCTCGTGCGCGACGTGAAGCCGGCCGTGCAGCACGTGCTCGGCGCGCGGCGGCTCGGCGACTACCTCGCCGCCGAACTGCGCGGCCAGATCCTCGAGCGCGGCGCCAACGTCGTGATCCACGACCGCATCGCGCGCGGCCTCGCGCAGAAGGTGTTCCGCGTGAAGCCGGTGCAGTACGAGGGCCAGCGGCTCCTGCTGCCCGCCGAGCTGCCGGTCGCGGGCCGCCGGCCGGCGCGCCTCGAGCTCTACCTGGCTCCCGAGGGCGAAGGGCACAGGCGCGTGGTGCTCGCGGCGGCCGGCACCACGGTGCTCGACGACGTCGTCGAGTGCGACCCGGACTGGTTCGCGGGCACCGCGTTCGCGAGCGGGCGGCTCACCGGCGTGATCGACTTCCCCGAGCTCGAGGTCTCCCCCGGTTCCCGCCGCGGCATCGTGCGCACCGGTGCCGTCGACGACCTGCTGCTGGCCCTGTCGGACCTGTTCCCCGCGCTGCAGCAGCGGCTCGGCGAGGAGCAGCGGCGCAAGGACGAGGAGGCCGAGAAGCGGCAGATCAAGCGGCTGCGGCGCGCGTTCCTCGAGGTGCGGCGCAAGGCGCCCGAGTTCCAGCTGTTCCCGGTGCGCGCGGGCAGTGGGGCGTCGATGGTGCGCGAGCCGGGGCCGGCCGCGCGGGCCGGCGGCGAAGCGCTCGAGGCGGACACGGCGCGCGCGGCGGCGCCGGAGGTGCAGGAGCCGCAGGAGCCGCAGGAGCTGTCGGAGCCGTCGGAGCCGTCGGAGCCCGCCGCGGCGGCCCAGGCCGAACTGTTCCCGCCGGGTCCGCTCGCCGCCGTGGAAGTGGCGCCGCGGCTCACGCGCGTGGAGGTGCTCGGCGAACGGCGCCTGCGCGCCGTGCCGCGCGACGCCGACGGGCGCCGCGTGCAGGCCGACGCGCCGATCGCCTGGCGGCTGGTCGCGGGGGATGGCGCGATCGAACCGCACAGCGCCGACGGCGGCCACGCGACGTTCCGCGCCGGCGAGGTGATCGTCGAAGCGACCGCGCGGCAGGGCGCCCAGGTCGCGACCGGCGAGGCGCGCGTTCGCGTCGTGCTCGAGGGCGGTGCCGCAGTCGCCGACGCGCTCGGCATCCCGAGCCCCGAGTTCGTCGAGGACCGCGCGGGCGAGTGGCGTTCGCGCCTGCGCGAGGGCAGGTGGGAGGTCAACCGCGCGCATCCCGACTTCCAGGAGGCGCAGGCGAACGAGCGGCGGCAGCTGCGGTATCTGTCATCGCTGCTGGCCAAGGAGGTGGTGCTGAACTCCTACCCGGGCCCGCAGTTCGCGCGGCCGCTGGAGCAGCTCGTGCGGCTCTCGCTGATCGTCGACGGGTCGCTCGAGCGGCAGGGCGGGCGCGGGTGAACGGGCGGAGTGCCGAGTTCGCCAGGTTCGACCCGCGGCGCGAGGTCGACTACATCCGGAACTGTGCGCGCGAGGGCGCAGCCAAGGTCGTGACGCTCGGTCCGTTCGTGTTCTTCTGCACGCCCGCCGGCGATGCCTGGGTGCTCGATGCAGAAGACCGGTTCGCGGCGTGCGTGATGCGCGACTTCGCCGAGGTTCCGTTCGAGATCGGCGAGACGGAAACGCAGTGGAGGGTCACCTGGCCCGCGACCTTCACGCACAAGGGCCAGACGCTCACGATCACCACGACTGCGACCGGGGAAGAGACGAAGATGCGAGGGGCCCTGGTGCGGGAACTCGATCGCAGCCTGCGATTGGCCCGCAACTCCGGGGGCCTGCGGGGCCCTGGCCCAGCATGACCTTCGCGGCTGCGCGACCGCCGGCCTCGTCGGCGTGCGTGCGTTCACCGGCTGCGGCCTCGACGGCGCCGCCGCGCAGGCGGTGGTGGTGAGGTTGCGCGGGCGCCGAGTGGGGGCGGGCCGATCCGGACCCGGCGATCAGCCCTTCTGGTTCGGCAGCTCGAGCCCGTAGCCCTTGACGCGGTCCTCGCGCTTGAGCAGCAGGGCCACGACGATCGCGAGCAGGCCGCAGCAGGTGAAGATCGCCATGGGCAGCGTGTAGTCGTAGTTCGTGCGCACGACGTCCTGCAGCTTGCCGTCGATCGTCTCCTGCGTCGTCGTCTTGCCGGTGACGCAGTACGTGTCGAGCACGTGGCCGATCAGCATCGGCACGCCCATCAGCGCGACCAGGTTCTGCATGAAGAAGATCAGGGAGTAGGCCGTGCCGAGCTGCCGTTCCGGGATCAGCTTCGGCACCGAGGGGGGCCACATCGCCGACGGCACCAGCGAGAAGCCGACGCCGAGCAGCAGCATGGCGAACACGGCGATCAGCCAGTGGTTCAGCAGCGGCACCGTGAAGATCACGTGCACGACCATGATCAGCAGCGAGCCGAGGATCATGATCGTCGCGCCCTTGCCCATCTTGTCGTAGACGCGACCGAACGTCGGCGTCAACAGCATGGCGCCGATCGGCAGCAGGCCCGGGATATCGTGCCCGACCACTCCTCGGGGACGCCGAACTTCTGGATCATCAGGTCGGGCGCGTACTTCAGGAACGGGAACACGCCCGAGTAGAACAGCGCGCAGAGGATGCTGATCAGCCAGAAGCCCTTGTTCGACAGGATCGACAGGATGTCCGCGAAGCGGAACTCGTCATCCTTCTTGGCACCGGGCGCGACCACGGGCATCGAGGCGTCCAGCTTCCGGTCCATCGACATGTAGACGAGGAACGCGACCAGACCCACGCCGAGCAGCAGCGAGCCGACCAGGATCGGCGTCGAGACCGAGAAGCCCTTGGCGATCGGCGCGCTCGCGTTCAGCGCGAGGCTCGTGCCGATGCGCGCGATCGCGACTTGCAGCCCCATCGCCAGCGCGATCTCGTAGCCCTTGAACCACCTGACGATGATCTTCGTCGCCGTGATGCCGCACAGCTCGAGGCCCATGGCGAACGTGGCGTAGCCGATCGAAGCCAGGAGCACCTGGGCCTTCATGCCGAGCCACTTCGTCTGGTCGAGCGTGTCCGTGTCGATCGCCCACCACTTCAGCGTGCAGCCGCCGAGCATCAGGAGCATCGACAGCATGCCGGCGAAGCGCGCGCCCTTGCGGTCGAGGATGATGCCGCCGATCACGAGCATGCCGAGGAAGACGTTGAACCAGCCGTACGAGCCGGTGAACAGGCCGTATTCGGTGCTGTCCCAGCCCAGCTGCTGCTCCATCAGCGTCTTCAGCGGCGCGGCGACGTCGGCGTTGAACCAGCCGTACGAGCCGGTGAACAGGCCGTATTCGGTGCTGTCCCAGCCCAGCTGCTGCTCCATCAGCGTCTTCAGCGGCGCGGCGACGTCGGCGACGTAGTAGCCGCACAGCATCGTGAAGGCGACGACCGTCATCGCGGCCCAGCGCGCGGCCGCCGAATCGCGCAACGTCTTCTTGATCAGTTCGGACATGGGGCTCCGTGTTCGCGGGTAGGACGCACCCGTCCGGGGCGCGCGGTGGCCGGGAAGCCTAGCCGGCGCCTGCACCACCTGCCACGGCGGTCCCTGGCGCGATCTCGTTCGCCGATCCGTCTGCGGAACGCAACGCCAGGCGTCGCGTTCTGCAAACGGAATGGCGTCGCGGGCTGCCTCAGCCGCCCGCCGGCTCGCCCCCCAGCATCCGCACCGCGCGTTCGCGCACGAGCTTCGCCAGGAACGAGCCGGTGCGTTCGAGCATCGCGCCGGCGTCGCCGCCGAACTCCGCGCAGGCGCGCGCGGCGATCTCGGTGACCGTCGCCCGACCGTCGCACTGCGACCACACGAACGAGCCGAGCGCGTCGAGCCGCACGCGGAACGTCGGCCGGCGCAACAGCGGCACCAGGAGCTTCACGAGCAGCCTGTTCTCGAAGCGCGGCACCAAGACCGACACGAGCCCGTCCGCGCCGGTCTCGAAACCCAGCGCTTGGACGGGCCGCAGCTCGTAGAGGTTCGCGGGCGCCTTGCTCACCTGGGGGCGCCCCGGATCACATCATCGCCGCGGGCGGCGCGGGGTCCTCGGGGCGGCCGGCGTTGTTCAGCGGGGTGCGGATCAGCACGAACGCGACGAGTACGAAGACCAGGGCGCTGACGCCGAACGGCAGCGGGAACATCGTGCTCAGGCCGCTGAGCCACTTGTCGTAGGCGACGTCGCCGACGGCCATGCCGGCGAACAAGAGCCCGATCAGCGCCTCGCCGGCGATCAGGCCCGACGCGAGCAGCACGCCGTTCCCCTGCGCATGTCGAGCAGGCCCTTGATCAGCCCACCGACGAAGATCGCGAACGAGGTCTCGAGCGGCAGGTACATGCCGACGCAGACGAGCATCGGACTCCTGACCTTGACGAGGATCAGGCCGACGGCCATCAGCACACCGACGATGATCAGCGGCCAGGCCATGCCGCCCTCGACGATGCCCTTGGCGAGGATCGCCATCAGGCTCGCCTGCGGCGCCGCGTACTTCGCGCCGCCGAGGCCGGTGCCGCCCTGGTTGATGTCGCCCTGGTGCAGGACCACGAGCGGCAGGAACATCACCGCCGCCGCGAGCACGATGCCGACCATGTCGCCGGTCTGCATGCGCCACGGCGTGCCGCCGAGGATGTGCCCGACCTTGAGATCCTGCAGCATCGGGGGCGGCGACGCCGAGCACGGCGACGACGCCCGACGTGCCCTCGACGCCGAGCGCGACCATCAGCAGCGCGGCGATGATCAGCGTCGAGATGGTCAGACCGGAGATCGGGTTGTTGCTCGAGCCGATCAGGCCGACGAGGTTGCCCGAGACGGCCGCGAAGAAGAAGCCGGCGACGACCATCACGAGCGTCGCGACGACTGCTGCGGTCAGGTTCTGCGCGAAGTAGTAGTAGATGCCGAAGGTGGCGGCCGCGCACACGGCGATGCCGAGCAGCACGAAGTTGAAGCCGATGTCCTTCTGGGTGCGGTCGCTGGCCTCGGCGCCGCCGGCCGCCTTCTTGACGTCGCCGATCGCCCGCGCGAGGCCGGACGCGAGGCTCTTGCGCATCCGGTAGAGCGTGAACACGGCGCTCATCAGCATGCCGCCGATCGCGACCAGCCGGACCTTGCTCCACATCAGGTTGGCCATCAGTTCGCCGGTCGCCTCGACGCTCTCGTAGTTGCCGGCCGCCTGCAGCGACGCGGTCAACTGCGGCTCGAGCGTCGGACCGAGGAAGAACAGCAGCAGCGGCACGAACAGACCCCACGCGAGCAGGCCGCCGGTGAAGTTCAACGCCGCCAGGTTCGGGCCGATGATGTAGCCGACGCCCATGTAGGCCGGACTCACGCCGGGCGTGCTGAGCAGGGCGCCGCCGCCGGTGCTGGCGGTCGCCGAGGCACCGCCCTTGGCGAAGCCCATCGAGCCGCTGCCGAACGGGATGTACTGCGACCAGCCGGCGACGAAGAACTTGAGCTCCTTGAGGCCCTGGATCAAGGCACCGATGCCCATCGCCGTGAACAGGAACTTGGCGCCGGTGCCGCCCGTGCGGCCGGCCTTGTGGATCTCGCTCGCCGCCACCGACTCGGGGAACGGCAGGTCCTCTTGTCCTCGACCATCACGCGGCGCAGCACCGTCACGAAGAAGATGCCGATCATGCCGCCGACCAGCATGATCGCGCTGGCCTCGAGGTAGTGGCGGAAGGACCAGAACTCGGTCCAGACACCGGCGATGAAGAACGCCGGGATCGTGAAGATCGCGCCCGCCGCGACCGACTCGCCGATCGAACCGACCGTTCTGGCGTAGTTCTCCTCGAGGATCGTGCCCTTGAACAGGCGCAGCACGGCCATGCCGATCACCGCCGCCGGGTAGGTCGCGGCGATCGTCATGCCGGCCTTGAGGCCGAGGTAGGCGTTCGCCGCGCCGAGCACGACGCACATGATCAGGCCGACGACCAGCGCGCGGATCGTCGCCTCCTTCATGTCGCTGTCCGCGGGCACGTACGAGCGGAACTTCGGCGCTTCGCCGCTGCTGGCTGGCTGAGAGGACATCGGGACTCCTGTCCGGTTCTTGGGTCGAGGGAGCGATCGCGATCGACCGGGAGCGGGCAGGCTCCCGGCGGCCAGGCGGGGAGGGCACCGCGCGCGAGGGCTCGCGGCGGGGCCGTCCGTGGGCCGCGCTGGCTCCGGCGGTGGACGCGGGCCGCCGATTTCCACTGCGGGGGCGGGGCGTTTGTGGGCGTGCGGCGGGGCGCCGAATCCGGGAGCCGGAGCGCGGAAGCCCGGCCACGAACCGGGCCGGGCACGGCTAGACTGCGCCGCTCCGCTCTCCTCCCCCCGCTCTCCCCGACGGAACCATGAGCCACGCGCCGACCCAACCCGCCGCCGCCGCCCCCGTGAAGCCGTTCCCGCCCGTGTTCTGGTCGGCGAACGTCACCGAGCTGTTCGAACGGGCCGCCTACTACTCGATGGCGAGCTTCGTCGTGATCTACCTCGGCCAGCTCGGCTTCGGCAGCTACTGGCCGAGCAACTTCAACAGCCTCTTGTGGTTCCTGGTGTTCTTCCTGCCGATCCTGTCGGGCACCATCGCCGACCAGATCGGCTACCGGAAGTCGCTCTTGATCGCGTTCGTGCTGCTCGCCGCGGGCTACTTCCTGATGGGCTTCCCGGTGTGGTTCGGCGGCTCCGTGCTGAACAAGACGATCGGCGACGAGGTCACCGCCGGCTTCGTCGACGTCGCGGTCGTCACCGGCGCGGTCGTGCTGATCGGCATCGGCGGCTCGGTGATCAAGCCGTGCATCTCGGGCACCGTGCAGAAGGTCGCCGGCGCGCGCGCCACGCTCGGCTTCGCGATCTTCTACATGGTCATCAACATCGGCTCCCTGTTCGGCCGCGGGCTCGCGTTCGTGGTCAGGAAGGGCGCCGGGGCGGGCACGATCGCGCTGGTCGTCGGCGTGCTCGGCCTCGCGGCGGCGGCCATCGTGCTGCTCGTGCGGCGCACGACGAAGGCCGAACGCAGCCTGGCGGACGTCTGGTTCGCGACGTTGGGCTTCACGGTGACCGTCGTCGCCGCCGCGGCGGCGATCCGCTTCGTCTACCAGGCCGGGGCGCCCGAGCCGGGCGCGGCCACCGAAGCGAGCCTGTCGTCGATCTTCGCCGTCGCCGCACTCGCCTCGTTGGTGGCGTTCCTGGTGGTGTTGCTCTTCTTCCGCGAGCCGGCCGTCGACGCCGCCGCACCCGCGAAACCCAAGCGCACCGTCGGCCGCATCCTGCTCGACATGGTGCTGGTGCTGCAGAACGCGCGCTTCGCGCTCTACCTGCTCGTGATGAGCGGCTTCTACTTCCTCTACAACCAGGTCTACAACGTGCTGCCGCTCTACGTGAAGAAGACGGTCGAGACGAACCCGGCGATGGAGCTCTACACCGCCGCGAACCCGTTCGTGATCGTCTGCTTCCAGCTCGTGCTGACGCGCGGGCTCGGCAAGATGCGGCCGCTGCCGTCGATGGTCGTCGGCACGGTGGTGATCGGCCTCGCGATGCTGATCAACGTGCTGCCGATCTGGGTCGCCGGCGGCCCGCAGGCCGTGTTCGAGAACTGGCTGCCGCTCGGGTCGATGTTCATCGTGCTGACCGTGGCGCTGATCGCGCTCGGCGAACTGTTCACGTCGCCGCGCATGTACGAGTACATCGGGGCCCTGGCGCCCAAGGGCCAGGAGGGGCTGTTCCTCGGCTACGCGAACCTGCCGCTCGCGATCGGCGCGCTCGTCGGCGGCCCGGCCGGCGCGTTCCTGTTCGACGAGATCATGGCGCACGGCAGCACCAAGCTCGAGAACGGGCTGCTCGCGCTCGATCCGACGTGGAACACGGTCGGCTGGGTGATCCTGACCGTGATCGGCCTGCTGTCGGCGGCGTCGCTGTGGCTGTTCAACCGCTGGGTGTCGGCGCAGGGCAAGGGCGGCGGTGCGGCGGCGGGGTGAGCCGACGCGTCAGGGCTTCGACCCGGCAGCGCGCAGCACGCGCCCGGCTGCGAGCTCGCGCGCGAACTCGACGAACGGCAGCACCGTGATGCCGCGGTCCACGAGCCGCTCGTTGCCGCCGTAGACGCCGAACGCGGCGGTCAGCTGCTGCTCCGCGCGCAGCCCGGCGAGCACGGTCCCGAACTCGCGCCGCCAGTGTTTGCCTGCCTTCACCTCCAGACCGACGCGGGCCTTGCCCCGCTCCCAGACGAAGTCCACCTCGGAGCCGGACGGCGTCCGCCAGTAGCTCAGCTTGCCGCCGAGGTTGCCCCGGTTCATCTCGGCGCGCAGTTCGTGCAGCACCAGCGTCTCGAGCAAGGCCCCGCGTTCGGTGGCCCCCAACGGCTCGCGCAAGCGCCCGGCGAGTCCGCGCGCCACGCCGCAGTCGAACAGTTTTAGAACTTCGGCTGCACGACCTCCTTGATGCGCGCCCGGGGACGCCACGCCGGCAGCCAGCAGCCGATCAGCGTGTCGACGAGCAGTTCGAAGAAGCGGGCCACGGTGGGCCGCGCGACGCCGGCCTCGCGCGCGACGCCGGCCACGTTGACGGCCTGCCCGTTGCAGAGCGCGGCGACCTCGAGGAACCGCGTGAACGCGGCCAGGTCCTTGGTCAGGGCCTCCTGCTGGATCTCCTCGCGCAGGTAGGTGCCGACGTAGGCGTCGAGCACGTCGACCGCCAGCTTCGGCTCGCTGCGCACCATCGGCAGGCAGCCGGTCGCCAGCATCGCGTCGAGTCGGCAGTCGTAGTCGAGTTCGGCAGCCGTCAGCGGGAAGAACTGCCGCGTGACCGCGCGCCCGGCCAGCAGGTTGACGTCGAGCCGGCGCAGCTTGCGGGCGCTCGAGCCGCTCAGCGCGAACCGGTAGCGTCGGCCGTGCTCGGCCAGGATCGCGTGCACCTCGTCGAGCAGGGGCGGCAGGCGCTGCACTTCGTCGACCACCACCCACGAGCCCTTCGGCAACGCTTCGACGCGGTTGCGGAACGTCTCGGGGGCACGGGCCAGGTCGAGCACCACCTGCATGCGCAGCAGATCGAACCAGGTCGCGTCGGGCAGGCGCTGGCGCAGCCAGGTGCTCTTGCCGGTGCCGCGCGGCCCGAACAGGAAGAAGGACCGGTCCGGAACCTCGAGGTGGCGTGGATACATCGTGAGCATTTTTACGGTAAAAATGCTCACGCACTGTACACGCTTCCCGGAATCCTCCCGTCAGCGGTTCCACTGCGCGTAGGGCACGCGCCGTCGACGAGCAGGTCCTCGACCGAAGCGCCGCCGCCCGCGGTGACCCGCACGCGCAGCGCGAGTTCGGGCCGCCGTTCGCCCTCCGGCCGCCAGCCGGTCGGGTCCTTGCCGCGTTCGGGGATGTAGAAGCGGCCGGTCGGGTAGCGCACGCGCAGCTCGCCGCCTTCCTGCTGGCGCGGCTCGACCGCGGCGCGCAGTTGCACCTGGCCCTGGGCGAGTTCCGCACGCGCCGCGCGCACCGCGACCGGCTCCCAGAACTTCTCGCCCGGCGCGAGCACGACCCACACCTCGTCGCGCGCGAACAGCCCTTCGTCGTGCGGCAACTTCGCCAGGTCGAGGCGTTCGATCGCGAGCGGCGTGCCGAGGTAGCGGCCCGAGAACGGGTCCATCGGGTCGTAGGGGCGAAGACCTGCAATACGACCGGGATGCCCGTCGCGAGCACCCACTCCTCGCGCACGGCGAGGCCGGCGACCAACAGGAACTGCGGCAGCACCGCGAGCAGGTGCCCGAGCGCACGATTCACGGGGCCACCTCCTTGCTGGCGGCGACCCAGCGGCGGCGCTGCCGTTCGAGGCACCAGCCGAGTCCCAGCAGCAGCACGCCGAGCCCGAGGAACGCGTAGGCGCCGGCGAGCTTGTCCCACAGGTACTCGGCGTAGCGCACGAACACCACGACGCAGAACAGAGCGACCGCGACGTTGACGAGCGCTGGCCGGCCCGCGCGCGTGCCGATGCGCACCAGCAGCACGAGCAGGGCCAGCTGCACGAGGTTGCCGAGCAGCGGCATGGCGGGCGGCGCGTAGACGGCGCAGAGGCCGAGCAGCACGGCGGTGCCCGCGACGATGCCGGCACGGATCCGCAGGCCCCCGGGCCGGCGCAGCCCCGGCAGCAGCAGCAGGCACCCCGCGAGCAGCGCCAGCAGGTAGCCGTGCAGCGGGCGCGACGCCTCGACCCAGCCGCCGTCGCCGAGCAGCGGCGACGACCACGGCTCGCCAAGGTCCCAGAAGTCCTCGAAGGCCAGCACGAACGGCGCGACCAGCACGCCGAGCCAGGCGAGGGCTCGCCACAGCGGCGCGAAGTGCGAGAAGCGCGTGCCGGCGGTGACCTGGCCGAGACCGAGGAACAGCACCGCGAGCCCCGCCTCGAGCAGGCCGAAGCTGGGCGGCTGCGCGCGCCAGGAGTGGTGCTCGAGGTAGACGCCGAGGTGCCAGTGGCACCAGACGACGAAGATGGCCGTGACGGCGACCTGCACGGCGCGCGTCTTGCTCCACAGCAGCACCGGCACGTTGAGCGCCCACCAGGCGAGCACCGCGTTCGGGTAGTGCGAGCTCAGGTGGTAGACCTGCGCGACGAGACCGATCGCGGCGCCGAAACGGCACGTTGAGCGCCCACCACGCGAGCACCGCGTTCGGGTAGTGCGAGCTCAGGTGGTAGACCTGCGCGACGAGACCGATCGCGGCGCCGAAACACAGCACACCGAGCACGGTCAGCGCCTGGCCAAGCAGCGGGTAGCGGCCGCGGCACGTGAGCCAGCAGCCTGCGGCATGGATCGCGGCCCACAGCCCGAAGATCAGCCCGAGCTTCACGGGCTTGCCCAGTTCTTCCCAGTGGTAGCCGACCAGGTACAGGATGCCGGCCGCGACCAGCACGGCGCCCAGCGTGGCGACGACCGCGACGAAGCGCGCGCCGTGGTCCCTGGGCGCGAGCGCGAGGCGCAGCCGGCGTTCGGTTTCCGCGCGCTGGTCGGGCGACAGCACGAGGTCGCGCTGCAGGGCCTCGAGGGTCTCGACGATCGCCTTCCGCATCGGGG
The DNA here is from genome assembly GCA_016873195.1 of Planctomycetota bacterium. Classification (GTDB taxonomy): domain Bacteria; phylum Planctomycetota; class UBA1135; order UBA1135; family UBA2386; genus VGXW01. The sequence goes on along the minus strand of VGXW01000054.1, from coordinate 7,303 downwards.
GGCTCCGCGGCCGCGAACCGTAGCCGCAGCGCGCGCGATCGCGAGCCCGCGGTTGGATTCCCGCGCCGGGGGCGACACGATGCGCGTTCGCCACCAACCCCCGTGACCATGACCGACCCCAAACCCCGCACCGGTTTCCCGCGCACCTTCTGGGTCGCGAACGTGATGGAGCTGTTCGAGCGCGGCGCCTACTACGGCATGAACTCCGTGCTCGCGGTCTACCTGAGCACGAAGGTCGACGAGGGCGGGCTCGGCTTCGACAAGCAGTCGATCGGCTTCCTGCAGAGCATCGTCTACGCGGCGACCTACGTGGTGCCGATCCTCGGCGGCGCGCTCGCCGACCGCTACGGCTACCGGCGCATGCTGCTGGTCGCGTTCTCGCTGCTGGCCAGCGGCTACTTCGCGGCCGGGTACATGTCGACCTACGGGCTCGTGTTCCTGTCGCTCTTGGTGATGGCGACCGGGGCCGGCCTGTTCAAGCCGATCATCTCGGGCACCATCGCGCGCACCACGAACGAGTCGAACAGCGCGTTCGGCTTCGGCGTCTACTACTGGATGATCAACCTCGGCGCGTTCGTGGCGCCGCTGGTCGTCTCGGTGCTGAAGGGCTTCTCGTGGCAGTACGTGTTCGTCGCCTCGGCGGCCTACACCGGGCTGATGCTGCTGCCGACGCTGCTGGTGTGGACCGATCCGCCGCGGCCGCCGAGCACGAAGACGCTGAAGCAGGTGCTGGTCGGCGCCGCCGAGGTGCTCGGCGACAGCCGCTTCATGCTGATGGTCGTCGTCTACTCGGGGTTCTGGATCCTCTACTTCCAGAACTTCGGCTCCGTGCTGTGGTACCTCGGCGACTTCGTCGACGGCAAGCCCGTCGACGAGGCCGTCAACGGCGCCCTGCGCTGGCTCGGCTTCCAGGGCGGCTTCCGCTTCGACGCCGAGCACGTCACGTCGATCAACGCCGGCACGATCATCCTGCTGCAGGTGGTCGTCAGCCGCACGGTCAAGAACTGGAAGCCGCTGCCGACGATGGTCACCGGCATGGCGCTCGGTGCCTGCGGTTTCGCGCTGCTCGCGTCGTCGCACGGTCCGTGGGTGTTCATCGCCGGCATCGCCGTGTTCTCGATCGGCGAGATGACCGCGCACCCGAAGTACTACAGCTTCATCGGCATCGTCGCGCCCGCGGACAAGAAGGCCGTCTACATGGGCTACGCGTTCCTCTACGGCGTGTTCGGCGCGTTGCTCGGCAGCAGCCTCGGCGGTGCCGCCTACGAACACTACCTGAAGCCGGTGGTCGGGTCGCCGGAGTCGCTCGCGACGACGCGCACGTTCTGGCTCGTGTTCGCGGTGCTCGACGTGATCGCCGCGCTCGGCCTCGTGCTCTACGCGCGGATCTTCGGCGCCGACACGCCCGCGACGCGCAACCTCGCGCGGGCCGTGATGGCCGTGGTCTACGCGGTGATCCTGCTGCTCGGCGGATGGTTCCTCTACGTGGCGTTCGCGGCGGACCCGGTGCAGGCGAAGATCGCCGTGCAGGCGACGATCTTCCTGCTGCTCGGCGCGGGCGGCCTGTTCGTGAGCCTGCGCCGGCCCGCTGCCGCGTAGCGGGCGGCCGCCGGGTCGGCCCCTGGCTCGCGCTCGCGCGCCGGCGCGCGTAGAGTGCTGGTGTGTACGAGGCCATCCGCCAGCTGCTCGCCGCGGAACCCCACATCGGCTTCGCGCTGGTGTTCGGGTCCTGCGCCCGCGGCGACGAGCACGCGCAGAGCGACCTCGACCTCGCCATCGGCGGACTCGCGCGGCCGCTGTCCTTGCTCGAACTCGGCGACCGGATCGGCCGGCTCGAGGCAGCCGCGGGGCGGGCGGTCGACCTGACCGTTCTCGACGACCCCCTGGGCTCGCCTACCGGGTGTTCCGCGACGGGCAGGTCCTGCTCGAACGCGATCCCGATGCGTTCGCGACGCGCAAGGCGCGCGCCGTGCTCGACTACCTCGACTGGAAGCCCGTCGAGGACCTGTTCGTCCGGGCCGGGGCGGGCGAGGTGCACGGTGGTCGATAGGCTGTGGCTGGCCAAGGCCCTGGCCGACGTGCGCGACGCCGTGGCCCGCATCCGCGAGGTGCTTCCTGCCGACGCCGATGCCTTCGCGCGCGACCGCACGGCGCGCGAGGTCGTCGTGCTGAACCTCTTCGTGGCGCTGCAGCACTGCCTGTCGGTGGCGACGCACTGGCTCGCCGAGCAGCGGCTCGACGTGCCTGCTGGCTATCGGGACGTCCTGCTGGCCCTGGGGGACCGCGGGGCCCTCCCGCTCGAACTCGCTGCCCGGCTGGCCGCTGCGTCGGGTCTGCGCAACCTGATCGCGAACCGGTACGGAGTGCTGGACTGGAACCGGATCCACGCGATCGCCTCGACCCGGACGGGGGACCTGCTCTGGTTCTGCGACGAGATCGAGCGCCTGCCGGGCGCTCCCTGACGCAGGGCCGCGGCCGTCGCTGCGCAGCGGACCGTGGCGCCGTGCGCACGAGGCCGCGCATTCGGTTTCCTCCGGCCCGCGGCACGGCTACCGTGTCCACACCATGACCTCCAAGAACGCACTCGAACTCGAGCCCGCCGGGCTCTGGGGCCCCTTCCTCGACCTCTCGCGCATCCCGCGCGGTTCCGGCAACGAAACGGCGGCCGCGAAGTGGTTCGCCGACCGCGCGCGCGCCGCCGGCTGCGAGGTGCTGCAGGACAAGGTCGGCAACGTGCTCGCGCGCAAGAAGGCCCAGAAGGGCCGCGAGGGTGCCGTGCCCGTCGTGCTGCAGTGCCACGTCGACATGGTCTGCGAGAAGAACGAGGCGACCGCGCACGACTTCAGGAAGGACCCGATCCAGGTCTGGCGCGACGGCGACATGCTGCGCGCGCGCGGCACCACGCTCGGCGCCGACAACGGCATCGGCGTCGCGTCGGCGCTCGCGGTGCTCGAGAGCAAAGGCGTCGCGCACGGCCCGCTCGAGGTGCTCGTGACGGTCGACGAGGAGACCGGCATGACCGGCGCCAAGGGCCTCGCCGGCGGCTGGATCAAGGGCAAGTGGCTGATCAACCTCGACAGCGAGGAGGAGGGCGAACTCACGATCGGCTGCGCGGGCGGCGTCGACACGGTCGCCTCGCGCACCGTGCAGTTCGGTCCGGCACCCGCGGGCACGGCGCTGCGCGTCAAGGTCGGCGGACTCAAGGGCGGCCACAGCGGCATCGACATCGAGAAGGGCCGCGCCAACGCGCTGAAGGTGCTGGCGCAGGTGCTCGACGCGGCGAGCGGCAGGTGCCAACTCGCGCTCGCGTCGTTCGCCGGCGGCAACAAGCGCAACGCGATCGCGCGCGAAGCCGCCGCGGTCGTCGTCGTGCCGGCGGCCGAGGAGGCGGCGCTGCGCTCGGTGGTGCAGCAGCAGGAGGCGGCCTGGCGCGGTGCCTACGGCGCGCTCGACCCGGGCCTCGCGATCACGGTCGCCGCGGCGACCGCGGACCGCGTGATGACGGCCGCCGACGCGCAGGCGCTGGTGTCGCTCGTGCTCGCCGGCCCGCACGGCGTCGAGGCGATGAGCCCGGACATCCCCGGCCTCGTGCAGACCTCGACGAACCTCGGCATCGTCGCGCAGAACGGCGAGACGTTCGACGTGTGCTTCCTGAGCCGCAGCGCGATCGACGCGAGCAAGTACGCGCTGGCCGCGCGCATCGCGGCGGCGTGCCGGCTCGCGGGCTTCGTGCCTGCCGAGTCCGGCGGCTACCCGGGCTGGAAGCCGGAGCCGAAGTCGAACGTCGTCGCGCACATCCAGGCCGTGCACGGCAAGGTGGCCGGCAAGCCGATGATCGTGAAGGCGATCCACGCCGGCCTCGAGTGCGGCCTGATCGGCGAGAACTACCCGGGCATGGAGATGGCCTCGATCGGCCCGTCGATGTGGGACGTGCACACGCCCGACGAGCACGTGTCGATCTCGTCGGTGGGTCGGTTCTGGACCCTGCTGCAGGAGATCCTCGCGCGCGTGCCGGCGAAGGCCTGAGACCGCGCCATCGCCTCCCGCGCCTCACGACCGCAGCAGTTCCGGCAGCCGCGCCAGCAGCCGGCGCAGCGCCTTGCCGCGGTGGCTCAGCCGGTCCTTCGTCGCTGCGTCGAGGCACGCGAACGACTTCGTCGGGTCGCCGGCGAACTCCGCGGGCACGAAGATCGGGTCGTAGCCGAAGCCGCCCGTGCCGGCGGGGGCCCGCAGCAGCGTGCCCTCGCAGTGGTCCTCGATCGCGGCGCGCACCTGCCCGTCGGGTTCGCACACGCAGAGGCTGCACGTGAAGCGCGCCGTGCGGTCCGGCCCGGGCACGTGCGCGAGTTCGGCGAGCAGGCGCTCGAGCCGTTGCCGGTCGGTCAGGCCCTCGCCGCCGTAGCGCGCCGACCGCCCGTAGCGCGCCGACCGCACGCGGGGCCGCCCGCCGAGCGCGTCGACGCAGAGCCCCGAGTCGTCGGCGAGCGCCAGGCCGTGCGCGAGCCTCGCGAGCAGGGACGCCTTCTGCCGCGCGTTGCCGGCGAAGGTCGGCTGGTCCTCGACGGGTTCGTAGGGCGGCACGAGATCAGCCGGAGTGCGTAGCGAGATGCCGAGTGGACAGAGCAGTCGCTCGAGCTCCACACGCTTCTTCGGGTTGTTGGTGCCGATCCAGAGTTCGCGCATGGAACGCGATTGTGCCGCGTCGCGGGACGATGGCAGCGGCGATTCCCCCTGCATGCGGTCCGTCGCATGCGCGCGGCCCACCGCTGAAAACGAAATCCCCGGCCTGGCGAACAAAACCCGGGCGTAGTGCGTCGGTACCGGGTCACTGCCACCACGTGGGCTCGTGCGAGAGCATCCCTGTCCTCGGGCTCACTGCAGCAGCGTGCTCTTTGCACCACGTTCTCATCCTGCGGCTCGCCGGCTTGACGGACTTGACAGGGTGAAGAACCATGGTGCACTTCCCTGATCGTTTCTTCCCCTTCTCCCCTCAACCCCGCAACCCCGCAACCATGCACAAGCTCTCCCTCACTCTGGCCGTGCTCGGCACCGCCTCCCTGGCCGTGGCGCAGAACTGCGCCGGCGCCCCGGGCTCCCGCGTCTTCTCGAACCGTCAGGATTTCGCCGCCAGCTTCTACTACGGCACCAACCTCCTGACGCACATCTTCGACCTCAACGTGCAGGTGCCCATCACGATCTCGGGCATGAGCACGTGGCTCTACGACCAGGGCGTCGGCAACCCGGTGGTGCCGAACCAGGTCGGCAACACGGCCGTCGTCGACGTCTGGACCTGCCCGACGACCCGCGTCGGCAACGAACTGCTGAATCCGGCCAACCCGGGGTCGCCGTGGACGCTGCTCGGCAGCGGCACGATCACCGTCGTGAACACCGGCGTCGGCAACGGCGAGTCGCCGGTCGTGTTCAACCCGCCGCTCGTGCTGCCCGCGGGCGTCTACGGCGTGAACGTGATCTACAACGCGCCGACGTCGGGCATCAACCCCGGCCCGCTGCACTGCCTCGGCGTGAGCCCGAACCCGGGCACGCCGTACACCGATCCGTTCCTGACGATGACCAATGACGGCATCGTCGGCAACGCGTGGACCACCGCCGCCGTCGACAGCCCGAACCTGCGCATCACCTACACGCCGGACGCCCTCTCGGCGAACTACGTGCCGTTCGGCGACGGCTGCTACTTCCGCCCGTACGCGTTCTACGAGAGCTTCCCGGAAGCTCCGGGCAATCGGGACCTGTCCGGCGTGTCGATGTCGCTCGTCGCACTGGGCCAGAACTACCTCGTGGTCCCGGGCGGCCCGGCCTACGTGCCGCCGGCCGGCGCCTCGCTGCACCTGGGCCCCTACGGCTCGTCGTCGTCGACGAGCTGGGACGACGCGCTGTCGACCCCGATCGCGCTGCCCTTCACGTTCAACTACCCGGGCGGCAGCACGACGGACATCACGATCTCGTCGAACGGCAGCGTCTTCCTCGCCGCCGTCGTCAACAACTCGTTCGACGTCTGCGGCGCCGCCTACGGCAGCATCGCGCCGTTCCGTGACGGCCCGCCGCGCATCACCCCAGGCTACCACGACCTCGACGTGACGGTCGGCGGCGGCATCTACTACGAGGTCGACCCGGCCAACCAGTGGGTCCGCATCAGCTGGGACAACGTGCAGGAGTGGGGCGTCGCCGCGGCCGTGAACAAGTACCAGGTCACGCTCTACGCGAACGGCAACATCGACATGCCGATCGTGCTGCTGTCGAACCAGAGCCCCACGAACAACGCGATCACCGGCTTTTGCCGCCGGCGATGGACATCTCGGCCGCGCTGCCCTTCCAGAGCGGCGACGGCAAACTGCCGCCGATGCTGACGATGGACGCGCGGCCCGTGATCGGCACGACCCCCAACATCATCACGACGAACGTCACCCTCGCGACCACCTTCGAGATCTTCGTCGCGGGTCTCGGCGGCCTCCCGACGCCCGTCAGCCTCCAGCCCTACGGCATGCCAGGCTGCTTCCTGCACCTGAACCAGAGCCTGATCGTCGCGGCGTTCCTGTTGGGCCGTGTCCCGCCGGCCGATTTCTCGCAACCGTTCGCGATCCCGAACAACCCGAGCTTCCAGAGCGTGCAGTTCTTCTTCCAGGCTGCGCCGCTCACCTCGGGTCTGAACCCGGCGGGCATCCTGTCGTCGAACGGCCTCTGCGCGCGGCTCGGTCAGTGACGCAAGCCGACGCTGCCGCCTGAGAGGCAGCGCCGCAGAACACGGGCCGGTCCACGTGGCCGGCCCGTGCCGCGTACCGAGGGGTCGATCGCGCGGGCGCGAAGCCGCCGCCGCGGTGCCCCGGCTCGTGCTGCGCCCGGCCCGCGCCGCCGCGGTCGGAGACGCGGCACCGTGCAGGGACTTCCAAGGAAACGCCGCAGCGGCGCCCAGCGCGTGCTCTTCGCCCTGGACTTGTCGCCGCGTTGCGGCGTTCGGTAGGTCAGATCCCGAGCACCTGCTTCTGCTGGGCGCGGATCTGCGCGCAGGCCTGCTGCGCCATCGCCAGCATCGCCTGCAGCTGCTCGAACGAGAACGGGCGCCGCTCGGCGCCGACCTGCACCTCGATCAGCTTGCCGTCGTTCGCCCACACGACGTTGAGGTCCGCCTCGGCCTGGCTGTCCTCCTGGTAGTCGGGGTCGAGCATCGGCGCGCCGTTGACGAGGCCCACCGAGATCGCCGAGACGAGCCCCCGCAGCGGCCACTTCGGCAGCAGACGCTGCTCCTCCATCCACAGGAGCGCGTCGTAGAGCGCGACGACCGAGCCCC